>JAKLDT010000141.1 GCA_022703405.1 Bacteroidota bacterium | reverse complement strand
CTTACTTTTGTCAGTAGTTCTCCACTGTATTCCAGAGCCCTGATTGTATTTTCAAAATCAGGTTCCTGCTTATTTGTAATTATATCCCTGATCTCCTTTTTTTGTTCTTCGATGCCTTTCAGATAGGCCGGCATGTAATACTCTGCCTTGATCTTTTCAAACGGCGGAACCTCAAAGGGAGTACCGTATTTTTCATTCAGAAAGGGATTTTCATTCATTTCACTGTTTTTACAAGCTGTAACTGAGATGACCGTGAGTGCAACTATAAGTAAATAGTGTTTCATATTAATTTTGATTAGATGGTTTTGCAATAATAGCACAAAATACGAAAATATAAATGAAGAAAGACACCGGGGAGGTGTCTTTCTGTGATTTACCTAAACCTGATCGTAGAATTCGCCGGACGGCGATTTTTTGGGAACTTATTTACATACTATAGACGTTAATTATTCAGAAATGTTGCAGCCTTTTTGGTTAATGATTTGTTAATATTGCGTTAATGCGTGTAAGATACATGATATGAGATATTTATGTTTGCAGAATATGCCATCTTTCTGTTACCTGAGTCGGAAAACTACTGAATCAATAACGCAGGCTGCAAAAACACCGAGTCCTCCTTCAATGTTTGAGTAAACAGGAACAGGTTCAGCAAAGGGATTTTCACCGTCCTCATAATTTTCTATTGATTTATGGTACAGGTAATATGATTTATCAGTATTCATTACATAAATTTTCAGAAAAGCAGAGTCATAAAAAGCTGGATAAATACCTATTTCCAGGGGGATCCTTAACCTTCCGTCCTGGCCGGCTGATTTATCAGTGAACAATTGTGTCTCGTCAGACAGGAATGAATCTCCTTTGTAGGTACTGCCTCCTGATGAATATTTCTTAAATGTTGTTAATCGTGCAAACACCCTGTAATAATTCTCATATCCCGATGAATCGCTGAAGGAAAATTCTCCTTTGAAGTGCCTGAGCAGCATATTATTTGTGCTTGTGACTATTGTAAAGGTGTCGACCTCTGCCTTAAGATCAAAAAAATATGGGACTGAACATTCTGAATGTACCTCCATTCCTTTGTCGCTGCTAACCCTGAGGAAATATTTCGCTCCGGGTACAACTTTCATTTCTTCACTTCTGAAATACATTAATTCGTTCCCGGTGTTAAGCTTTATCTCTTGCTCTCCGTCTGATATCCAGGCGCTTATGTTGCCTGTCTGGTTTACATTCCCGAGATCGCCATAAAGTGGCTGGTTTACTGATACATTTAACATATTGACATCTTTTCCAGGCTCAAGAAAAGCAGTAACAACAAGCTTCGATTCAAACTGAGGCACCTTGTCCGTGTCAAGTACTGTTTCACAACCCTGAAGCAGGAGAACTGTTGCTGTTGTTATAATTATTGGATATAACTTCATGTTCAGAACTTAAGTGAATAGGTGAATGACGGAATTATTGGAAAAAGGGTGACCTGTCTCAGAATGCCATAGTCCTTGTTGTCCTTTTTCACTGTTTCAGTGTAGTAGTAAAAGGGATTCCTGTGATTATAGGCATTATAAACAGAAAACTCCCACACCCTTTCAAAATGTTTCTTTTGTTTATGAAACTGAATGCCCGCATCAAGCCTGTGATATGCCCCCATCCTGAAGTTATTCTTCTCTCCTGTGTCTTTTACATAAAATCCTGTTATCCCCGACAGGCCTCCTCCCGGGTATGAGGGATTGCGTGTGGTAAATGAATGTGTGGTGGCATAATATTCTGAAGATGGGAGAGTTACTGTGTTCCCTGTGCCATACACCCAGGTTCCTGATATAGTTATTCTGTCGTTCACCCTGTAAACGCCAACAAGTGAGATGTCGTGCCTCCTGTCGTATTTAGCGTAGAATTTTTTTCCGAAATTAAGTGAATCGAACTGCATCTGAGTCCATGAAAGTGTATAACCTATCCAGCCGGTCAGCCTGCCGTTTTTTTTCTGCAGCAGTAATTCGGTCCCGTAGGACCATGCTCTTCCGGCAGTTACATTATTCTCCCAGTTCACTTCAGATGATGAGGCAGGGTCGCCGAATTCAAGAAAGGTGGCACCTTCCTTATAACCCAGAACATTATCCATAGTTTTATAGTAACCTTCCAGGGAAAGTTCGAGTTCGGGATTGGCAAGATCTTTTACAAATCCAATTGCTCCCTGCCTTGAATGCTGGGGCCTTACACGATCAGTCGTCGGAACCCAAAGATCTGTCGGAAGGCTGATACCGGTATTTGAGATAAGATGAATATACTGGTTCATTTCGCTGTAAGATGCCTTGAATGCAAGGTCGCCTGCAGGCTTCCATGCCACTGAGAGCCTTGGCTCAAGATACTGGTACTGACTCGAAGAGGCAAGGAAATGACTGAATCTGATTCCACCGTTTATTTTAAGATTCTGAAGAACCTGCCAGGTGTCTTCAGCATAGACTGCCGATTCTATTCCGCTTGTCAGTTTGCTTTCCCGTTTATGCACATTTGAATTCAGGTCATTTTCGACGTATGCATAAGGTCTGAACTGGTGCGAACATGATAAAAAACCGGCTTTGACAGTGTGGTTCGTACCCGGCAGATAATCAAGGTCAAATTTAATGCTGTAGTCAGTAATACCTGAGTAATATTTAGCATGAAAATCTTTATTTTCAGGAAGATACGTATAGTTGTCAAAGATGCTGAATGTATAATTGCTGTATATTATCGATGTGTTTGAGAACAGTTTGTTACTGAACAAATGGTTCCAGCGCAGTGTGCCGGTGCTGTTTGACCACAGGAAGCCGGCATTTTCCTTTATATCATGACTGTTGTTTTTTATATAGAATTTGTCTTTTCCGAAGTAGCCGCTCAGGTAGAGCTTATTCTTCCTTCCGAAATCGTAATTTACCTTTGCATTGAGATCATAGAAATAATAACCTGTATTCTGCTCATCCATTGCTTTGAGTACCGGCCGCAGCAGCAGGTCTGCATAAGTCCTTCTGCCTGAAAGAAGAATGGAGGATTTGTTTTTCTTCAGTGGTCCTTCAATTGTCAATCGTGATGAGATAAGTCCAATTCCTCCCTCTCCATGCCATTCTTCCTTATTGCCGTCCTTCATACTCATGTCAAGAACTGATGACAGTCTGCCACCATACCTTGCAGGAAATCCTCCCTTAGTCAGCTCAGCGCTCTTAAGAGCATCTCCGTTAAAGATTGAGAAGAAGCCGAAAAGATGACTTGCATTGTAAACTACTGCATCGTCAAGGATTATAAGATTCTGATCGGGCCCACCACCTCTTACATAGAAACCGCTGCTGCCTTCTGTGCCTTTCTGCACTCCCGGCATCAGCTGGATTACTTTAAGTATATCTTTTTCGCCAAGTAGTGATGGGATGTTCTTTGCCTGGGATACATTAATCTTCACTGAGCTCATCTTAGCCGATTCGCTTTGTTTATCCTTCCTGCTTGCCGCAACTGTCACTTCCGCCAGCATTACATTTGGTTTCAGATCGATATTGAGCTCCTTGTCACTATCAAGGTTTACTCTTACAGTATCAGATGAATACCCTATGTAGGAAAAAACAAGAATTGTATTTTTACCTTCTATTGTTATTGAATAGAAACCATAAGTGTTTGTCACTGTACCTGCTTTATTGTCAGGAATATAGATATTTACCCCTGCAAGTGATTCACCGCTTACATCTTCACGTACATAACCGCTGATCGTATGTCTTAATCCACTTTGAGAAAGCAGGATGACAGAAGAAAAAAGAAAGCATAATAAGGTAAGCAGGCATTTCATTTGTACACACGGGAGCTGTTATAAAAATAACGATTAATTCTTTATAATATTATATGTCTGTTTTATTTAAATAAATTAACTTGCGTTCGTAATAAAACTCTGATGCTTGCAGCTTTAAGACATAAATTCATGATGCAGCGACTTGGTAAACGCCTTTACTGCTGTCTCATGTTCTATTCACTGTAAAATGCGGAATCCCCGCTGATCTGCCAATTACTCTCTTTTCACTTTTCACTTTTTACTTTTTACTTTTTACTTCCCATGGAAGGCTTGATATTCAGCGTTAAACGATATTCTGTGCACGATGGTCCCGGCATCAGGGTGACTTTCTTCATGAAGGGTTGTCCTCTTTCCTGCCGCTGGTGTCATAATCCTGAAGGTATTTCAAGCTTGCCGGAAAAGACAAGCAGGACAAACAGGGTGGGAGGCAAGTCTTTTATTAAGGAGGAGGAAGTCGGGAAATATTATACTGTTGATGATATCCTTGAAATATGTGAAAAGGAGAGATTATTCACTGACAGGTCGGGAGGAGGGGTAACCTTTTCGGGAGGGGAACCCGTTATGCAGCCTGAATTTCTTCTTGCTGCACTCAAGGCTCTCAAAAAGAAGGGTTTTAATACAGCTGTTGATACATCAGGATATTCGCCGGAGAAGAATTTCAGGGAAATTTTGCCGTATACCGACCTGTTCCTTTTCGACCTGAAGCACCTCAGTGATGACAGGCATATCGAATTAACAGGCGTATCGAACAGACTTATACTCGAAAATTTCAGACTGCTTGCCCGGGAGGCAGAAGCAGTAATGATCAGGATCCCTGTTATACCCGGAATGAATGATGATGAAGGTCACCTTATGAAATTAAGAGATTATATAACTTCTGTGAATACCGGGAACATTAAAAAGATTAACCTTCTTCCATATCATAAGATCGGATCTTCAAAATACAGGAGGTTTAATATGGAATGGAAAATGGAAGGTGTTGAACCACCTGCAGGGGAAAAAATGAAGCAGATGAAGGAGTATTTTTCACAAACAGGGATTAAGGTTAAGATCGGGGGATGACATGGGGCGCACGACGCTAGGCGCTAGGCACAAGACAAAAGACTAAAGACTAAAGACTAAAGACAATAAACATGATCTTATCAGAAAGAGTAAAGAAACTAAGAGAACAGAGTCTGAATGCGAAGGAAACAATGTCAGCCGAGCGGGCTTTGCTTATGACTCAGTTTTACAAAAGTGATGAGGCGCGGGAGCTTTCTGCACCAGTCAGGCGGGCAAAAGCCTTTGAATATCTTTTGAAAAACAAGAAGATATGCATTAATGACGGTGAACTGATTGTCGGTGAACGCGGACCTGCTCCAAAAGCCACTCCGACTTATCCCGAGATAAGCCTTCATTCGATGAATGATCTGGAGGTTCTCAATTCAAGGGAAAAAGTTTCTTTCAAGGTTGATGAAGAGGTGAAAGCCATTTATGCAAAGGAAGTAATACCATACTGGACAGGAAAAAGCAACCGCGACAGGCTGATGAGCAACATGACGTCAGAATGGATACTTGCTTATGATGCCGGCATATTTACCGAGTTTCAGGAGCAGCGGGCACCGGGGCATACCGTGCTGGGATATAAAATGTTCAGGACAGGATTCCACGATCTTAAGAAAGAGATCAGGAAGGCAATTGACAGGCTTGATTATTTTACAGATCCTCAGGCTTTTGAGCGGCAAGAAGAGCTTAAGGCAATGGATATTGCCTGCAATGCAATTATTATGTATGCGAACCGCCATGCCTGCGAGCTTGAGAAACTTGCAGCCAGGGAGCTGAATGACAAAAGGAAAAAAGAACTGCTTAAAATGGCGATGGTCTGTCGTAAGGTGCCTGCCCACGCCCCCGAAACTGTTCATGAAATGCTTCAGCATTACTGGTTTATACATCTGGGAGTAATTACAGAACTCAATCCATGGGATTCCTTCAATCCTGGTCGCCTCGACCAGCATCTGTATCCGGTTTACATGAAGGAGACTGAAGCGGGTACGCTTGATGAGGAAAAGCTGTGGGACCTGCTGGGATGCTTCTGGGTGAAATTCAACAACCATCCTTCACCTCCCAAAATGGGAGTAACTGCGAATGAAAGCAGCACTTACACTGATTTCTGCCTAATAAACCTGGGAGGTGTGAAAGCTGACGGAACTGATGCTGTGAATGAGATGTCATATATACTGCTCGATGTTATCAGGGAGATGAGGCTGCTTCAGCCAGGTTCAATGGTTCAGATCAGCAAAAAGAATCCGGACAGTTACATACACAGGGCTCTTGATATTATTAAGACCGGCTTCGGACAGCCATCTTGCTTCAACACCGAGGCAATTATCTCCGAACTCCTCAGGCAGGGCAAGAATATTACTGATGCCCGAAATGGAGGAACATCAGGCTGTGTGGAAACCGGAGCATTTGGAACCGAAGCCTACTGGCTTACAGGTTATTTCAATCTGCCCAAAATACTTGAGCTTACACTTTATAACGGCTTTGACAAAAGAACGGGCAGGCAGGTGGGACCTGAAACAGGTTATGCCGCTGATCATAAGAGCTTTGACGAACTGATGACTGCATTTCAGTTGCAGGTAAGATATTTTGCCGACATCAAGATCAGAGGGAATAATGTTATCGAAAAACTATTTGCCACATGGCTTCCCGTGCCCTTCCTTTCATTACTTGTTGAGGATTGCATTTATAACGGAAAGGACTATAATTCCGGAGGAGCAAGATACAATACTTCATATATTCAGGGCGTGGGGCTTGGCAGCATAACCGACATGCTTACCTCAATACGATACAATATTTACGAGCAGAAGAAATTTACCTGGCAACAACTGATTAATGCACTGGAGTCGGATTTTGCCGGTTATGAAAATATTCAGCATGACCTGATTTATGAAACGCCTAAATATGGCAACGATGATGATTATGCTGATCAGCAGGCAGTTGCAGTGTTTGAGATTTATTATGATTCTGTTAACGGAAGGCCGAATACAAGGGGAGGTGTTCACAGGATAAATATGCTGCCGACAACTTCACATGTATACTTTGGCAGTGTGACTGGTGCTACGCCCGACGGCAGGAACAGCAGACTTCCTCTTTCCGAGGGTATCTCACCCTTCCAGGGCGCTGACCACAGGGGGCCAACCTCTGTAATTAAATCAGCATCAAAGATCGATCATCTGAGGACAGGCGGAACACTACTGAACCAGAAATTCTCACCTTCATTTTTTGAGGATGAGGATAGTTACAGTAATCTGACAGCTCTTATCCGGTCATATTTCAGCCTTGACGGGCACCACATTCAATTCAATGTTGTCAATGCCGATACTCTCCGTGATGCACAGAAACATCCGGAGCGTTACCGCGACCTTATTGTCAGAGTGGCAGGTTACAGTGATTATTTCAATGATCTGGGAGAGGATCTTCAGAATGAAATAATTCAGCGTACGGAGCATGAAGAAGCCTAGGAGAAGGCTGTAAAGGCGGTAAATGCTGTAAAGGCTGTAGAGGCTGTAAAGGCTGTAAAGGCGGTAAAACAAAAGAGGCTGTAATCTAATTTACAGCCTCTAAAGCCTCTACAGCCTCTACAGCCTTTCTGGCTTATTTCTTCTTATCCTTTGTCTCGTTGAAAACGGAAGTTGCAGTTGCAACAATTCCTGCAATATCAGAGAGATTTGAAGGAAGAATCATAGTATTGTTTGTCTTGGCAAGGTTGCCAAATGCAGCAAGGTATTGTTCTGCTATCCTGAGGTTTACAGCATTTAGTCCATTCTCCTCATTTATAGCATTTGCAATGGCTCTCAGTCCGTTTGCAGTTGCTACAGCCACCTGTTCAATTTCTGAAGCGCGGCCTGCTGCCTCATTTATGCGTCTCATCTTT
>JAKLDT010000140.1 GCA_022703405.1 Bacteroidota bacterium | reverse complement strand
TAAAAAAAGAAAAAGACATAAGATGGCCACACACAAACGCAAAAAGCGTTTGCGTAAGAACAGACATAAGAAGAAGTAACAGATCAGCCAGTGGTCATAGAACTTTTATTTAAACCTAAAGATCTGATGGTCTTTAGGTTTATTTTATGTATGGGGCCGGGTGTTTGGGAAAACACTCAAAATCAGATCAATATTTAAACGTGGTTAACAAGGATTTAATCATTGAAGTTGGTGAATCCGAGGTTTCGTTGGCGCTGCTTGAAGAAAAGCAGCTTATTGAATTAAACAAGGAAAAACGAAACATTCGATTCTCTGTGGGTGACATATATCTTGGCAAGGTCAAGAAGATCATGCCCGGGTTGAATGCTGCATTTATTAATGTGGGTTATGAGCGAGATGCGTTCCTGCATTACCTCGATCTGGGAGCTCAGTTCAGAACTCATCAGAAGTACTACCTTACTGCTCTTCAGAAACAGGGAAGAGTACCTCCTGTTCATAAATTCAAGCCTGAACCGGATATTGACAAGGACGGAAAAATAACTGATGTCCTTACTCAGGGTCAGACTGTAATTGTACAGGTAACAAAAGAACCTATTTCAACAAAAGGTCCGCGACTGTCTGCCGAAATATCACTCGCGGGCAGGAACCTTGTGCTGATGCCATATTCCGATAAGGTATCGGTCTCATCAAAAATTGAAAGCTCTGAGGAGAAAAGCAGGCTTAAGACTCTTGTTCAGAGTATTAAGCCGCGTAACTATGGAGTCATAGTCAGAACTGTAGCCGACGGACAAAAGGTTGCAGTACTCGATGCCGAGCTGCGCGAACTTGTCAGAAAATGGGAATCAGCTTTCCTTACCGTCAAAAAGGAAATAAAATCTCCGAAGCTTTTCATTGGAGAAATGGACAGGACCTCAACAATCCTCCGCGACATGCTGAATGTTACGTTTAACAGCATTCATGTCAACGATGCTTCATTTGCCGAGGATGTTCGTTTGTATATACGGGAGATAGCGCCAGAAAAGGAAAAAATAGTCAAAGTGTACAAGGGAAGCATCCCTATTTTTGACCATTTTGGCATCAATAAACAGATCAAGGCTCTCTTTGGTAAAACTGTCTCTTTCAAGCATGGGGCATACCTTATAATAGAACATACCGAAGCCCTTCATGTAATAGACGTGAACAGTGGTAACCGTTCCCGTTCAGGCAACGACCAGGAATCAAATGCCCTCGAGGTAAATATGGAGGCAGCTGTGGAAATAGCCAGGCAGCTGAGACTCAGGGATATGGGGGGGATAATTGTTGTCGACTTCATCGACATGCAGTCGAATGAAAACAAGCAGCTTCTTCATGAAAAGATGAAGGAGGTAATGGGAAATGACAGAACAAAACACAATATACTTCCTCTGACAAAATTCGGGCTGATGCAGATCACCCGCCAGAGGGTCAGGCCCGAAATGAATATAGTGACAGATGAAAAATGTCCTGTATGCCAGGGTACCGGAGAAACAAAGCCTACTATTCTCTTTACCGATGAGCTTGAAAGGACCCTTGCATATATTGTTGACAAAATCAAAACACGCAAGATAATCCTTAATGTGCATCCCTTTGTTGCTGCCTATCTTAAAAAAGGTATTATCCCAGTCTGCAGGAAATGGAATTTTAAGTACAAGATAAGCCTTAAGATACAATCCGTAACTTCATATCATATGCTCGAATATCATTTCTTTGATCATTATGATAATGAGATTGACCTTGCATCTGACTGAACAATTTCAGATCTTGCTTGTATCTCTTTTCGGAATTTGTTTTCTTGCCTTTTAAACAAAAACTTAAACAGATAAAGTTATGTTCAGGAAAAGTTTGTTGATGTTTACACTGTTATCCTTATCCTTATATGCTGAATCTCAGATATTTGATCCTGTAACATGGGATTACACCTATGAGAAGAAGGGTGATAATCTGTACGAGGTTGTTCTTTCTGCCACTATAGAGGAAGGTTCCCATATCTATGGAATGTCGGTTCCTGATGGCGGTCCGATACCCACATCATTCACATTCGATACACTTTCCGGTTATAAGCTTGATGGTAAAATAATTGAAGTAACACCTCCTGTCGAAAAGATGGATGAGGCTTTTGGCTTCAAAATACAGACTTTCAGCTCCAAAGCTGAGTTCAGGCAGAAAATTATTTCTTCTGAAGCTTCCTTTACCGTGAAAGGAATACTTAACTACATGGCCTGCAACAATGTAACCTGCTCACCTCCCAAGGATGTGGAGTTTTCAATTGCAATCGCCGGTGGTGGCAGCACTGTAACTGAGGCACCGGAACAGACTTTAACTTCTGCCGGCAGCCAGAAGGAGCAGGGCAGCGGCCTTCTTAAATTTTTCCTCATCTCACTTCTTGCAGGTTTTGCAGGTGTTCTTACTCCATGTGTATTCCCGATGATACCGATGACTGTGGCCTTCTTTTCACAGGGATCGGAAAACAAAGGCAAATCCGTACTTAAGGCGCTTATATTCGGGATCTCTATTGTACTCATATATTCCTCTCTCGGCATAATTGTTTCACTTACAAGCGCTGGAGCAGGCGTCGCAAATGCCCTGAGCACTCACTGGATACCAAACACAATATTCTTTGCACTGTTCGTGATTTTTGCCACTTCTTTTTTCGGGGCTTTCGAGATTGTACTTCCAAATAAATGGGCATCAGGCGCTGACTCAAAGGTTGACCAGGGTGGAATGCTTGCTGCATTCTTCATGGGACTGACAACTGTAATTGTCTCATTTTCATGCACCGGCCCAATTGTGGGAGCACTGCTTGTTGAAGCAGCCAGCGGGGATGTTGTGCGTCCTACAATAGGCATGTTAGGCTTCGGCCTTGCCTTTGCCCTGCCATTTACAATTTTCGCACTTTTTCCTTCAGTGATGAGCAGGATGCCGAAATCAGGCGGCTGGCTTAACTCTGTGAAAGTAGTGCTGGGTTTTATTATGCTGGCCTTCAGCATGAAATTCCTGTCGACAATTGACAGTGTCTATAATCTCGGACTTCTGTCACGCGACCTCTTCCTTGCAATATGGATAGTATTGTTCTCCCTTATGGGCTTTTACCTGCTTGGAAAGATAAGGTTCTCGCATGACAGTGAACTTCCTTTTATAGGTACTTTCAGGCTTTTCCTTGTAATTGCAGTGTTCTCATTTGTTGTATACCTTGTTCCCGGTATGTTTGGTGCGCCACTGACAGGATTGTCATCATTTCTCCCTTCACAATCGAAGTCACAGCTTAACCTTCCCCTTCTGATTTCACAAAACAGGGGAGAGTCGATGCCTTCAGTTACAAATACTCCTTCAAGTACTTTGTGCTCAGACCCCAGGCATGGTGATATCTTTGAGATGCCACTGGGACTCACAGGATATTTCGATCTTAAACAGGGCCTTGCCTGCGCGAAGGAACAGAAAAAACCGGTGCTTATCGATTTTAAAGGCCATGCCTGTGCTAACTGCAAGCTTATGGAGGCTAAGGTGTGGTCCGATCCTGAAGTTCTGAGACGCCTCCGTGATAATTTTGTAATTATCGCCCTTTATGTTGACGACAGGACTCAGTTGTCTGAAAATGAATGGATTACTTCGCAGATTGATGGGAAAGTGAAGAAGACTATAGGGAAGATTAATGAGGAACTTGAAATTTCAAAATTCAAAACGAATGCACTTCCTCTCTATGTGATTGCCGACCATGAAGGTAATCCGCTTATCGACCCCATGCCGACTAACCTCAATATCGAGGAGTATAAAAAGTGGCTTGATGAGGGAGTAGCTGCCTTCAGGTCCAAATAAAAATCTCCCGCTGATAACACAGATTTTCGCAGAATTTTAAAATATTTCTGCGTTGATCTGCGCAATCTGCGGGAAACCTTCTTAAAACTTACCGAACTTAAGGGTTATATTATAGTTAATCCCTTCCATTGCCTTTGCTCCGGCAATTGTGTTTCCGTCAGTTCCAATATCGAATGGAGTTGTAAAAATATATGAAGCGCCGAATGCCAGCCTGATATGCCTTGTCAGGTTCATCTCAAGCTCTGCTCCCGGTTCAACAAGCAGAAAGGCCTCGGAATCCTCGATAAAATTATCCTCGAAATCAAGATCCTTTGATACATAAGATATTCCTCCGGCTCCCAGCAGAACAGGAAAAGCAAGATGAACAGGGAAGCGGGGCATGAGGATAGGCTCAATATACATACCTCCGTAACCGCCTGTAAGGAACACATCCCTGTCAATAACAGGTTCATAATGGTATTCATTTATGAATCCCTTGCCCCCAAATCCGAATCCAACTACCTGGGCAGCTATCCATTCGAACCGGCCTCCAAACGTAACGCTATGTTCATCAGCAATTTGTGCATATCCAAAGCTGAATGCGCCATAAGCTCCTCCCGGCCTGTTATTGCCGAACAGAGTCATATATTCTGTCTGCTTTTTTTCCTTATATGGTCCGTACAGTGTGTCTGATTCCTGTGCAAATGACGAAATGAAAAATGCACTTAGCAGTAGTGATGTGATAATTAGTTTTTTCATGAAATTATACTGTTTATTTTTTTAAAATACATAAGCAACCGACAAGGCAAAATCCCAGGGGTATACCTTCAGGAATGAAGGGAAGGTAAGCTCTATGAAGGGCTTCACATTAAGGCTGATATTCAGTGGTATATCTGTCAGCCTGTATTCAGCTGAAGCAAAGCCGTCGACACCTACCATTGGACAGAACCTGTCATTCGGGAAATAATAATCTTCTCCCATGAATTTCACATGATCATCATACATGAAGCCTGCATGCCCTCCATAGCCCCATGCGAAAACAAGGTCAGGGGAAATTTCATGTATGCTTGTTTCATATACAATCTTAAGACCTGTCAGCTGAATACCATTGTTGCTGAAACCGAGCATCCCATTATATGCAATCTCAGCATTTCCGGCATCATGCGATACCTGATAGAATATCCCTCCGCGGTACCCCATTCTTATTCCGGCCTGCCGCGTCTCGAACTGGGCCATGAGGGACGAAAAGGATATTATTGTAAGAATGAATGTTGCTATAATAATTTTTCTGTTCATTTCTATTCTATTTTAACACTGTAAAGACAAGTTCCGGAGTCGTAAGTTGCATGAGAAGCTTGTCATTTTATATAAATTTTACCTCTGTTGGCATCTATCTTAACCTTGCGTGTTCCCGGATCATGTCCTGCAGTGCCTGTTGTCATATATTCCTTTTTATCTGAATTGAGAATTTTTTCTTCACTTTTTATTGAAGAGGGAAGGGCCAGGAAGCTGTTAAGAGTCCTTATTTCGGTATTGTAGGAAGATGAAGGTTCAAATTCAATTGATACATCCGAGAATCCCGAATTTATATTTATGGTTTCAAAATTCCTGGAGATATTATTGAGGTCAAGGTTGCCGTAACGGCTTACAATATTTACCGATTGTGTAAGCAGTGCTATTTCAAAATCAGTGAAATAAGAGTCTCCCGACAGTGAGGCCAGCTTATCAATGAACAGATCATCCCGTCTTGATTCAATGTCTATTTCGCCTGCGTTATTGATTCTGTATTTTGATGAGATTGACTTGATTGTGGCTTTTTTCAGATCACCAATAGTGACTTCGGAGAAGGAGGCCTGGATGTCGCCTGAAATGAATGAGGTGATCTCAGCATCACAGAATGTGAGATTCATGTTGCATCTTTTACCCGGTACATCTGCCTTAAGGTCACCGTTTGAAATTGTCAGATCAGTATTTCCTTCAGTCTTTTCAATAAATACATCTCCGTACCTGTTATCAATCCTTAAATTCATGTATTCAGGAATATTAATATAATAGTCTATTTCGATCTGTGAATCATAGTTGATAACCTTGCCGGTCATTCCCTTGAAGTTTTCAAGGAAGGCATTTATGCTCTGGTTGAAAACAGTCTGGGCAAGGATAAGGTTACCCGCATCGGTTATCTTTACAGTTATCTCATCAAACATCTTGTCAGCTTTTGAATGACTTGATGCTGAGGCTCTTATTTCAGCCCTTACACTGGCTGAATCCTTGTCCCATGTAGTGATTTCAACCTTCCCGTACTTGTTATTCACCTCAAGAACAGCATCCTTTTTCACCTTAAAGGATTTCATATAGCTTCTGGTTTCAGTCGCTCCCTGCGGAAATGCACTGAAAGACGCTATAGCTGAAAGTAGCAGTACTGAAATATATTTATAGCTCATGGCTTTTCTTTTTTTCATTGTTGTCATACTCCTTCAGAATGGCAAGCATATCTTTAAGGATTTCAATTTTAATAGTGTAATTTCTGATAAGAGCCTCAACAACTTCTTCATTTGCAATGTTATCCCTGAGGTCCCTTTTAAGATCAGAATAAATACTGTCAATCTGTGAAAGATCGTTGTTAAGTTCACTCTTCAATTCAGGATTTGATGCAAGAAGCGGTTCAGCTTCATTGTAGAGTGCATTAACCTGACTTGTATAATATGCCTCCGCTTCCCTGAGCTGAAGCCTGGCAGGCAATTCCTTTCCTGAAGCTGTGGCAAGTTTCTGATTTACACTGGTTTTTCCTATCTGATAGAAAATAAATGATATGCTTATGATCACTGCAACTGATGCTGCTGCAGCGAGCCACCTTTTTACTGATCTTTTTGGTTTCATCTCCTCTGAGACCTTCCTCCATACATCTGCTGAAGGTGAATTTGCATCCAGCGCCTCCCTGTTTTTCCTGATAAACTCTTCCAGCCGGTCCATAATATCAGTTTTTTGTTAGTTGATTTCTTAATCTGTCCTTTGCTCTTGAATACTGCGATTTTGATGTTGATTCGCTTATTCCAAGTATCTGTGCAATTTCTGCATGATCATAGCCTTCAAGCAGATAGAGGGTTAGTATGATCCTGTAACCATCAGGCAACTCTTCAATTCCTTTTATTATGCCTGATATGTCATAAACAGTCTCCTCATCCTCATCATCGGCGCTTTCAGGCAGCTCTTCGGTAAGCTTAAGGTCGATTTTTTTCTTCCGGATATGATTGATACACTTGTTTACAAGTATTTTCTTTAGCCAGGCTCCGAATGTCGACTCAAACCTGAAGTAAGCGATGTTCCTGAAACAATCGACAAAGGTTTCCTGCAGAATATCTTCAGCATCCTCCCTGTTGTTCAGCATCCTTAATGCTACATTGTACATAGCCCTGGAATACTGGTTATAAAGCATGTATTGTGCCCTGCTGCTTCCTTTTCTGCACTCCTCAATCAGCGGAGCATTAATATGTACATCAATATTGTCCACCTGTTATGCTTACCTGAACTAAAAGACACAAACCTTGCCTCCGGGTTGCATCGTGGTCCCGGATTTTTTTTGTTTTTTTCTGGCTGGAAGAGCGACAAAGGTATAAAGTACGATCAGTATGCTAATAAACAGTGATATACGATACAGGTAGTCGCCATATAATGAATAGAAGGTTATTCTGTTTTCCGGAATTATCCGGCCTTTCACAACAGCTTCCTGGTACCATCCTGTCTCCTGACGTATTTTTCCCCTGATATCTATAAAACATGATATCCCTGTATTTCCGCATCTTGCAACCGGTCTCCTGTTTTCGATTGCCCTGATTGAGGCATAATTAAGATGCTGTCTGTATCCGCCTGTATTCTTCCACCATCCGTCATTTGTCATTATGAAAATGGCTCCGGCTCCCATTCTGGTAAAACCTGTAACATAAGATCCGAAAACTGACTCGTAGCAGATAACGGGTGCAATTTTTGTGTTTTTAATGTGATGGGAAAGCACTGTTCTTTCTTTCTGCCAGCCATAGCCCCAGCCAGTTCCTCCAAGGTAGGGC
>JAKLDT010000014.1 GCA_022703405.1 Bacteroidota bacterium | reverse complement strand
CATTAAGATGTTTGTTATATCTCTAATTTATAACAGATTGGAGAATAAACAAGGGGATGAAACAGCCATTTCATCCCCATTTTTTCTTAATTATTAACAATGTATCTTTGACTTTTTAGACACCCCCCCAGGATGGGGGTTTTAACATTAGAAAACTGTATTCAAAATTCATTTATACAGCTTGTTACCTGAATTGTGAAGTGTTACATAGCTATCGGGATCTCAAAGAGCACAGAGACTTAAAAACAAACTGTAAACTCAGTGACCCCTGTGTTAATCCTCTGAGTCCTCTGTGGTTAATTGATCTCAGGACAATTTCTTTAATATCTGTCGGCCCCGTGCAACTATGCCTGCAGAACCTTCACCCTGGATCATGTTGATTGTTGCTGAAAGCTCATTAGCAAGCTCCGGATAGATAAGTGCGAGCCTGTAAAGCACTTCCATCGCATAAGCCTTGATAGCAATAGCCGTAAATCCGGAACGGAGTGCGGAAAAGCAATAATCTGCCAGCATCCCGTGATGTTTCGTTCCAAACCTGTGCATATCAGTCATGGAGAGAATTCTAAGGAATGAGCGCAGTACGCTCTCATTATCGATCTTTTTTAATGATTCGACAAGCATTACCAGATGAGGAGCTATCAGTTCGGGAGCTTTGTCACATACCTTTGATACTGTCCAGGAGGCCCTGAATGCCAGCTTTTTATCATCAGAGAAAGAATACTCCATGAGTTTTCTGAAAATCTCCGGGTTATCAATAGCAGACGCAACAACCCATTCAGCTTCTTTTATACCCATAAGGCTGTTTACGAGGTTTCTGAGATCTGCATCATCCCTTAAAGACTGTTCCTGTTGCATGACCGGGTCAGGTTCAGATTTTACCCTGCCTTCAGTTTTGACTGAATAATATTCTGCAACATGAATATCTGCTTCTGAAAAATCCACTTCAACAAGCTCCTCAGGATCAATCCACTTGAAATCAACATGTTCGGACAAGAATGGCAACTCCTCAAGTGTGTCACAGATAAATGGTATCAGTCGTATCTGCTTATGTCCGTAATCATGTTCAATGACAGGCAATCTTCCGCAAATAACAATACCTATTGACAGCTCTTCCCTGATCTCCCTGATAATGCAGTCTTCTTCACTTTCACCATCATTAACCTTGCCACCCGGAAATTCCCATTTCAGCGGATGATCGGTATGTTCACCCCTCTGCACAACAAGAACCTGGTCATCCTCATTCCGTATTATTGCACACGTAACGTTAATCATTACTGCATTGACTTTTCTGAACCTTTTGCTTTTTGCTTTTTACTTTTTACTTTTATCTTTTATCTTTTATCTTTTATCTTTTATCTTTTATCTTTTATCTTTAAAAAACCCACCCCTCGCCCCTCCCAGGAGGGGAACTCCAGTCACCAATCCTTGTGCCCTTGTTCCCTTGTGCCGTTACGCCATTACGCCGTTATGCCATTTCCCTTCCGCCTTCAGCCTTCTGCCTCAACATATATCCTCATACAACGGAATAGCCATCAGGAACTCATATTTATTGTTCTCATCGTCAACCTTGCAGGCATAATGATCAATTCCGTTAGTTACAACAATATACGGAACTTTCATTGCAAGATTATACGTAACGATCTGATCAAAAACCTTGTCATCTATCTTAACATCAGGCTCTTTGCATTCAACTATCATAATTGGCCGTCCCTGTCTGTTATGTATCAGAATATCAACTCTCCGCCTGAGCCTGTTCAGTTTAAACATTACTTCAACTCCCATAAGACCGGGAGGATATTTCCCTTCGGTTATGAGGTACTGAATAAAATTCTGCCGAACCCACTCTTCAGGTGTAAGACGTACATATTTCCGCCTTATCTGATCGAGGATCATCATACTATCGCCATCCCCGGTAATTTTGAACGAATATGAAGGCAGATTCAGTTCTTTCAACTTTCTTTATGTATTTTTGTTGGCTATACAAATATATCGAGTTAATCTAAAACCTGATAATAAGCATGAAGACTAAAGAGGAAATTGTTAATAACTGGCTACCAAGGTATACAGGCAGGTCAATTGAAACTTTCGGTAAGCATTTCCTTCTTACTAACTATACATATTACGTGGAACTTTTTGCAAAGTGGCATGATGTTCCCGTAGAAGGCAAGGAAAAGAACATGCCAAGTGCAACGGCAGATGGCATTACAATAATTAACTTCGGGATGGGAAGTCCTAATGCTGCAACAATAATGGATCTACTTAGTGCGGTTAGTCCTAGCGCTGTGTTGTTTCTGGGCAAATGCGGGGGGCTGAAGAAGAAAAACAAGCTAGGAGACCTGATCCTTCCGATCGCGGCAATAAGAAGCGATGGTACTTCAAATGATTATCTGCCGAATGAAGTTCCTGCTCTGCCTGCCTTCAAACTTCAGAGTGCAATATCTTCAACAATAGTTAAATACAAAAAAGAATACTGGACTGGTACCGTTTACACTACAAACCGTCGTGTTTGGGAATATGACGAAAGGTTCAAGAAGTACCTTATGAAGACGCGTGCTATGGCCATAGATATGGAGACAGCTACTATTTTCACTGTTGGTTTTGCAAATGAAATTCCCACGGGTGCGCTTCTGCTTGTCTCCGATCAGCCCATGATCTCAACCGGAATAAAAACCCAGATCAGTGATAAAAAAGTTACTGACGACTTTGTAGAGATCCATCTCAAAATCGGCATTGCTGCACTGAAAGAGATCAAACGGAACGGTGTATCGGTTAAACATCTGAGATTCTGATATGGCGGCAGCTTTCGAAGAAATAATGTCAGACCTGCGGAACAGGATTTATAAGCCTGTTTATTTTCTTGCCGGTGAAGAACCCTATTTTATAGATACAATATCTGATTATATTGAAGATAAAGTCCTGTCAGATGCAGACAAAGCCTTCAATCAGATAATAGTTTATGGAGAGGACACCTCGGTGGCATCAGTTATCGATACTGCCAGGCGTTTTCCTATGATGGCAAGCCATCAGGTCGTTATTGTGAAGGAAGCCCAGTCGCTCAAGAAAATAGAGGACCTTGCAATCTATATCGAGAAACCGCTGCAGTCGACGATACTGGTCTTTTGCTACAAGTACAAAAGTCTCGACAAGCGGACAAAGCTGTACAAGCTGCTTGACACAAGCGCTGTTTACTTTGAATCTCCCAGGCTCAGGGACTACCAGATCCCGGCATGGATAGAACGATACCTGATGAGCAAGGGAATAAAGATCGATCCGCAGGCAAGTGCAATGCTCACCGAGTATCTTGGTACTGACCTTCATAAAATAGCCAATGAGCTTGAAAAACTGCTGATTACGCTTCCTGCAGGGAAACCGGTAATCAACAGTGCCCTTATCGAGAAAAACATCGGTATCAGCAAGGATTACAATAACTTTGAACTTCAGAATGCTGTCGGGAACAGGAATGTACTTAAGGCCAACATGATAGTTAAGTACTTTTCCGACAACCAGAAGGAAAATCCACTAACACTCACAATTGCTTCTCTGTTCAGCTTCTTTACAAAACTGCTTACCTACCATTATCTGCCTGACAAGAGTAAGAATAATGTAGCTTCAGTGCTGAAAGTAAATCCCTTCTTTGTAAAGGATTATGAGAATGCAGCTTCGAAGTACAATGCAAAAAAAACAGTCCAGATAATAAGTCTTTTAAGGACCTTCGACATGAGATCAAAAGGTTATGGTGATGCGGGAACCGAAGCTGGCGACCTGTTAAAAGAACTGGTTTACAGGATATTGCATATATAAAACCACCTTAATCTCCCATCAGTTCATATCAGGTGATTCGGGGAAATCAGCCCATGCACGGTACTTATTCCTCAGGCTGCGGAGCACCTTTTTCCAGGTATCATCACCCCTGCTTGTCATGACAATGTCGGACTGTATTGTAGCAATAACCCATGAATTTTCCTTCAGTTCACGCTCAAGCTGACCTGGCGACCAGCCTGAATAGCCAAGGAAGAACCTTAACTGTGAGGATTTTACCCTTCCTTTTTTTATGAGTTCGCGTATTATGTCAATGTCTCCTCCCCAGAAGATATTAGTGTCAACCTGTACACTTTTCGGAATGTGTTTTCCAAGGCTGTGAAGGTAATGGAGTGTGTCAGGGGCAACAGGACCTCCCATATTCAGAGTCTCCTCCCAGCTCTCAAAGCCTTCAAGTGCATCACATATTTTAAGGTCAAGTTTCTTGTTGAGTATAAAGCCAACTGATCCTTCAGCCGAATGATCTGTCAGGTAAACAATGCTCCTGTTAAAGAAAGTATCGGGAAGAAAGGGCTCAGAAATAAGAATCTTACCCTTTTTCGGTATCTTGTCTTCAGGCAGTATGGCAAACAGGTCAATTTCCGGCTGCATAACGTTAAATCATAATAATCATTATTACAAAAATAATTAAGTAAAAGCTTATCTTCAATTAATTATTATCATATTTTTGCCCCTGTTGTTAAATATTCTTATGCAGAAAAGCACATTACGTATTATTGGGAATAAGGTAGTTCTCAACATCCGTGAAAGGATGTGTGAGACAGCCGAGGAGATGCTGGGCAGTGAAAAATTCCGTCAGGTTCTTGATCACTGCATTGATACACTAAAGGCAAAGAACTCGCCATTGCTTGATATCTTTGTCAACAGGACACCTGACAAGGCTGCCGTAACAGATCTTGTGAAAACACTTACCTTTCTTGTTAAATACGAAAACAAGCTTGTACCGCATATTTTTGAAAATTCCACTGTTTTCCTCAGGAACCTCGACAGGCTTGCAGGCTTTGTTGAATACCTCTATGACTACTGGAGAAGCTTCGACAGGTTTATTGTAAATGATTCTGAAGGCGACAGGCTTGACAAAAGGCCGTACAGAACATTCAATGAGACAGTTGAGCAACTCACCCACCTTGTAAGGACTGTTTACAGGCAGATACAGGAAAATATTACAGGAAGCCATCCGAATGTATACCGGCAGGTTCCTGCAGGAGCTGAGATGTCTGTCATTTCGCTCCCAAAGAAAATTTCATATAAAGGAGAAAAATACAAAAAGCTTGAAGCAATACCTGTTATCAGGCAGATGCTTATTTATCCGCCGCTTGTGATTCAGCAGCCGATGAACAAGAGGACAGGTCACTTTAAAAAGATTGAAAAAAATCCAATCGACCTTGTTGATCTTAATCCTGAAGAATGGTTGTGCTACCCTGCCAAAATAGGGAAGCAACTCATAATGGTTTACTTCCATCTCAATTTCTTCGAGCTTGGCTTTTCTCAGTGTAATCTCTTTCAGCTTGCTGATGATCAGGATCTTAAAAGAAAACCTGATGCACTGTTCATATATGGCGTTCACGGAAATGTTCTTGACGGACTGGCCTCATCGCCTACTGTCTTCTATGAGGACAATGAGAACGGAATTTTTGTCGGCGCTGTTCCCGTACGTCCTGAGTTTGGCTATTTTGGTTACCTGAAAAAGATGGTCCTTACGCTTCATAACTCAATAATTATGAAGTCCGGCAATATGCCTTTCCATGGAGCGATGGTCAAGATTCTTCTCCAGGGAAACAAGGAGGCAACAATCCTTATGATGGGTGATACAGGTGCAGGAAAGTCTGAAACTCTGGAGGCCTTCAGGGTACTTGCCGAAAAGCACATAAGGGAACTTACAATTATTGCCGACGACATGGGCTCAATTGAACTTAATGAAAACGGAGCTCCGATCGGATATGGAACTGAAATTGGCGCTTTCCTAAGGCTTGACGATCTGCAGCCCGGCTATGCTTATGGACACCTCGACAGGTCAATAATAATGAATCCGAGCCAGGTCAATGCAAGAATCATTATTCCGGTTACAAAGTTTGAAACCGTCATACAGGGACATAAGATAGACTATATTCTCTATGCAAACAATTACGAGGAGATTGACAGTGATCATCCTGTAATTGAAAGGTTTTCATCAGCCGAGACTGCTCTCGACACCTTTAGGGCAGGCGCTGTTATGAGCAAGGGAACAACAACTTCCAGCGGACTTGTGCATACTTATTTCGCAAATATTTTCGGCCCTCCTGAATACCGCGAACTCCATGAGGAAATAGTAAAAAGATACTTTGACGCTTTCTTCAGAAACAAGGTCTTCGTGGGTCAGATGAGAACAAGGCTTGGGATACCAGGTTATGAGGCAAGCGGTCCGAGTGAAGCAGCTATGGCATTACTGAAGATCATTGGGGTGGAAGAATAAACTCACCCCCAACCCCATAGACTTTAACCTAAGAGTGACCTATGGCGAGATTGTCAGATTATATTTTCCCCTCCTTTTGAAGGAGGGGTGGCCGGGCTTCCTTATTATTAATATTATAAATAGTTTGCTTCCCGGCCGGGGTGGTTGATTCATCTGTCACTTTTACCCATTTTTTCTTCTTTAGTGCTTTTGAATTTTACTTTTAAGATAGTCAGGATGGTGAAATACAATTCTGTTTTCAAATCTTAACACAAATAATCCAAGATTCACCATATATGTATTTCTGTTTTCATCCTCATGAATCTGATGATATTCTCAACATGAATAAAATAAACATCCCAATCAACCACCCCGGCCGCAGACTCTTCTTTTAACACTCTAACAATCAACTGCTGCGGCCACCCCTCCGTCAAAAGGAGGGGAAACTTACATACCGCAATTCTTATAAACAAACAATTCTTAGGTAAACGGCAATGCTCCAAATCCTATCTCTCCGCCAGCTGGCGGAAAGAGGGGGCTGAGAACCTCCGGATATTAGTTAAAAACAGTTTTGCAAATCAGTACTTCTCAGGTATAGCCTCCTTCATCATGGCATATACTGCATCGAAGATATCCTCGGCGCTTGGCTTTGAGAAATAGTCGCCGTCAGTTGTATAGGCAGGTCTGTGTTCCTTGCCTGTAAGTGTTTTAGGAGGAGAATCAAGGAAGTTCCAAGCACCCTGTTTTTCAAGCACTTCCTGCATCATGTAGGCTGTTGTGCCACCCGGCACATCCTCGTCGAGGAACAATATTCTTCCGGTTTTCCTGACAGAATCGAGTATCATGTGCCTCCTGTCGAAAGGAACAAGAGTCTGTACATCAATAAGTTCTGCAGAAACCCCATGAGCTTCAAGATGTTTAACTGCTTCCTGTGCCACCCTTACAGTTGAACCATAGGTTACTATTGTTATATCATCTCCGGAATTAAGTATCTCCGGAACTCCCAGTTCTAACCTGAATTCTCCAATGTTTTCCGGCATTTTCTCCTTTAATCTGTAACCGTTGAGAGGTTCTATGACTATTGCAGGGTCATTTCCTTCAAGGAGAGTATTGTAGAAACCTGCAGCCCTTGTCATGTCGCGGGGTGAGCATACATAAACACCTCTTACAGAGTTTATAAGCATGCTCATGGGTGATCCTGAATGCCATATTCCCTCAAGCCTGTGGCCACGGGTGCTTATAATAAGAGGAGCCACCATCCTTCCAGCGGTACGGTAATGAGTTGTTGCCAGGTCATCACTAAGCAACTGCAGCGCATACATAAGGTAATCGAGGTACTGTATCTCGGCAATAGGTCGCATACCCCTGAGAGCCAGACCAATGCCCTGCCCCAGTATTGTTGCTTCCCTGATGCCTGTATCAGTTATCCTTAACTCTCCATACTTCTTCTGAAGTCCCTCAAGCGACTGGTTTACACCGCCAATGTGTCCGGTGTCTTCACCGAAGGTAACAAGCAAGGGATTCCTGGCAAAGAGCCTGTCATAGTTTTCCCTGAGAACCTGGCGTCCGGGCACTTCCTGAGAATTTTCTGAATACACCGGTGCAACAGGCTTTACATTTAACACAGATGTCGGGGTTTCGTTATAAAGAAACATATTATATGCTATATGAGCATCCATATAGTTTCTTTTCAGCCACCCCTCAAGTTCTTCTTTAAGGTTTCCGGACTTTTCACAGGAGCCGCAAACATTCCTGAGCATCTTGCGGGCAGTCACGAAGTTGTCCTTCCTGATCGGATTGATTACCTTCTTAAGCTCGTCAGTGAACTCATCAACAGTTGATTCTTTCACTTCTTCAGAACATCTGCAACTGCGCTGATTTATAATTTTAACAAGAGCATCCCGTTCAGTTTTTACCGGATTCTGGAACAGCTCCCATGCTTTTTTCCTCGATTCCTTTGCTTCGCTGTCGGCATCAGCCACCACCCTGTCGACTTCATCAGCAGTAGCTATACCCGATTCTATTATCCACTCCCGCATTTTTCTGAGAGGATCGAATTCCTGTTCCCACTTTAGGCGTTCCTCGCTCTTGTAGCGCTCGTGTGAACCTGATGTTGAGTGACCCTGTGGCTGCGTAACCTCCTCAATATGAAACAGGACAGGAGTATGCTCCCTTCTGCAGATATCTATTCCTGTTTCGTACATTTTAAGCAGGCCCATGTAATCCCAGCCTTTGCCTTTGAAGATCCTGATCCCGGTCTTTTCTCCGTCTGTTTCAAAACCTTTAAGTATTTCGGAGATACTTCCTTTTGTTGTCTGGTACTTTTTAGGTACTGAAATGCCGTATCCGTCATCATATACCGAAACTGCCATTGGAACCTGCAGCACACCTGCAGCATTCATAGTTTCCCAGAAATGCCCCTCGGAGGTGCTTGCATCGCCTATGGAACCGAAAGCCACTTCATTGCCTTTAACTGACAGGGTATTGAACTTTTGAAGCTCCTTATTCTGCCGGAAAAGCTTTGAGGCATAAGCAAGTCCCAGAAGACGAGGCATCTGTCCTGCCGTTGGCGATATATCAGAGGATGAATTCTTCTGCTTCGTCAGATCCTTCCAGGAACCATCAGAATTAATATTGGGAACAGAAAAATGGTTGTTGAACACCCTTCCGCCATTACCCGGATTCAGATCCCTGTCGGTGTTGCCATATAACTGATGAAAGAACTGCATTGAATCGTACAGTCCCATTGCCATCATCCAGGTCTGGTCCCTGTAATATCCTGATCTCCAGTCTCCATTCCTGAACTGTTTTGCCATGGCAATCTGGATTATTTCCTTTCCGTCTCCGAAAATTCCGAATTTTGCTCTTCCTGATAATACCTCTTTACGACCTGTAATGCTCAGATTCCTGCTAAGATTTGCCAGCCTGAAATCAGCAAGTACCTCCTCCTTACTCAATGCTACCACTTTCCTGTCTTCTGTACTTTTCATTACTATTTTATTAAAAGAAAATCTGTCTACTGTTCATACAACAATTAATTGAGTTACTTGTTTATAAATAAAGCGGAAATGATAGCTATATTTGCATGCAGGAAATCATAAAACAAAAACTGATTGCCTCATAAATTGATAAATATCAACTTATTACACAAGAAATGTTCATTAAACTCCTCATATTAAGTCTGGCTCTTACAGCTCTTGCATTTATCTTTTTCGGGATAAGGATGCTATTGAAGCGAGGTGGTAGATTTCCCGAGACACACATTAGCCAGAATAAGGAAATGAGGAAACGGGGTATTACCTGTGCCCAGAATAATGATGTGGGCTGTCATTCAACAGAGGGCTATCCGGGTTGTTCATGCAGCAGGAGACTTTCTGATTAATACAATTTTCCTGCTTATCTGAATTCCTTCCAGGTGCCTCTTCATTAAGACTTTATTGTCCTTCTTCTGTGAGATATTCCTTAAGAGATTCTGACATCCAGGTTTCATAATTGCCGTCAACGCCGGAAATAACAAAATAGGCACTGAACTCCGGATGAGCATTAATAAACTCAATTGCTTTTTCGTGTCCCATAACCATGCAGGCAGTTGCCACGGCATCAGCAGTTCCGCAATCAGAAGCAAGAATTGTGGCGCTAAGAAGCCTGTTCTTTGCCGGATAACCTGTTTTGGGATCAATAGTATGTGAATATTTTATGCCATCTTCAACATAGAATTTCCTGTAATTTCCTGATGTAGCAAGCGATCTGTCAGTTATCCTTATTATGGCCTGCAAATTCTGACCAGGAATAACATTATTGTCTTCCGGCCTGTCAATCCCGATTCTCCATAAATTGCCATTTTTTGTTCCTCCGGCCCTCACTTCTCCCCCAATCTCAATCAGGTAGTTCTTTATTCCAAGGCTTTTGAGGCATACAGCAACAACGTCAACCGAATAGCCCTGGGCTATTGCATTGAAATCAAGGTTTATAGCGGGATCACTCTTCCTGACCTTGCCATTTTCAAGCGAAACCTTATTCATGCCAACAAGTCTCATAAGGCTGTCAAGCCTCCTGACATCAAAGTTTTTATGATCATCAGGACCGAAGCCCCAGGCCCTCACAAGGGGACCAACAGTAACATCAAAAGCTCCTCCGGTCAATACTGAAAGCTCAGAAGATAGTCTGAAAACCTCTTCAAAATAATTATCGACTGCTACATCTTCATTGCGGTTTATTCTTGACAATATTGATGAATCAACATACAATGAGAGTGACATGTCAAAATCCTGAAGAATCTTATCAACTTTTTTATGAAGCGAATCGGCGGTGATGGCTTTGTTCTTCTCAAACACTATGCTGTAAGTAGTACCCTGGGCAAAGCCGTTGAAGCTTTCAAATTCAGCTTTTTTGCATGAAGAAAATGAAAAGAGGATTATTACAGAAAGAACAGGTATCAGCGATTTCATGATAGTATTTTTTATTACACAGAGGACCACAGAGTTACACAGAGAAGCACAGAGAGTTTCTCTCAGCTTCCCTGGTAAGCAGGATGGAATATAAAAGTATATTAAATTTATTTACACTCAGATACCGAAATCGTCAAAGGCGATATTTTCTTTCGGTACGCCGAGTGAATCGAGTGTCTTCACAACAGCAGCGTTCATCTGGGGCGGGCCGCAGAAGTAATATTCAATATCCTCCGGCTCATCATGTTTGCAGAGGTAATTATCGAGTAACACCTTGTGTATAAAACCAGTATAGCCTTTCCAGTTATCTTCGGGAAGAGGTTCGGAAAGAGCAAGGTTGAAAGTGAAATTCGGGAATTGCTTTTCTATGGCCCTGAACTCGTCTTCGTAGAATACTTCTCTAAGAGAACGTGCACCGTACCAGTAAGATACCTTCCTGTTTGTTTTGAGAGTCCTGAAAAGATGGAAGATATGAGAACGGAGCGGAGCCATTCCTGCACCACCTCCGATATAGACCATTTCACTCTGTGTATCTTTAATATGGAACTCTCCGTAAGGTCCTGATATCATCACCTTATCTCCGGGTTTCCTCGAAAAGATAAATGACGAACAAAGGCCCGGAGGTACATTCATAAACTGTTTTTTGACATTATCCCAAGGCGGGGTGGCTATTCTTATGTTCAGTTTAATGAGTCCCTTTTCTTCAGGGTAATTAGCCATTGAATATGCCCTGTAGGTCTCTTCATTATTCTTTAATTTAAGATCCCACATTTTGTACAGGTCCCAGTCGCCCCTGAACTGATCCTCAATTATGAAATCCTTGAAACTGGTTTCATACTTCGGAACATCAATCTGAATATATCCGCCAGGGGTGAAATCGAGTGATTCGCCTTCCGGAAGCTTTACAACAAACTCTTTAATAAAGGTGGCTACATTCCTGTTCGACACAACTTCGCATTCCCATTTTTTGATTCCCATAACAGATTCGGGGACTTTCACGGTGATGCTCTCACGTATCTTAACCTGGCAACCGAGGCGCCAGTTGTTCTGTTGTTCCTTACGTGTAAAAAAACCTGTTTCGGTAGGAAGTATTGATCCTCCCCCGTCAGTGACCTGACATTTGCACATTCCGCATGTACCTCCGCCTCCACATGCTGAAGGAAGGAAGATCCCGTTCCCTGTCAGTGTGCTCAGAAGGCTCGAACCCGGTGAAACATTGAGTTCCTTATCATTTATTTTAAGTTTAACCTCGCCCTGTGGTGAAAGTTTCGCTTTTGCTATAAGAAGAATAGATACAAGGGCGATGATCACCAGGAGAAATACGATAATACTGTAAAGGATTGTACTACCGGTTGTAATAGCTAATATCATGTCAATCTGTAATTTCCGTTAAAGTTTTATTCCCATGAAACCCATAAAGGCAATTGCCATCAGCCCTGTCAGGATAAATGTAATCCCAAGTCCTCGAAGTGGAGCAGGCACATTGCTGTATTTCAGCTTCTCCCTTATGGCAGCGATGCTTACTATTGCAAGCATCCATCCTATCCCGGAGCCTACTCCGAATACTGTTGCTTCAGCAATCGTCTGATATTCACGTTCCTGCATAAACAATGCTGCTCCAAGAATAGCACAGTTCACAGCTATCAGCGGCAGGAAAATTCCAAGGGAGTTATACAATGAAGGGCTGTACTTCTCAACAACCATTTCAACAAGCTGAACAATAGCTGCAATAACTGCGATGAAAACCATAAATGAGAGGAAGCTCAGATCAACATCTGCAAAGCCTTCTCCAAGCCAGGCAAGAGCTCCTGCCTTAAGTACATAATGTTCGACAAGAAAGTTCACTGGAATTGTAATGAGCAGCACAAAGACCACTGCTATACCAAGTCCCACAGAGGTTTTGACAGTCTTCGAAACAGCAAGGTATGAACACATACCCAGGAAGAATGCGAAGATCATATTGTCGATGAAGATCGACTTAATGAATAAATTTAACAGGTGTTCCATAATTCTTCAGCTATTTTTTCTCAATAAGACTTTCATTTCTGCTTCTCTGGAACCAGATTATCAGACCCAGGACTATAAGCGCCATGGGCGGAAGTATCATCATTCCATTATTCTCATAACCTGTTGAATAGACACCAAGCTTCTGCATTACAGGGTATCCATATATAGTACCTGAACCGAGGAGTTCCCTGAGGAAGGCTACTATAACAAGTATAATACCGTATCCTGCACCATTTCCAAGACCATCTACAAAGGATGGCCATGGTTTATTTGCCATTGCAAAAGCCTCAAGACGTCCCATGAGGATACAGTTTGTAATTATGAGTCCGACAAATACCGACAGCTGTTTGCTTACGTCAAAGGCATAAGCTTTGAGAAATTGGTCAACAAGGATTACCATTGTTGCAATTACAACAAGCTGAACTATGATCCTTATTCTGTCAGGAATATAATCACGCAAGGCTGCAATCACGAAATTTGAGACAGCTGTGACGATTGTAACTGAGAGCGCCATAACAAGTGCCGGTTTCAGTTTTACTGTTACAGCGAGCGCCGAACAGATACCAAGAACCTGGACTGTGATAGGATTCTCCTTTCCCAGCGGGGTTGTGAAGATTTTCCTGATCTTTGCCGAGAACATCGGCTCTTTTTCCTGATTGCTCATATCTTAATTCCTGTTTTTTACGAAATAATCATTATACTTTCCAAGACAGTCTGAAAGCATCTTTTCAAGCCCCTTGCTTGTAATTGTACCTCCTGAAATTGCATCCACGTTATGTGGATCACCATCTTTTGCTCCGCCTTTGACTACACCGACAGAAACAAATTTCGTGTCCTCAAATAGCTTTTTACCTATGAACATATCTTCAAAAGGCCTGGTATTGATTTCTGCTCCCAGTCCCGGAGTTTCTCCTTTATGGTCGAAGGTTGCTCCGTAAACGGTACTCATATCTGGTTTAACTGATATATAACCCCAGATTGGCCCCCATAGTCCTTTGCCCTCAACAGGGATAATTGTCACTTTCTCTCCGTTTTCAGCAGTTGCCCTGAAGAGAGGAAGGTGCTGTTCTTCAAGCGGTTTCTTTTCCTCTTCCTTAAGAACAATGTCAAATGCATCAAATCCCTCGATGTTTTCTCCCCTTGAATTGAGAACAAGGCTTTCGGTGATGTATTTATCGTAAAGGTTTTCAGTTGTAGCAGCTGTTGCTTCAACGCCTATTGATTCAAGAATGCTTTTTTTCTTTTCAATCTCAAGATTTTTAAGCTGCTTCGGCTGCAACATTGTGGCAGCCATGGCAAGAAGAGTTGCCACAGCAATAACCATTACTGATGAAAAGATGAAAATATATCTGTTGCTGAAGTGTTTCATTTTACCTGATTTTTAATAGCTACCCTGGCTCTTCTTAGCCTGCGGTTTATATTTGACTGAACAACATAATAATCAATAAGCGGTGCAAATACGTTCATAAGAAGTATTGCAAGCATCACTCCTTCAGGATATGCCGGATTCAGAACCCTTATAAGAACCGACAATACGCCTATAAGAAAACCATAGATCCATTTCCCGGTTTCAGTCTGCGAACCCGATACAGGATCAGTGGCCATGAAAACTGCCCCGAATGCAAAGCCTCCCATCACAAAGTGGTAATAGAAAGGCAGTTCCATGTAAGAATTAACAGCAAAAATATTCAGAAGAAGACCCATGAACAATCCGCCGGCAAAGGTGCTGAGAATAATTTTCCAGCTTCCAATTCCGGTTGCGATAAGGATCACTGCACCTATCAGTATTGCTATTGTTGAGGTTTCTCCAATTGACCCTGGTATTGTTCCAATGAACATTTCCATGAATGAAGGAAGTTTGGCTGCCTCGCCCTGCGCAAGGAGAGAAAGTGGTGTAGCGCCTGAGAATCCGTCAATTACATTCTGTCCCTGTGTGAGTCCTTCAATCCAAACCTTGTCACCTGTCATCCAGCCCGGATAGCTGAAAAACAGGAAAGCCCTGGCAAGCAATGCCGGGTTGAAAATATTCATTCCGGTACCTCCAAATATCTCCTTGCCCAGAATTACGGCAAAAGCAGTTGCCAGTGCAAGCATCCACAATGGCACATCAACAGGCATTACAAGAGGTATCAGCAGCCCTGAAACAAGAAAGCCCTCATTAATTTCATGCCCCCTTAGCTGAGCAGCAATGAACTCAATTCCAAGTCCGGTAACATAGCTTACAATAACAAGTGGAAGAATCTTCAGGAAGCCAAACCAGAAATTCTGCAGAAGGCCTGATTCAACACCTATTGACCTGAAATGCTGCAAGCCGGTATTGTAAGCGCCAAAGAGGAAAGCAGGTATAAGGGCAATTATAACAACTGTCATTGTCCGCTTCAGGTCGATGCTGTCACGGATATGAGATCCTTTGAAAGTCACCCTGTCGGGGACAAACAGAAAAGACTCAAATCCCTCAAAAACCGAGCGTAACTTCGAGTATTTACCGCCTTCCATGAAATGCGGCCTGATCTTGTCGATCTTTTTCCTTAATGAATCCATTATATATTTTGTATCACTGTTTACTGATTACCAATTACCGTCTTCCGTCTTCCGTCTTCCGGCTTCTGACTTCCGACTTCTGACTTCTGGCTTTAATTCATCTCTTTTACCATCAGATCAAGTCCCTGTCTTACAATTGACTGGATCTCAATCTTTGAAGGACAGATATATTCACAAAGAGCGAAATCCTCTTCTGCGATCTCATAAATACCCAGATTCTCCATCATATCAATATCTGCGGCAAGTATAGCTTTAAGAAGCTGCATGGGATAAATGTCCATCGGAACAACTTTTTCATACTGGCCGGTCATAACGAAAGCTCTTTCGCCGCCATGAAAGTTTGTATCAAAGCTGTACTCCTTCTTTGGGAAGATCTTAGAAGCAAAGGTCCTGTAAAAGCTGAATTTATCCGTCCCGGGCATCGCCCATCCGAAAAACTCAAAATAATCACCTTCAGGAATTACAGTCACCTGTGAATCATAATATCCCAGGTAGCCATTAGCCTCAATCTTTGAGCCTGTAAGGACATTACCACTTATATAACGCTGTTTACCCTGCCTGACATTATCCTTTACAACTGGATGCACTGAGGCTCCTGACCTCATTTTAAAATACTGAGGTTTAATAACTTCCGATCCTGTCAGCGCAATAATCCTTTCATGAAGGTACCTTCCTTCCTCAAACAATCTGCCGATCGCAATCACATCCTGTGGATTAACATGCCATACAACCTCACCCTTGTTTATCGGTTCAATATGGTGAATGTGAACTCCGACGTTTCCTGCAGGATGAGGCCCCGAGAACTTTTCAATTTCGGCAGGAGCATCTTTAAGAATTTGTGCCGGCTCGGTATTCCCGTTTACAGCAAGATGTATCCTTCCGCCTGACAGTTTCTTCAGCGCCCTGAGACCAGTCCTGAAAAATGAATCAGATGAGTTTTCGAAAATAAAATTATAATCAGGGGCAAGTGGCGATGAGTCAAAAGCAGAAATAAAAACTGCCTTTGGTATGTCAGTCGGTTTTGCCACGATGTTGTATGGACGCTGACGGACAGCCGGCCATAATCCGGAATCAAGTAATTTCTTCCTTATATCATCCCTGCTGATGTCTGTCGGATCTGCTTTTCCGAAATCAACAAATTCATCACCAGCCCGTTCTATAACAACTTCAATGATTTTTCGCCTGTCACCACGGGTAATCTCGGATACTTTACCGCTGACAGGTGATACAAACATGATTTCAGGCCTGAGCTTGTCATGAAACAAAGGTGTACCGGCCTTTACCAAATCACCTTCCCTGACATTTAACTTTGGTGTGAGACCGGGAAAATCGACAGGTTTAACTGCATAAAAATGAGAAATCCTTTCAGGACTTATTATCTTCTCCGCCTGACCGCTGAGCCTGATGTCAAGCCCCTTTTTCAATTTGAAAGATAAAGACATCTTCTTTATTTTTGATTATTTCCTGCTACTGTTAATTAATTAACAATTAAGGTGCAAAATTAAAGTTATATCATCAAAAATTGTAAAATATGATGAATATTATTTATCATTGGCAGGATAATTGTTTAGTTATTATAGTTAAAAATATTTAAAAGAGATCAGCAGGTGATCAGGTTATAAAATGAAGTTTTCCGGATTACATATCAGCATCCTGTTTGCAGCAATAACATTATCAGCATTTTCCCAGACTGATCAGCAAAGTGTTTACTTCGACAGGACCTCTGACAAGCATGTAAAAACGGTTCAGCTGACAAGGGAAGGATGGAATCTGTCTTATCCAGTAATGAACCTTAACAGTGGCGATAAGCTCATCCTCAATTTTGATGTGCTGGGCAGCAGTTCTGAGAACCTTTATTATAAATTCATCCATTGCGACAAGGACTGGGGGAAGAGCGATATTTTTGAAAGTGACTATGCAGAAGGCTATCCTGAGAATCCTGTTGAAGATTACAAGCCTTCCTTCAATACAACAGTCGATTACTACAATTACAGGATCATTTTTCCAAACGACAGAGTAAATCTGACATTATCAGGTAATTATGTCATTGTTGTATATCCTGAAAATAAACCTGATGAGCCGCTTCTGATAAAAAGATTCCTTATAACAGAAAACAGTGTCAGGATTAATGCGGCCACACACAGGCCAATGATGACTGATAACAATAACAGCGGCCAGCAGGTTGATTTCACTGTCAGCCAGTTCGGCAGAAACATTATTGATCCCTACAGGCATATCTACGCTTTCATCCTGCAGAATGGAAGATGGGATAATGCCAAAAAGAACCTGAAACCTGAATTTTACAGCAATAATGAATTGAAATACAACTCATTATCAGATAAAAATATTTTTCAAGGCGGAAATGAATTCAGGTTCTTTGATATTAAAAGCCTCCGCTACCAGTCGGAATATGTGAAGAGCATTGACTATGTTTCTCCCGGTTACAATGTATTTCTGTTTCCCTCGGAAAGCAGGGAGTTTAAGCAGTATTTCTATAATCCCGACTTCAACGGCAAATACTATGTGGCAATTCAGGAAGGAAGGAATTTCGACACTGATGCTGACTATGTAAATGTATTCTTCACTCTTCCCGCAAAGCAGAAAATTGCCGGAGGCAATGTATTAGTTTCAGGGGCCTTCAATAACTGGGCCTACAATGAAAACAACCTGATGGAATATAATCCACAGACTGAACAATATGAATGCTCAATACTGCTGAAGCAGGGCTACTACAATTATGAATACGCTTTCATTAAAGACGGAAGCGCTGACGGTACTGCAACATATTTCGAGGGGAGCCACTATGAAACCGAAAACGATTATCTCATCCTCATTTATTACAGAAATCCACAGGAGAGATATGACCGGCTCCTTGGCATGACAATGACAAACACTGTGAACAAGCCCGCCAGTTAGTGTTTTGAATGCGTGTCGATCCCATACTGCATCTGAAGTACATGCATAAGGGTTTTCAGTATTTCATGCATATATTCCTCAACAGCTTTTACAGAACCCGGAAGTGTGTAAATCACTGATTTACCTGCTATTCCTGCCACCCCCCTGCTTAAAAGGGCATTTGGCTTTTCAGCGCCGTACTTAACACGTATATATTCCATAATACCAGGCAGTTCCTTCTCAAGCATGGGTTTTACAGTCTCAACCGTAATATCCCTCGGACCAATACCTGTACCCCCGGAAGTGACAATAATATTGTACCGCGTGATGGCTTTGAGCAATTCATTCCTGAGAAGCTCTGAGTCATCGGGAAGAAGCCTTGTGTCAACAGATACTTCCAATTCCTTAACTGCGAAGAAACCTGAGAGCATCTCCTTTATCCCTGGTCCGCTAAGATCCTTATATTCACCCCTGTAAGCCCTGTCACTCAGTGTTATTACAAGTATTTCAAGTTTTTCAGGAAAGTTCATAGCTTAAGTTTTTCAGTAAGGCGAATTTCACTTATCACCATTTGCTTATCAACCGCCTTGCACATATCATAAACAGTAAGAAGTGCAAGGGAAACTGCAGTCAGAGCCTCCATCTCAACGCCTGTTTTTCCTGTTGTCCTAACTTCGCTTTCCGCGCTTACACCGGAATCAGTTACTTTAAGTTCAACCTTTATATTCTCAAGCAGAATATTATGACAGAGAGGTATCAGCTCAGATGTTTTTTTTGCAGAAGCAATGCCTGCAAGTTGTGCAACAGTCAGAGCATCACCCTTTTTGATGCTGTTTTCCTTCAGCAGCTTTATCGTCTCAGGCGCAAGCATTATACTTCCTGCCGCACGTGCAACACGTTGCTGGATAATCTTTGTACCGATATCAACCATTACAGCTTTTCCTTCAGTATCAGTGTGTGTCAGTTTATTCATAATTCAGCCTCCTATATTATAAAATGCACTTTTGCTGTTTACACTTCCGCAATCCGGTTTCAGCTCAATTGCTTTCATGAAAGCCTGCTCTGCTCCCAGCTTTCTTATATCAAATTCAAGATCACTGAAGAGGCAGGGTTTCAGAATACCGTTAGCGGTGATCCTGAGACGGTTGCAATGAGCACAGTCTCCTCCTGTGCCTCCGATTACAGTTGAAAAATGGCCACGCACAAGATCCATCTGCCTTATATATCTTATTTCCAGCCCCTTTTTGCTGCAGAATTCTGCTACCTCCCTTGCGTCCGGTTCGTCATCCGATTTCCTGACAACGCAATTAATCTTGACAGGTGTAAGCCCGGCATCGATAGCGGCATTGATCCCCTCAAATACCATTTTTATGTCACCTCCTCTGCATATTTCCCTGAATTTATAAGGATTAACCGTATCCAGACTGATATTAACCCGGTGGAGTCCGGCTGATTTAAGTTCATCCGCATGATCCCTGAGCAATATCCCGTTTGTTGTCATCGAGAGGTCTGATATCCCGTTAAGGTCCGCCAGCATTCTTACAAGAGCGCTGATACCCTTTCTCACAAGAGGCTCGCCTCCTGTAAGTCTGACTTTCGTAATTCCATGACTGACAGCGACTCTGCAGAAAGAAGTTATCTCATCAAAAGTAAGAATTTCAGTATGTTTCAGCAGCTGAATACCCTCCGATGGCATACAGTAAACGCACCGGAGATTACAACGGTCGGTAACTGAGATCCTCAGATAATTTATTTGCCTGTCAAATCTGTCTAACATGAACAATCTCCCCCTTTCGTATTTCACTCCTGCCTTCAGGAACCGACATGACTGCATCAGCCATCGACATTGAATTTATGTGTGCAGATCCGTGATAATCAATGATTTTCACTGTACCTTCTGGGCTTATTCTGACTGGGACGAAGCCAAGGCGGTCAGATGAACGTCTCCTGTAATTATCATCAATCACAAGGTCAAGTGACATGGGTTTCCATTCGTGTCCCATCATCCTGTAAACCAGGGGGCGGACCAGCAGCTCAAACTGAATAAAAGATGAGACCGGATTCCCCGGTAATCCGAATACAAGGCACTTCTCATGTATTCCGAATGTGGTTGGTTTTCCTGGCTGAACCCTGACTCGCGAGAAAAGTATTTTAACTCCTGCCCTTTCAAGAACTGAAGGAACAAAATCAAAATCCCCCATTGAAACACCGCCTGTAAGAAGAAGTATATCGCACTCTGAAACTGCCTTATTCACAATATTGAAAGTTTCAGCCTCATCATCCCTTGCAATCCCGTAATATCTTGATTCACAACCTGTTTTCTCAGAATGCGCTATCAGTTGCCATGCATTTGAGTTCCTTATCTGCGACATGGCAGGTACATATTGTGGTTCAACAAGCTCGTCACCTGTGCTGATAATGCCGATAAGAGGCTTAATGCTTACTGTTGCGGAAACTGCGCCAACGGAAGCAAGTACAGCAATATCCTGAGGACTTAATAATTTCCCCGGATGAAGGACGGCTTCTCCTTTTTTGATATCCTCGCCCCTGAATGAAATGTTTGCCTTGGTATTTACTCCTGTGAATTTCACAAAACCTGAAGGCAGTAGAACTGTATCTTCTACCATAATAATACAATCTGCTCCATCCGGAACCGGAGCCCCGGTCATGATCCTTGAACATTCTCCCTTCCGGATAGCCTTTTCCGGCAAGCGCCCTGCAGGAATTGTCTCAATAACAGCCAGTTCCATTTCGATATCTTCCAACCGGCATGCAAAACCGTCAACTGTTGCCTTGTTGAAAGGAGGCATATCAATATCACTGAGAATTTCAGTTGCAAGCACCCTCCCTGCAGCAGCAGTGAAAGGAACCTCCTCTGTCCCCATCCTGAATGATGAGGCCATTACTGTTTCATAAGCCTTATCGAAAGAAATCATTTTATATAATATTGTAAATGCTCAAAGCTACCCTGTACCCTGTAAGACAACAAGCGCTTCCGCTGCAAAATTAAGCCAAACTTCCGACTGCTCTGTTACAGGATGATTTTTATACATGTCGGCGGAGATATCCACATAAAAGACCTCGCCTGCATCAACTGTAAGTTCGTAACCCGATTCAGTTGGTAATATTTCAGTTACAATACCTCTGAAAGCATTTTTCTTAACTGCCGGAGGAGAAACAGTGGATATTTCAATATCGTCACTTCTCAGAATGATCATTCCTTCATCAGGGAAGGAATCTTCTGATAAACTGAAAGTTATGTTCTTACTGCTTACTGCCAGGTATTCTCCGTTATTTTCCGTGAACCTGACCCTGAAGAAATTTCGTATACCGGCGTAACGGGCAACGAACCTGTTGACAGGCTTGCGGAAAACCTTATCGGGAGTACCTTCCTGTATTATCTTTCCATTGTGCATAACTCCCACTCTTGAGGCCAGGCTGACAGCCTCACGGTAGTCATGAGTCACGTGTATTATTGTAAGTCCCTGCCTGTTCAGTCTCCGTAATAAACGCCTGATATCATCCTTCAGGCTTGCATCAACAGAGGACATTGGTTCGTCAAGCAGAAGCAGCTTTGGTGAAGTTATGAGTGTACGGGCAAGTGCAACCCGTTGTTTTTCACCACCTGACAGGTGCCTTGTATCTCTGTCGAGAAGATGCATTATGTTCAGTTCCCGGGCAACAGAAATAACACGCTCCTTTACTGCAGTCCTGTCATACCTTCCGGAAGTCAGTGAATAAGCTATATTGGCAAACACTGACATGTTGGGGAAAATTGCATAATCCTGGAAAACAAGTCCGATTCTTCTTTTCTGAATACTTTCCTGAGTGATATTAACACCATCAAGCCATATTGCACCGCTGTCAGTCCGGGTAAGTCCTGCAATAAGCTCAAGAAGCTGTGTCTTCCCTGCTCCTGAACGACCCAGCAGCACATAATAGGTCCCTGCAGGGATATCAAGTGTAATATCCGCCAGCCGGAATGATCCCAGCTTTCTGCATACTTTATCAAGCTTCAGCATCCTCTTCCGTTTTAATTCCTGTGGGTTTCCGGTCGGATATCAGCCTGAGGACTGTAAATACTGCCAGTGCAACTATTATGAACAATACTGCAGTCGGCCGGGCATGTTTAAGACCGAAGGAGCTGAACCGGTCATAGATCAGCACCGGTGCAATCATGGGGTGATAGGCGATAATTACAACTGCTCCGAACTCACTCATCCCCCTTGCAAACATCATCACAAAGCCTGTTATAATGCTCCGCCAGGCAAGAGGTAGTGAAATAGTAAAAAAGACACGTCCCCTTCCAGCGCCCAGGTTTAATGCGGCTTTCTCAAGGCGTTCGGGCACAGCAGCAAAACCGTCGCGGGCAGAGTTAATGAGAAAAGGCAGACTGACGAAGGCCATTGCAAGGGCAATTCCTGCCGGATTATTCACAAGGTTCAGGCCTGCAAATGAAGCAATTTTCCCAAGAAATCCGTCCCTCGATATGAAACCAAGCAGAGCAATCCCCGCTGCTGTATGTGGCAGAACTACAGGCAGATCTATGATTCCCTGAACTACACTTTTCATTGGGAATTCCTTCCTGGCCAGAATCCAGGCAAAGGGTACTGCAGCCAGTGCGAACAAAAGCGTTGACACAAAGGCAACCCATACCGTGAGCCAGATGCTCTGCCTGACTTCTTCTTCAGCTGCAGTGGCAAAAAAATCGCCCGCATTTGTTGAAATGAACATTCCCAGCAGAGGAGCTACCAGGAATAGGAGCACCAGTGATGACAGAAGAAGCAGCAAGAGATTGAAGGTTCCTGTTCTTTTCATTTTTATTTTCTGATATCAGGCAGAAAGATCTTAAGTTCTTCAGGTATTTTACCCGGCTGCTCAGTGCTGAGCGGAATCAGTGGTTTCTGCCCGTTCTTCCTGAATATCTCCATACCCTCATTTCCCAGAACGAAAGAAAGGAATTTGATTGCAGCCTCCCTGTCTGGCGCATTTAAAGGCACTGTCAGACTGTAATTAATAAACTCACCCCTGACTGTTATCTTGTCATCGGGTTTATTGCCACGTATGCTTAAAACAGCTGTATTATAGAACTCTTCCATTGAAGGATCCGAAAGATTTATTTCTGCCGGGAGCTCTACATACCGCAGGTTATGCTGGATTGCAACGGATTTGTACTGAAACATGTAATCAATAGAGTTGGATTCGATAAGCGCTACGAGGTCAACTTCTTTCGGACGAATGTAATCACGGTTTTTTGATGTAAGCCTGTCAGCAAGTCCGGGTTTCTTGTAATACTTTTCAGCCAGCTTCATTACAAGCACGCTCCTGTATCCGCATGGATCTGCATCAGGATCGGAACGGCCATAAAGGACATCATCCCTTAGCAGAATATCAAAGCAATTTGCTGAATCAATTTCATCTGAATATCTTGCCTTGTCACTGAATGCAATTACAATTTCATTAGTCGCAAATCTTATGCTCCAGTCAGCGTATTCAGGAATAAGAAGCTGATTTATAACATAATAGTCAGCAGAGGCTATAATGTCGCAGGGCTTTTTAAGCTCAGTTATCTTGCGTGCACAGACAAGGCTGCCAGCCGGTTCAAGAAGTATTTTTATCCCCGGATTTCTTTTTGAGTACACTTCCTTAAGTTCATGAAATGGCACAGACAGGCTTCCTGCATGAAAAATAATAATGTCACTCTTCTCCTGGCTGCTTTTGGTTCTGCAAGCTGAAATAAAAAATAAGGCAACAATTGAAAACAGGAGCAGCTTTCTCATATTCAGAATTCTTCAGCTATAGTTAATAGTGACATAACAGTTTTCCAGTTCCGGGCTGTACCGGTTACGCCCATTTTGCTTTCGAAAAAATTAGTATACAGCCTGGTCTTGCCAAATCCATTCGGACAGAAAGTCAATATTTCCTTTTCTGATAATTGATATTTATCCGGTGGATAATTGATATTTATCATTTTTTCGGATTGAGTTTCTGTGATACTCTCCTTAAGAAAGATAACTGCCATTTTTGCGGGATCAAAATCCGGTTCCACGAGGTATGGATTTTTCTCTGAAATCAATCGCAAATCAGCAACAGATCTGATCATGACCGGAACCGTATGGCCAAATCTTCTTTTGATTTCAGTTTCTATTTGTCTTTCTGTCTCTTGCTGAGATGTCTTCCCTGCAGCTTTGAAAATTACATTTCCGCTTTGTATATAGGTTTTATTGTTTTTAAACCCCAGATTGCTGAACATATCTGACAACTCAGTCATTTTTATTGTATTATGACCGGTCATATTCACGCCGCGAAGAAAGGATACAAGGGTTTGCATGTGAGGAGAAGCTATATCGTAAAATGCAAATATGACTGCAAATTACTGGAAATCCTTTACAACCTCTATCAGCTCAGGAAAATCCATACCTATTTTCTGAAGGAATTCAATTTTTGGTACGCCGTTTCTGTTCCAGCCTCTGCGCTTATAGACGGCATCGAGAAGCGATTCATACTGATCCTCGCGGTATTTCCTCAGGGCAGCCATTTTTTCCTGGGTTGACCGACCTTCAGTATTGAAGCCGACAAGTTCTTTCAGTTGCCTGTCATATCTTTCTGCTCTCGATTCGTATTCCTCACTTGTAACCGGGCCTGCAGCCCTGTATGGCTGCCTGTCGTGTACCCGGGTGCCAAATCCCCTCCGCAGGTTGAATATTCGCTGGAAATTATAAACTCTCTCTGAATCCTGAACAAGTCTGTTCTTATCAAACTCCCTTCCGGTAACAGCCTTATATATAGTCACATAATTATCAACATGCTCAGGCACTTTTGCAGGTTCATCTGTCTGGGCGTTAGTTTCAGGTTCCACATCGTTCCATGGGAGCTTACACAGGCCAACAAGTCCGAACCAGGTCCTGAACATAGGGAAATAATGCAGAGCCTCAGCCTTGTTCTCAAATGTAGGGATCTGGTTATTAACCATATCCATGAAGATGAGCCAGGCTTCATCGTGCTGGGGTCCTTTGTTTGTCATGGCATAACCGCCCTGCTGTGCAAGAGATTCCTTCGACATGTACTGCGAGTACTCCAGCCCCTTATTTTCCATGGCAATATCAAATATCAGCCCCGGATCACCCCATTTGTTTGCAATGAATAATTCCTTCATTTTCCTTACACCCCTTCCGGCAATGCGTCCGAATCCCTCTCCCCTGGCTGTTAAATGAAGCAATTCAAGTGCCTTGTCTGATTCACCGAAATGCATTTCAAAGCCTTGTGCCCGGTCTGCATTCAGGATACCACGCTGGAAGCACTCCATTATAAAAGCAGTAAGTGTTCCCCATGTTATTGTACATATCCCGTAAGTATCACAATAAAAGTTCGCTTCAATTATGTAAGCCGGATCAAATATGCCGCAGTTTGATCCCAGACCCGCTGCATTTTCATACTCAGGTCCGTCGACTGTTACGACCTGGCCCTTATAAGGACCAGTTGTAAGCGTAACATTATCAGCCCCTTTACTACAGGACATTGTGCAGCCTATCCAGCATCCGTCGGGGATGTTCTGTGTGAATTTGCTTTTCCATACCGAGGAATCAATTTTCCAGGCATCCTCATGACTGCCATACTGGTAATTCATTGTCGGAAGGAGATCATGGTCATTCATTATCTCCATCAGGTGGGCTGTTCCGACCTGTCTCATCTGGCATTGTTTGTCGTCAAGTTCCCTTATCTCCCTGTTAAAGCGACGACCACGCTCCATAATCGCCTCAATATCAACAACATTATTCAGATTACCTTTTACACCGGGTATTTTACATACAAGAGCTTTAATTTTTTTATTGCGAAAGACAGTCCCGATTCCTCCTCTGCCGGCCTGTTTCAGCCTTACTTTTTTCCTTTTGGGATCCCAGAAAGTGAAATTAAGCATCCCTATCAGTGAATTCTCTGCTGCGATACCGGAAGATACAATCCCGATATTCTTCTTATCATTCTCATTTTCAGCAAACAAGTCTGTCAGCTGTTCTGTCAGAATGTGACTGTCGACAGCTTCTTCAGGAGCATCGAATATCTCAATATGATGATTTATCCCGTCGATATAGATTATAATATCATTTTCTGCTTTTCCCTGGATCTCAAGAGCATCAAAACCTGCGAATTTCAGAAAGGATCCGAAATAACCTCCCACATTACTGTCCATCACCGAGTTTGTCTGTGGTGAAATACTAACTACCAGCGATTTGCCGGTACCTGAGTACTGTGTTATTCCACCTATTGGTCCGGAGGAAATAATGATCTCATTTTCAGGATCATCCCATTGTGTATCAGGCTTTGTCGCATCCCAAAGGAGTCTCAGTCCGTAACCCTTGCCTCCAATGAACTTCTCCTTCATAACAGGAGGAACATCCTTGATCCTTACTTCAGGGCTACCGACATTTATATACAATATTTTATCAGTATAGCCCTGCTGAAGTGCAGTCCATGTATAATCCCGGCTGATGCCTGTCTTAAGCTGATTTCTGATCTCAGTTATTCCCATAACACTAAATAATGCTTATTCCTGTAAATACATGTGATTCAAATTTAAGAGTTTATGCCGAGACAGAATATGATATAAATCAATTTGTAACTATCTTTACTTCAGTAATTATGAGTTATGAAATACTCCGATATCAAAGAACACCTTGGTAAATTCAAAGTTGGCATTGCCGGGGCAGGAGGCCTTGGTTCCAACTGTGCAATGGCCCTTGCAAGATGCGGTGTCGGCAAGCTCATAATTTGTGATAATGATGTTGTTGAAAGGACAAATCTCAACAGGCAGTATTATTTTGAGAAACAGGCCGGAAAACTGAAATGTGAGGCTCTTAAGGAGAATATTGAACTGGCTTGCAGTGACGTAATTGTTGAGATCCATAATATTCTGCTTGATCCTGAAAATATACCCTCAGTGTTCAGTGACTGTGACATAATTGTTGAGGCTGTAGACAACAGTGAAACAAAGGAAATGATAATTAAGGCTGTACAGGCAACAATGCCAGCCACTCCTCTGATAATAGGATCAGGTGTTGCCGGCTGGGACAATACAGGTAATCTTAGAAGCAGAAAAATTGACGATACCCTGTATGTATGCGGCGATGAAGAATCAGAAGTTTCTGACGATCTGCCGGCGCTTGCCCCGGGAGTATCAATTGTTGCAAATATGCAGGCTGATCTTGTAATCAGCCTTCTGCTTAACATTAAACGCTGAATCAGGTTTCCGTATGAAGATTACTATAAATAACAGGGAGGAAGAATTTGACAGAGATAAGCTTACAGTAAATGAAATGCTTGAACTTAAGCGTTTTACATATAAACTCAGAATAGTCAAGGTAAACGGCAAGCTCATCCCCAGGGAGGAATACGACAGCACATATATATATAATAAGGATGATGTTCAGATGTTGTACCTGATGAGCGGAGGTTGATAAAAATTATGTAGGTTTGCTCCGGAATGATAAAACTGAAGTTAATAGATAAAATCCCCCCGGCATTCAGGAATAAATATTTCCTGACTGTTGTAATTTTCATCATCTGGATCACTCTTTTTGACTCAAACAATCTGGTATCCAGATATAAATCATTAAGAGAACTTCACAAGCTGAAAAGGGACAAGGAGTATTTTACAAACAGGATCGAATCAGACAGGAAGAAACTTCATGAACTGAAGACTGACAATAAGAACCTCGAGAAATTTGCCCGGGAACAATACCGTATGAAGAAGCCTGATGAAGACCTTTACATAATAATGTCACCGTCAGAAGACAGGAAAAATAACAGGAGAAACCGTTAACTCTTTCTTTCCAACGCTCTGTATATCTCAAGCAGATCTGAAGCAGAATCTGAATCTGAATCCACTCCAAGTCTTTTAAACAGGGAAACGGCAGCCTTGTTAACAGGAATTTTCGGATATAGACCAGGATGAACAGAATTCAGGTAGCGGACAATTCTGAACATATTAAACCATACAAAAAATCTTTTCCTGAAAGAAAGCAGACCTGAAGTATTTTGTTGAATTTCAGTCAGCTTATCAAGCCATTCTGACTCTGAAACAAAGGTACGGATGCTTTCAGGCAAGGAATTATAAAACTCTGCTGCCCCTGTTTGTGAGCTGAATGTTTTATCAAGACCTGAAAAGAGAATCCTGAGGTCATCAAAAGCCTGAATATTATATGTAAAATACTCTGTATCTGAATCTTCCTGCATTTTACCCATGGCAGCACCGGTACCAAAAGGTACTCTGAAGGATGTCCTTGGTGAAGGATACACTGCAGTGGAATTCAGGCTGAAATAGTTGCCCGAATCGACAAGCTTCTGGATAAAATAGAAATCCTCTCCGGCCTGTTTCCTGTTCATCCCTCCGGCAGCGACGTATTCTGATGCCCTTACTGCCATTGAGGAGCCAACAGTATGAAATGCCCATGGAAATCCTGCATAATTCTGAGCCTGAAGCAGGTATCTCAGGTGCAATTCATATAAGGCTATATTCCGGTAAACCCTCTTATCATATTCCCTTCCTTCCAGCTCATGTTCAAAATATATTGAGCAGGCCTTTTTCCTGTTATCACGGTAAAACTCATTAAAAAGTGCCGTGAAATAGTTCTCTCTGACAGTGCAATCAGCATCAAGGTTAACTATCAATCCCTCAGGCTTTTCAATTGAATTAAATCTCCTTGCTGCTTCGTCCATTCCGGTCTTTCGTGCCAACCCGACGCCCCAGCCCGGAACTGCACCCTGCTGTACATAAAAAGAAAAAAGCCGGAACCAGCAACTTCTGTTTTCTGATTTCCAGCTTTCTATTTCTGTAAGTGTTCTACTGTTCTGCAGTATGTTTTCTTCCGCAGCATTTTCAGGTGCATTCACAATTACAAGCACCTCAACATTGCAATCAGGCTTATGTGCAGCCTGCAGTGAATTGAACATTCTTGTTATCTGAGTCTCGGCGTAAGACGGGACAACAACAATTATCCTGGTATTTTGATCAGGTGCCTCATCTATCAGCTGCGGGAAAAGGGCCCGTTTTTCAATATAGGCTGAGGCGAAGCTCATGCCCTATTTCTTCTCGGTCTGATATTTTTTGTTCAGAGCCTCAAGCACTTTCTGTGTTATGTCGAGTGTTGAATCGCTGTAGAGCACTACGCTGCCGAAACTTTTTCCAAAGATATACTGATAGTTATACTCAGACTTGTTCTCTTCAAGGAAAGTTGTTATGTAGTCTATTACCTGGCGGTTCATTACCTGTTCTTCCTCAATAAGGCTGCCCTGAAGCTGATCCCTGAGGGTTACAAGTTCCTGCTGTTGCTGAACAAGAGCCTGCTCCATTTCTGCAGCTGTTGCACGTGTAACAAGTCCTTTCTGAACCTTTTCCTGATAATCTCTTGCACCTCTTTCATACTGACTTCCCTTTGAAGTAAGTTCAGCTTCAGCTTTTTTCTGCTTATCCATAAGCTCATTCCTGCGATCTGTGAACATATCGAACTTGTAAATTATTGAGTCAATATTCACATAGGCTATGCCTCCTGCAGGTACTGATGAGCCTGTTTCAGACTGGCTGCATTTCTTATTTCCGGTAAAGTGTAAAAGATAAAGGCCGGCAATGGCCAGAAAAATTACAACATACAGAATTACAGATAATTTCTTCATCACGGATTTTAATTTTAATATACTAGTAAGGCGCAAATATAAACAAATAAATAAATGGGGCCACTTGGGAAATGTTATTTTCAGGCTGAAAGGCAGAAGGGAGGAAGGGTTGATAAAACCAGATATCAGAACTCAGGACATGGAATGGCTCTTATCCTTTTACGCTGCTGCCCTAGAGAGAGATTATTGAATTCATATATAATAGCTAGCTCATGGGCGCCGCCTGTGGAGCTGATAAGATTAGATATTGTAAAGTCGTAGCTGTAACCAATGTGAATATTGCTTGTTTTTATTCCCACAAGACCTATAATTGCATCACCAGCCTGGGATGTAACAAGAGGGATACCACGGTACCACAGACCGAAGATGAGTGGATCCTTATAATAGTACAATCCTACATCAGTCTGGTAATACTTGTCCTGCTTCTGGAAATTCATTGCAACTGACATTACTTCCTGCAACTTTTGCCTGAGGCGTGTATGCTTAATAATCTGCATGCCGCCGAAAATGTTCATCTTTATTGGTACAGAGGCATCATCTCCGTAAAATGAGGTCTTTGGAACCAGAAGATGATCAAGTGTAATGCCGCCCCATATTCTGTCGTTATATGCCATAACAGATGAAGCAAAGTCGACATCAGCAACATTATCAAAGGGAGGAGGTGTAATAGAAGGAGTTGTACCTGTACCTGAAATCATACTGGCCCATATAAGTCTACCAATATCTAGTCCCAGATAATAGAACTTAAAATTAACTCCCGGCCGGATATGCCATTCCTTGTTTATATTGAAATCATAAGAATAGAGAAGGCCTATATTTGTTGTACTCAGGTTTCCCGATCCTGCCACATCATAAGTTGCCAGTACTCCGATGCCGGAGTTGAATGCCGGCATTGCCTTGTCAAATGAAATGCTGTATGTATGAAATACCCCGGGAATTGACGGCCACTGATTTCTGTAGTTCACGGAGAAACGGTATTCCTCTGTTGCACCTGTAAATGATGGAGCCAGATAAAGAGAGTTTGCATAGAACTGGGAGAAAGTCGGATCCTGGCCTGAACATTCTAAATAGAAAGTACCCAATAATATCAGATATATTATCCTCCTGCCCAACACAACACTCTTCTGGTAAGTATATACGAAAATAGCTATTTGAAATTTAAAACTGTTACAATTTACCAAAAATAATTGCTACTCCCGTTTCAGATGGGCGATAATTCAACAAATGATGAATATTTATGGATGAATGGCCTGTTTTTTTTGATTAACGCCTGATTAAATATTTTTCTGCCTGTAACAGTATTTTCAGTATTTCAGAAGGGTCACATCACCCATCATTGTGAAAGGCTGACCATTGCGGTATTTACCCCTGACTTTCCAGATATAAACGCCTGAATTGCTCAGCTGGCCGTTAAAATATCCATCCCACCCAATGTTTACATCATTGCTCTCAAATATAAGAATGCCCATTTTACTGAATATCTTAAGCTGATATTCCATGACTCCCATAAATATTGGATGGAATACCTGAGCCGACTCATCACTTTTCTGTGTATAGTAACCTCCTGAAGGCCCGTCAGGGTTAGGGATGAAAGCATTCGGGAAATCAATGAAATATTTTGAACCTGCAAAGGCGTTCATAACAATAATCGAATCAGTGCAGCCGTATTCATTTATTGCAACAAGACTGACATTATATGAGTTGTATTTATCATATCTGTGAAGGGGTTCAAATACTTCAGAACCCTCACCGTCGCCAAAATTCCAGAGATATCTTACTGCATCAGCCGAATAATTGATAAATCTGATTTCATCATCAGGTATTGCAGGCTTTTCCGGATGTATCTCAAACCTTGCTGAAGGTACAGGATAAACTTTAATTGTTGTCGTTGATGTTCCAACAAGTCTTCCGTTTGAAAATGCCTCCATTATAACCTTGTACTCTCCGTCAACATCATAAATCCATTCAACCTTATTGCCTGTTGCCGTTCCTCCGTCTCCAAAACTCCACTTGCATGAATCAGCTGAATTTGAAGCATTTATGAATCCAACTTTCAATGGGACGCAACCATCACTCACAGAGCTTACAATCCTGCTCATGCCATTTATATCAGCAGCAAGCTTACCTGAAGGCACTGACTCTGCCTTTATAAACTCATTTGCAGAAATCCTTGCTTTAACTGTTGTTTTATCTGGCTGAGACTTGTCGCTAATCCTGCTGCCAACAGTTTTTGATCGGGTTGGGGTATCGCTGCCCTTTCTCAAATTACTTCTTTCCGGCTGAACTGAGAGAACTGAGGGCTTCTGTTCAGTGATTTCAGGGGCTGCAGCTTTTTCAGTTACAGGTGATGATGCCTGTATCCGGATATTATTCTCATTCTGCACAGTGACCGGTTCTTTATCAGATAACAGCAAAACAGCAGCCGTAAGCCCTGCTGCAACCAAACCACCAAGATAATATATATTGAAGCTGCCGGGATTAAAAGACAGGAATTCCCTGCGTGCGAGCTTTCCCATCAGCTTCACATTTACTGAAGGATCAGGAAGCACTTCAGCGTTTTCAAACGTCTTCCTGAACAACTCACTTAATTCCATATCGTCCTTTTCGAAATCCACCTTTTAATAATTATCTGATGTTATCTCCTTCGCCATAACTTCTTTTAATCCTGCGGAGTTTTTCAAGCTTATCGCGGATCACCGCTTTTGCCCTGCTGTACTGGGACTTTGATGTATTTGTGTCAATATCAAGCATATCTGCAATTTCCTTATGCTTGTAACCCTCAACAGCATACAGGTTAAAAACCATTCTGTAACCCGGAGGCAGCTCATTAAGCACCCTGTAAAGCTCATCGGAGGTAAAATAATCCTCCTCAAAGCTGACTGTTCCTGTTTCAACTGTTACATAATCATCAATATCGATATGATACCTGTGTTTCAGGTTTTTATGATAATGAGTTATTGCCGTGTTGACAGCCACCCTCCTGAGCCAGCCTGTAAAAGAACCTGTTCCGCAATACTCCTTAATATTAAAGAATATCTTCAAAAAACTCTCCTGCAAAATATCTTCCGCCTCAGCCTTGTCAATTGAGTATCTCAGGCAAACACCAAGCAGATAACGCGAGTACTTCTCATAAAGCAGCTGCTGTGATCTCCTGTCATGCCTGACACATCCTTCAATTATTTGCTGCTCGCTCATCATATACTGAGGACACTTTTATGACTTTCAGGCAAAAAAAATGGTTGCATTGGCTGAAAAATTTCTTTAAAATAAAATATAAAAATGCTCTTTTTTATTGTCATTCACTGACAAAGGTCATTAAAAAATGAAGCATGAAAGTCTTATTTAGCACTGTAATTTTTAATATAACCACAATCTCATTAAATATGTTCAACAAATTTATCGCTTCAATATTGCCGTATTTCCCGAAAAAATTCGTCTGGATTTTCTCAAAGTCGTATGTTTCGGGTGAAACAATTGAAGATGCAATGCGCGTCTCCAGGGATCTTAACAGCAGGAACATAATGGTAACCCTTGATGTTCTTGGTGAATTTATAAGCAGCCTTGATGAGGCAGAGAAAAACAAAAAAGAATATCTTGAACTTATTGATATTACAGATAAAAGCAATATCAAGGGTAATTTTTCCCTTAAACCAACAAGTTTTGGCCTTCTGATTGACAGGGAAACATGCTACAGGCACATCCGTGAGATTGTTCTTAAAGCTGCATCGCACAATAGCTTTATACGTATTGATATGGAAGATTCGCCATGCACCGACATGGAGATTGAACTGTACAGGCGACTAAAGGCTGAATTTCCGGCTAACGTGGGTCTTGTCATTCAGGCTTATCTTAAAAGAACTTTAAAAGATATAGAAGGCCTGCTTGATATTCATTCAGCTGAACATCCTCTTAATTTCAGGCTGTGCAAAGGCATCTATGTTGAACCTGAAGCAATCTCATACAAACAGCATGATGAGATAAACACCCATTAT
>JAKLDT010000139.1 GCA_022703405.1 Bacteroidota bacterium | reverse complement strand
GTAATTACATAGGCGATTATGTAAAGGGCAAGGATTATCTCAATTATCCTGAACAGATAAGAAAAGGCATAATAATCCACAGGCATATAGACGCTTTTACTGACAGGCACCCTGTTGTACACAGGAGCAAAATATTCTTTACAAGGAAATACCACAAATATGCCGGGGTTGTGACCGACATAATATACGACCATTTTCTCACTAAGGAATGGGATTTCTTCTCAAGAAGACCTCTTGAGAGTGTCACATACAACTTTTACAGGGCCATGGTGAACAACTATGAACACATGCCCGAGAATGTCAGGGATATGATGCCCTTTTTCATAATAAACAACTGGATAGAATCATACCAGACTGTAAATGGTATCCGGCATGTCCTCAAGACCTTAAGCAATCACTCTACATTGCCCAATGAAACACGCTTTGCAATACGTGCCCTGAAAAAAAATTACTATTCTCTCCAGGATGATTTCATGGAGTTTTTCCCTCAGCTGATCGATTACGTTGAAAAGGAATTCGATATCCAGATCTCCCACAGGATAACAATACCTTTCTGATCAGACCAGGTATTCATTCCTGCTTGCATCAAGCCTCAGAAACACAAAAAGAAGAAGAGTGAATCCCCACAGGGAGCTTCCGCCATAGCTGAAAAAAGGCAGTGGTATACCTATTACAGGAACAATGCCAATCGCCATACCTATATTAATGAATACATGAATGAATAAGATTGAAACTACGCCATAACCGTATACCCGTGAAAATACTGACCTTTGCCGCTCAGCCAGGAAGATCAGCCTTAGAAGCAGGAAGAGGTAACTTCCTATTACCACAAAGGATCCGAGGAATCCCCACTCTTCTCCTATAGTACAGAATATAAAATCAGAACTCTGCTTTGGTACAAATTTGAATTTCGTCTGAGTTCCCTGAAGATATCCCTTGCCGGTTAAACCTCCTGAGCCAATTGAAATTATTGACTGGTTAACATTATAGCCAGTGCCGTGAGGATCAGATTTAATTCCAAGCAATATGTTTATCCTGTCGCGCTGATGATCAGGAAGAACATGATTAAAGCCATAATCTACTGAGTTAACGAATACTAGACTCCCTAAAAGAAAAAGGAAAATCACAAATACTGCAATTGCTTTCTTAACATAAATATACCATGAAACAAGAAGCCCGGAAAGCAAAACAGCCGTCAATAAAATTATCTCATTATCAATACTTTGGATAACATAATGATTGATCAGGTAAAAAATTGCCGTGATAATTGTAATAATTATTCCTCCGCCGAGGGCAATTTTCCAGCGACGGGTTGCAAACCAGATAAGAAGCAGAGCCAGAACAACAAGTGCAATTGAAAGATAGAAATTATTAACAAGCAGTGTAAGGAAAAACAATATTATAGCAAGCATTCCGGAAACAAACACATAAGGACTCATGCCTTCCCTGAACAGGACAAGAAACAGTGCGATGAAAACAATTGTCGAACCCATGTCGGGCTGAAGAGCAGTAAGCAGAGCCGGAAAAAGAATAATTGCAGATGCAGGTATGATAACCTTCCACCTTGTAAGATCATGGCGACGGGTATTAAGATATCCTGCAAGCGCAAGGGCAGTCCCGAACTTTGCAAACTCTGAGGGCTGAAGACTGAACCAGCTGAATTCAAACCACGATTTTGCACCATTTATTTCTGTCCCGAAGACAAGGACAAGAGCCAGAAGCAGCATCAGAAATCCATAAATGAACCAGGCGAAGAAGAAGTAAAACCTGTTGTCAATTATCAGAGCAAATATGCCGGTGACAATTGCCGCAAGTATCCAGATAAACTGCTTTCCGTAGCGTTGTGACAAATCAAAGATCCTTGTGTGCTCCTCGTTATAAACTGCTGCATAAATATTGAACCAACCCATTATAACAAGCAGGAGAAACAGTATAACAGAAGTCTTGTCGAGGCTATTCCACAGGTTTATGCTCCGTTTCATCTTCCTTAATATTTTCCTCAAGGTTAAGTTCAAGTATCCTTTGCTCCATGGCCTTGTTTGAAATTGAATCCCTGAGGTATTTTTCAATCATAAGGCTGGCCACAGGTGCAGCATAAGTGGCTCCGAAACCGGCATTTTCAACATATACTGCAATTGCAATCTTAGGATCATCTTTGGGAGCAAAAGCAATAAATACCGAATGATCCTTCCCGTGAGGATTCTGTGCAGTTCCTGTCTTGCCGCAAACAGCAATGCCCTTTATTGCTGCTACTCTTGCAGTTGCACCGGCCATCCCTCCTACAGCTCCTTCCATGCCGAGAATAACACTTTCGAAATGAGCTGTATCGATATTTATTGTATGCTTAAGCGTAAATTTCGGGTCAATTTTCCCTTCATGCCCTACCGCCTTAACTATATGTGGTGTATAATAAAAACCCCTGTTTGCTATTGCGGCAGTCATATTTGCCATCTGCAATGGTGTTGTCCCGATCTCTCCCTGTCCTATTGCAAGGGAAATCACAGTGAGCGCCTTCCACCTGTTTTTTCCATGAAACCTGTCATAATATGATGCAGGTGGAATAAAACCGGCAAGCTCATTAACAAAGTCAGTTCCCAGCCTGCTTCCAAAACCAAACTGATTGAGATACGATTTCCAGTGAATGTAAGCTTCCTCAACAGAGCCGTATTTTTTGTTCTCAAGGACCCTTCTGTAGGTCTGACAGAAGTAGGAGTTGCATGAGTTGGCAACTGCTTGCGGCAGATTGAGAGGAGAGCTGTGAAGATGGCAGCCTACAAAGAGATATCCCTGATCACAACCAAACTTTGTATCTTCTGTAATAACACCTTCCTGAAGCCCGATAAGTCCGTTTACAGGTTTGAATGTTGAGCCCGGAGGATATGATGCCATAAGCGCCCTGTTGAATAGCGGCTGCAGTGCTGTGTCAGACTGAAGTCTTGCAAAGTTCTCCGACCTTATCCTTCCAACAAGGAGACCAGGATCATAATCGGGCGCTGAAACAAGGCTCAGTACTTCACCGGAGGATGGTTCTATCGCAACTATACTCCCTCTCTTGTTCTTCATAAGCAGTTCACCGTATTCCTGCAGGTCGATATTGATTGAAGATATTATGTCTTCTCCCTGTACTGCCACAGTATCCATACTTCCATCAGCGTAAGATCCCTTTATCCGGCTGAATACATCCACCATGAATATTTTTACTCCCTTTTGCCCCCTCAGCTCAGACTCATAAGCTTCCTCGATCCCGCTTTTCCCAATATAATCGCCTGATTTATAGTATGGATTCTTTTTAATAAGTCCTTCATCAACTTCACTTACATAGCCAAGAATATGAGCCGCGACAGGCCTTGAATATTTCCTTAGAGTTCGTGGCTGAACATAGAACCCGGGATAAAGAAACATCTTCTCCTGGAATCTGGCGTAATTAGCATCGGAAATCTGCTTCAGAAAAACTGACGGAGCCCTTCGCGAATAGTTTATTGCAGTCCTCATCTGCTTTCTGAAGATATCTTTTGTGATGTCAAGCAGAGCACAGAACTCAGCAGTATCAATAACCGAAGTCTGGGAAGGTATCACCATAATATCATAGGCGGCCTGGTTTGATACTATAAGCTTGCCATTCCTGTCATAAATAAGTCCGCGCGCCGGATATTGTGTTACATATCTCAGAACATTATTATCAGCCGAAAGCCTGTAGGTGTCCTTAACAATCTGTATAACAAAAAGCCTTATTATCAAAGCCAGAAAACCTGTTATGACAAGCGCCATCACTATGTATTTTCTGTTGATAAAAGGATCTTTCATTTCAGCTTCTTACCTTCCTTTTCTGTAATACTCAATTATGAGGACAAAAGTAACAGTAAATACAGAACTAAGAAGTACCCTCAGCAGGGTTCTGAAAAAATCAGCAAGCCTGAATACTTCAAGGTAGAAAAGGGCTGTGTGATGCACAAGAACAACAAGAGTTGCATAGATAAGGAACCACCGGAAGCCGTACGCAAGCATTGAAGGCTGTGCTCCGGGTTCAAAACCATCGCGGGGTGAATTAGACCTTAATACTGACGGCCTTATGAAAGCGGCAAGAACTGAAGCTGAGGAATGCATTCCGGGTGTGCCTGAAAAAATATCTATTGTCATCCCTGTGAAAAAGGCCAGAATAAGAAGCAGCCAGGAAGGTATCTCAACCGGTAGTAAAAGAATGAACATTATGTAGACATAAGGATTCACATAGCCGCTGAACTGTATATTGTTGAAGAGCAAAATCTGCAGCAGGACAAGCAAGATAAAAATAACCGTATATCTGATTACAGAATTGATCATTCGATTTTCTCCTCCAATTCAATTAATTCTGTTTTTCTCTTGTTCGCAACAACATCAACGAACTGCAGTTTTCTGAAGTCCGTGACGAGCTGAACATAGATTATATAAAAATCACTGCCGGGTTTTTCAAATCCGGTAACTGTTCCTATTGTAACACCTTCAGGAAATATTGCAGAATAACCTGTTGTTTCAATGGTGTCACCGATATTTACTGTAACATGCTGCGGGATATCACTTAATATTGTCGTCCTGTAGTCCCGACCGTCCCAGCTGAGTGACCCGAAGTACCCGTTTGACTTTATTCTTGCACTTACCCTGAAATCAAGATTAAGAAGAGACATTGCAACCGAAAAATTCTCTGAACAACCAACAACAACACCTGCTATTCCTCCTCCTCCGATTATTGCCATATCATTTGTAATCCCGTGCCTTATGCCCTTGTTTATTGTAAAAAAGTTTTTTTGCCTGTTAACAGAATTACTTGTTAATCTTGCAGTTGTATATTGATACTGTTGCTGGTAAACTGTATCAGACACACTATAAAACGTTGAGGTATTATTTCTGACAAGCCGGTTTATACTGTTTCGCAGAGCTGTATTTTCAGCAGCAAGATTGGCATTTATGTCACGCAGGTTTATATAATTCCTGGTATTTGTTATTCTTTCCTCAAAACCATAGGCAAGCCACCTGATGCTGTTTACAGCACGTGCATTATGATAATAGTTCCGTGTTGAGAGGAAATAGATTGCTATCCCTTCAAGTATAAGAAAGATTATGAGGTTGCTGTAACGTTCGAGGAAATTCAGGAGACTCCTCATTTAAATGATATGTTATCTCATTAAGAACTGGAATCTTTCAACATTTTTAAGTGCAACACCTGTGCCCCTGGCCACTGCATGAAGAGGATCCTCAACGACATTGAAATTAATATTTATCTTGTCGGCAAGCCTCTTGTCAAGGCCTCTCAGCAAGGCACCGCCTCCGGCAAGATATATTCCCTTGTTTACAATATCGGCATACAGCTCAGGAGGTGTCTGTTCCAGAACGCTCAGCAGCGCTGCTTCAACCTTTGACAGAGATTTGTCAAGGCAATAGGCAATTTCCTGATATGATATAGGTATTTCAATAGGAAGGGCTGTCATGATATTCGGACCTCTGACAATATAATCAGGCGGAGCATTTTCAATGTCAGGAAGAGCTGCACCAACAGCAATTTTGATATCTTCAGCTGTTCTTTCTCCTATCTTAATATTGTGCTGATGACGCATATACGCCTGAATATCAGCAGTAAAGCCATCGCCGGCGATTCTTATTGACTTATTGCACACAATACCGCCAAGTGCAATTACTGCTATCTCGGTAGTTCCCCCGCCTATGTCAACAACCATGCAGCCTTCAGGTGCCTCAACATCGAGCCCGATCCCTATTGCAGCAGCCATCGGCTCATAAATCATGTATACATCCCTTCCTCCGGCATGTTCTGATGAGTCGCGTACGGCACGTATTTCAACCTCGGTGCTGCCTGATGGTATACAAACAACCATTTTCAGGGAGGGAGAGAATAACTTTGGCCCCTTGTTGATCATCCTGATCATACCCCTTATCATAAGCTCGGCAGCATTAAAGTCAGCAATAACGCCGTCACGTAAAGGCCTGATAGTCTTTATATTTTCATGAGTTTTGCCATGCATCTGCCTTGCAGCTTCTCCTATTGCAATCAGCTTTCCTGTATTCTTGTCAATTGCAACAATAGAAGGCTCATCTACAACAACCTTGTCATTATGAATGATGATTGTATTGGCTGTCCCAAGGTCAATCGCAATCTCCTGTGTTAAAAATGAAAAAACGCCCATTATATGAGTAATTGTTTATTAGTGTTTAAAATGTCTTATCCCTGTTACCATCATTGTCATGCCATGTTCCCTGCAATAATTTATTGATTCCTGATCCCTTACCGAACCTCCGGGCTGAACAACAGCCACTACTCCTGCCTTATCTGCAATCTCCACACAGTCGGGAAAAGGGAAAAATGCATCAGATGCCATCACAGAGCCTTTAAGGCTGAAGCCAAAGGACACTGCCTTTTCAATTGCCTGTTTCAACGCGTCAACACGTGAGGTCTGTCCTATTCCGCTCGCGCAAAGCTGCCTGTTCCGGGCAAGAACTATTGTATTTGATTTACTGTGTTTTACAATAATATTTGCAAATACCATATCCAGTACTTCCTGATCAGATGGTTCCCTGTCTGTTACAAGTTTCATGTCTCCGGCAGTTTGTGTGCTCAGATCTCTTTCCTGCCATAATACTCCGTTCAGAAGTGAACGGAAACTGTAAGAAGCCGGAACCGTATCCTTCCTGACAAGAATGATCCTGTTCTTTTTCTGGGTTAAAACAGCAATTGCACCTTCTGAAAAACCGGGGGCTATAATAATCTCGAAGAAAAGCCTGTCGATCTCCTTTGCAACTGTCTCATCAATTTTCCTGTTTGTAGCTATCACTCCTCCGTAAGCTGATACCGGATCACATGCCAGTGCGTCCTTCCAGGCATCTATAAGATTCTCGCGGCTTGCAACTCCACAGGCGTTATTGTGTTTTATGATAACAAACGTATCATCCCTGAATTCATCAATCAGACTAACGGCAGAATCAAGATCAAGCAGATTATTGTATGAAAGTTCCTTGCCGTGAAGCTTTGTAAAGAAATCGTCAGGATTTCCGAAAAACACTCCTTTCTGATGAGGATTTTCACCATATCTGAGCGGATAGGAATCATTTATGCTCTCTCTGAATACAGGAATTTTCTGATCACTGTTGAAGTATTTGAATATCGCAGTATCGTAATGTGATGAGGTCATGAAGGCTCTCGCAGCAAACTGCTTTCTTTGTTCCAGCGTAGTTGATGCGCCCGTTTCCTTAAGTATCTGAAGGAGTTCAGGATACTGCTCCCTGCCTGATACAATAAGTACATCCTTGTGGTTCTTTGCGGCTGCCCTGATAAGCGATATTCCGCCTATATCTATCTTCTCAATAATATCATCTTCATTATCTGTCAATCTGACTGTTTCTTCAAAAGGATAAAGATCGACAATTACAAGGTCGATTTCAGGAATTTTATACTGGGCCAGTTGTTCAAGGTCGCCCTTATTTTCCCTTCTCGCCAGGATGCCGCCAAAAACACCCGGATGCAGGGTCTTCACTCTTCCTCCAAGTATTGAAGGATAAGTAGTCAGATCCTCAACCTTTTCAGCCTTTAATCCCAGTCCCTCAATAAATGTATAAGTACCTCCGGTGGAGAAGATCCTGACATTCATTTCACCCAGCTTTCTGACTATTTCTTCAAGGCCATCCTTGTAATAGACAGAAATCAAAGCGCTCTTAATAGTTTTAATGCTCATCTGACGATAATTAGGAAATGACATTCTCCTGTGTACAGGCGCTCAAAAATAGATATTTTTTTATTAACCTTTACAATATTAATAATGATAATATTCATGAAGCCTTTTTAGTATATTTGGTGCTTCAAACCCTTATAGTGGTACCAAAATGTATTTAAGGCTGCTCAAAGAAGGATTTCTGTTCGCATACAGTT
>JAKLDT010000138.1 GCA_022703405.1 Bacteroidota bacterium | reverse complement strand
TCTGTATTTCCAATAAAAAAACCTGCTCACTGCAGGTTTTTTTATTGCATCGAAATACCAGGAATACAGTTATTTACTTTTTGCTTTTAAATTTCCTTTTATCAATATCCTTTACACACCTGAATCCAACTGCTGAACTCCTGTCAAATGACGGAGAAACCATCAGAAGTATCTGGGTCTTGTCAAGTGGCTGAGGACCTCCCTTCAGATACCAGGAACTGGATTCAGGTTTATAATAGCTTCCCCCCCTTATTATCCCGAAGTAATTAGTACCGTTAAAATAGATATCAGCTGTCATTTGCCAGATATTGCCAACAAGGTCCAGAACACCATAGGGGCTCTGCCCTTTCGGAAAAGCGTCAACAGGAGTCATACGGGCAAAGGAATTATTACAGTAAGTACCATGGAAATCATTACCCCAGGGCCATTTTCGTTTATCAGTGCCCTGTGCTGCCAGCTGCCATTCAGCCTGTGTGGGAAGTCTCTTACCCACCCATCTTGCGTATGAATTCATATCCTCATAAGAAATATTGACAACAGGATATCTTTCCTGTCCCTGACGGAATACTCCCCTGCTCCAATGACTAAGATATCCCGAGGTATCGGAAGGTCTGTAGCCTGTGGCCAGGATAAATTCAAAATATTGTTCATTTGTAACCGGGTACCTGTCAATAAGGAAACTGTCAACTGAGAATTCTGTTCCTTTCAGTTCAGGATAGGGAATGAATTCATCATCCGCAGTCAGATCAAGTTTTACAGCAGCTCCCGGTACAAGAACCATATCATCAGGCTTTGACAAAGCCCTCACTGTTGGGGTGACTCTGCTTGCAAGCCATGGTATTCCGTTGGAGCCTGTTCGCAGAATATTTTCATCAGTCAGTTTTCTGTCCTGAAGAAGCTGGATAACGACTTTTCCGTCATAGTATCCAAACAGATCCTTAATCCTTATCACAGTATCGCATGGACTGCTTATTGTTACCTGAAATGTATTATAACCAGGATTTCCTTTCCAGAATGCTATAAGACCAGGCAAAGCAGAAGTAAGTTTGATAGAATCACCTTTTATTTCGCTATTGAGAGTTTTTCTGAAAGCGGCTATGCATTCCACAGCTCCTTCATTCCTTGTCCCTGAATATGATGAATCCCAGCCTTCAACATCAATTCTTATAAAACGCTTATTTTCAGTAAATTCAGGCACAATAACCTCATGATTCCAAAGTGACAGATAATGAAGGCTGTCGTTCTCTTCAACTGCAAAAGCATTTCCTCTGAAACCATCCTCAAGCATGCTCAGGACGGTATAAATTGTCTTATTCTCAGTCTTCCATCTGTTTACATTAAGTTTATCACTTTTTGTGGGGATCAATGGAGTCCAGTTATTATCGAGGAATGCATTAGTGTTTTGCCTTAGAATGAAAGTTGTTTTTGCGAGAAATTTTTTATCATTTTCGAATGATTCTCCCCTGCCGCCAGATCTGAATAAATTGAGTTCAGTCCCATAACCGTTGAAGAAAGAAACAGCAATCTCACGATGAAGCACAGCTTCACCCACATCACAAACACGGAAAATTGCAAAATCAGGCTTAATCAGCTTGTTCAGATTCAGCTCAGGACTCATATACAGTGCATTATGAACTCTGCCTGATATAATACCCTGCATATCAACAGGAACTGCCATTCCCTCTGAGTACATTACCACACCCGGCCTGGCGCTATCTGCTGCTGCCTGCAACTCCGGACCGGAATTCCCCCTGGTATCAAGCACCACTCCGTCGGCATTAGTTTCTGCAATAAGCTTTGACATTGCACTATAATGATTTTCCTGCCTTGTACTGTTGTCCCAGGGATTATATGCTATAAAAAACTTTGTGCCAGCCATTTGCGACATGCTTACAAAATTCCTTAACTGTTCCGTCCCTCCGGGCAAATCGTTGTAAAGATCCCATTGATTTCGCTGATCGAGGCCTAACCGGGGCCAGGTTGGCCATATTCCAAAAACGTCAAGCTTTCCGAACTGGTTACGGTAATTTCTCAGAAAATCTCCATAGGTATATTTTCCGCTAAATCTGTCATAGAACTCCCTGTCCCAGACCATTGAAAATATTGCAAGATAACTCTCCTTAATCCATTGCAGGTCTTTTCGTTCATACATGGAATTATCAAAATGGTCTGTATCGTATATATACCTGTCTCTGAATACTTTTATCAGACCGTTCTGCCATACGCCATCAAATATTTCTGCATAGATTGCATAGTTTACAGATGCTCCTGGAGGCAGAATTGTTTCATATCTGCCTTTTTTCCCGTTTATTACTTCTTTACGCCGTGTTACCGAGCAGATTGATTTACCGTTGCTGATCAGGAATGAGGAGTACCCCATCTCCCATGCATTGTCGGGAAGTATTATCCTGAGCGGGCTTATGCCTGGTCTGAACAGGAATGCCCTTGCCAGACCAGCAGGACCATGTCCCGTTATATTTACAGATGTTGAATCTGCACCTAAGGGAATTACATTGCTTATTGTAACAGTATCCTTGCCTGAGTTTCGGAACAGTAAATTTCCTTTGTAATATTGAAGAGATGAATCGACAATTGAAAAAAACACCTGCAGATTCCTGTCAAATACCTGATCTATAACGCCATTATTTACTTTATAATCATAATCCGAAGAATTCATCCTGCTTCCGTCAAGCAGGAAACTGAAAAGCGGCCTGGGAGAATTGAATGCTGAAAGAACAGAATCCTGAAATAAAACTCCGTCCACAAAAAGTCCCTTTTTCTCAGAAATGCTGAGACCTGAAATAATCTGCGCATTTACAGGTGCCAGGTGAATAAAAAATGCCAGACTAATTAATAATCTGAATGAAAACTGCATAAAAGACTTCATCTCCGTTAACATCCTTACAAATTACAGTTGAATGTAATTATACCCTGAACAATTTAAATACAACAAAATCCGTTCCTAATCGTATGCAAGATAATGCATAGTACACAAATTGAAAACGGCTGTGATTATTAATTATGAAAAGTTTTAACAGTACTTTATCTGCTGCAATATTTTAAAATATTATAATAATGTTGTATTTTTAACGGTGATTCGCATCAGGCAAAAGCAATGAAAAAAATTTTTAAAATTCTGAATTATTCACTGATAGTGCTTTTAGTATTTTCAATGGCTGCCTGTGCTCCTCAGAAAAAGGGTTCAACAAAGAGCAGAAAGAAGCAGACATCGCATGTAAATGCGTCACAATTAGGCAGAAACAAGTATTATTTTTCTTCAGGTTATCAGAAGAAACTCAGTAAGGGTTATAAAACCAAAAGATAATTTCTCCTAGTTTTCAAAATTACATTTTAGTCCATCATAAGCCAGTATTGTACCCTGGGGCAGCTCTCCTGAAACTATCTCATGCAGGCCCATCTGATGACTTATATGTGTTATAAAAGCTTTCTTTGGCGAAATCTCCCTGATAACATCAAGAGCTTCCCGGAGAGAAAAATGAGATATATGCTTTTCCTTTCTCAATGCATTTATTACCAGATACTTAACACCAAGCAGCTTTTCCTTGCTTTCCTCAGGAATATAATTAGCATCTGTTATATAGGCAAAGTCCTTAATTCTGAATCCGAAAACAGGCAAATGATAATGAAAGGCTCTCACAGGCAGAACGGGAACACCCTTAACTGACAATCCATGTTCCGGAATGTCAATAAGCCGCATCCTGGGAATACCGGGATATTGAATTTCAGAAAAAACGTATGAATACTCTTCCCTTACTGCTTTCTGAACTCTCGGCTCACAGTATATATCAATTGCCGACTGGCTCTTGTAATTGAAAGCTCTCACATCATCAAGACCGGCAATATGATCTTTGTGTTCATGAGTAAGAAAGATAGCATCGAGCTTCATTACTTTTTCTCTGAGCATCTGTTGCCTGAAATCGGGTCCGGCATCAAAAAGCAGTGTCACTCCTTCGTCCTCGAGCAAAAGTGAAGTTCTCAGCCGCTTATCATGAGCGTCAGCAGAAGAACAGGTTTTGCATTCACATGCAATAACCGGCACTCCCTGAGAGGTTCCGGTGCCTAGAAAAGTAATTTTCACAAATATCAATCAGATAACAAACCTAATAAAAAAGCAGCATACCATTATTAAAGGCTTTGAAAATTGTTGTCAACAAGCCTCAGGTAAAAGTGCTATATTTGATTTTTAATTCTAAAAATGAAAGGCAGTCTTTTTCTGATTCCGGTGCCACTTGGGAGCAGCGATTTTGAATCGGTTATTCCGCAAAGTGTAATTGAAACTACAAAGAAGCTCCGGATTTTTATTGTTGAAGAATTAAGAAGTGCAAGACGGTACCTTAGACTCATCGACAAGGAATTTCCTATCGACAACTGCATCTTTTTCATACTTAATGAACATACTCCGGCAGGTGAAATTTCAGACTATCTGAATCCTGCGCTCGGGGGATCGGATATCGGGTTGCTGAGCGAGGCAGGATTGCCATGTCTGGCTGATCCCGGCTCCGGCATTGTTGCAATAGCACATACTCTTGGAATTAGAGTGATCCCATTACCAGGACCTTCATCAATAATACTCGCACTTATTTCTTCAGGCATGAACGGTCAGAATTTTACATTCAACGGTTACCTGCCTGCCAAACCTTCCGAGCGGATTTCAAAAATCAGGGATATAGAAAAAAGAGCCTCCGAAGGCACAGCGCAGATATTCATGGAGACTCCCTACAGGAATCAGAAGATACTGGAATCACTGCTTGAAATTTGCAGGAATGATACAAGGCTCTGTATTGCCACCGACATAACACTGCCTCAGGAATCTATAAGAACAATGAGAATTTCAGAATGGAAAAAACAGATACCGGAACTTAAAGATAAGCTTGCTGTATTTGTTTTGCAATGAACTATTTATGATCCTTGCCTGGCTTTACAAGGACAAGCTGAACTTCAAACAATAAAGGTGTGTAACCGCTGATGCCACCATAATAATTTCCAACCGAGCCATACCCAAGAGATGAAGGAATCAGAAATAGTGATTTACCTCCTGAAGCCATATATGTTATTCCCTCCATAAATCCCTGAATTACTGATGGCGATCCGATAAGAACTGCAAGGGGAGCTGAGCTTGTGATATTTGAATCAAATATAGTTCCGTCAAGTAACTTTCCGGTATATCTTACATAGGCGGTATCATATTTAACAGGAACAATCCCATTCCCGGCAACGATCTGGGAATAATACAGTCCGCTTGGTTTCTTTTCAAAAGCAACACTGCTTTTGTCAAGGTATTCACTTATCTGCTGCTTCTCAAGCTCTTCAAATTCATTTGTCTTGTTGCATGAAGCAACAGAAATTATTAAAACTGATAAAGCAAATATTGTAAGTAGTTTTTCCTTTTTCATCAAAACTGTCATATAAGATTATTACTGATTAAAATTTTCAAGAGCTGCAAATATATGTTTTTAGAACGGGTAAAATCTTATTTTATGATTTTAACTGAATAGACAAGTGTAGATCGCGGAGGAATCTTCCTGCTATCGCCAATCAGTCCGTAAGCAAGGTGAGGCGGAAGGATGAACAAGGCTTCAGCACCGGGTTTCAGCATTTTAAGACCTTCGGTAAGTCCTGAAGGAATATCGCTGTGCCCCAGTTTTATATCCATGGGTCCCGATTCATCAGAGCTGTAACATTCAGTGCCATCGAGAAGTGAACACTCATAGGCAAATACAACCTTGTCAGTATCCTTAAAAAATTCTCCTGAGCCTTCTTTCAGGATACTGAACCACAAACCAGTAGGTGTTTCATTCATTGTCAGGCCTTTACGCTCAAAAAAGCTTTGTATTCTCTCCCTGTCTTTCCTGACAATGTAACTGTTCATATCGGCAATTTCATCCTTTCCCGGTTTATAGTCAGTTAGCGGCTTTTTGCCTCTGTCACCGCAATGTGTCAGGGAAATAAGAAGAAGAAAAAATAAGAACAGACCTGTACCCTTCATGAAATCAAATGTTATCAAACATCCATGAGTTTTCGTTCAGCACGTTAAGGAAGAACTGAATTGTATTATCAAGCGTATCAGAATATTCTCCACCTGAGGCATTCTTGTGACCTCCTCCATTAAAGTACCGGGAGGCTATTTCGTTTGAGGGAAAGTTCCCCTTTGACCGGAAGGAAAGCTTGATAAAACCATCCTTCTCAATGAACATAGTTGAAAATACTATACCCTTAATTGAAAGGGGCATATTAACAAAACCCTCAGTGTCGCCCTTTACATGATTATACTCCTTCAGATCACTTTTAGACAGGTAGATGTAGGCACTTTTCAATTCCGGCAACACTATCATCCTTTGGTTCAGGGCAAATCCCATAAGTCTCATCCGGTCAGCAGAGAAATTATTATAAATAAGGTCCAGTATCCTTGCCTTATCGAGCCCTGTTTCGAGAAGATCTGCCACAATTCTCATTGTATCAGGCGTATATGATCCATGTTCAAAATTGCCTGTATCCGTAATAATACCAGTATATAATGCTTCTGCATAAACTCTGTCAATATATGGACTGCCGTTCAGCTCACTTATAAGCCTGTGCAATAATTCTGATGTGGAACAAAGTGAAGGTTCTGATATCGTCAGGTCCGCAATCTCAGCCGGATTCAGATGATGATCAATAAGTACTTTCTTCGCATGCGACTTAACAACATGCTCCTCAGCCTCACCCATCCTGTTTGACTGGTTAAAATCAAGCATCACAATCAAATCAGCCCGGTTAATCAGATTGATGCATTTGTTCTTTTCTTTAATAAAAACTCTTATAAGGTCACTTCCCTCCATCCATTTAAGAAACTCCTGAAGGTAATTTGGAGTCAGCATTTCAACACTTTTTCCCTTGCTCTTAAGGTACTGATACAGAGCTATCTGAGAGCCAACAGCATCACCATCAGGATTGATATGGCCAATGAGAATAATATTGTTGCACTCAACAAATAGTTTAGATAATTGTTTTGTATATTTGAAAAGATTCACCACCATATTTTTTAGTGTGGATAAAGATAGAAAATATTCTGCATGCGAAATCAGCAGATCCTCTTAATGAAAATTTTATATGTACACTGATTTTACATTCTCCATTATCAAGCCGAATGCAGTAAGAACCGGTAAAACAGGTCCGATTCTTGCCATGATTAATGAAGCAGGTTTTGAAATTGCAGCTATGCGAATGGTAAGGTTGACAAAACCACAGGCCGAATCATTTTATTCTGTTCATAAGGGAAAGCCCTTTTATGAAGGTCTTATTGATTTTATGACTTCCGGACCTGTTGTTGTTATGATACTCAGACATGAAAATGCAGTGGAACAATTCCGCAAGCTGATTGGATCAACCGACCCAAGCAAGGCAGAACCGGGAACAATAAGAAAACTTTTTGCAGTTTCCACACAGATGAATGCAGTGCATGGTTCTGACAGTACCGAAAATGCAGCAATTGAAGCTAATTTCTTCTTTTCAGGCATTGAACGCTTTCTCTAACAGATTGAAATATTTTTTTCAAAAGTATAAGGCAAAGATTTATTTGTATCTAAAAACAATTTTTATTGTTCAGTGTTTCACAAACACTATTGTAAATTGTTTTGATTAATAATGTTTTTTTTATTTTCTAAATGAAGCTGAAAACATCACCAGACTTTTCTGACAACAAAACACTCGAGAAATACTCATCGGCATTCACCCTGTCCGACATGGAAATATTCATATTCCCTGAACTTTTCTATCCTCTTGTACTGGCTAATATAATGTCTCCCTTAATCTGGAAATGGAGGGACGATCCATGGTTCATTGATATTGAAAAAAAGAATTTCAACAGTAAGGCTAACAGGATAAAGCAGTATATTATTCAGAATTATGTATTTAACCTTGACCTTGCCAC
>JAKLDT010000137.1 GCA_022703405.1 Bacteroidota bacterium | reverse complement strand
AGATAAAGAAAACCGATCCTGACCATCCGGTAATGACAGTTATAGGCACCAGCAGAATGTACAAGGTAGCTGATATTGTGAAGAGATGTCCTGACCTTGACCTTCTCGGAATTAATTCATACGGAGATATATACACAATCGGCGACACTCTCAGAAAATACGGATGGACAAAACCATATTTAATTGCAGAATGGGGACCTGATGGCTACTGGGAAGTGAAAAAGACATCATGGAAGGCGCCATACGAACAAACCGGTCGCGAAAAATATGACTGCTACGAGAAAAAGTATCTGAGTGCAATGAGTACAAGGAGCAGGAACTGCCTTGGATCGTACGTATTCTACTGGTCAGGTTTCAAGCAGGAAACAACCCACACCTGGTTCTGCATGTTTGACTCAACCGGACTAGAGTCGCCACAGGTCGGACTTATGCATAAAATGTGGACAGGTATGATAAAGGATAATGAAGCACCCATTGTTGACTCCCTGAATGTTGATAATTATATTCGTTATCAGGATATTATAATTGACAAAGGCAGCCGGAATTCAGCAAGGGTCACTGCCTCAGATCCCGATAATGATGAACTGACATTCAGATGGGAGATAAAACCTGAAGCAAAGTATGCCTCGTATGCAGGGCAGGGAGAAGTGGCTCCAAAACCGGTTCCGGGACTTATTGAAGGCAGCGGCCCGCTTATCTCATTCAGGGCTCCATCAGAAGCCGGAATGTACAGGTTGTTTGTATATGCTTTCGACAATAAGGGGCATTTTTCATCTGACAACCTGCCGATTTTGGTAAGGTGAAAGAAAGTTGAGCAACTTTATAAGTTTCCCCTCCTTTTGAAGGAGGGGAGAATTTATGATAGCTATCTAACTATAGAACGACTCTTAGGTTGACAGCTATGGGCAAGGGGGCTGTAAAAAGAATATTATAAGGATAATAATCATATTAAACTAAAGCAGGTATATATCGCATGAAATCAGAAGAAACAAAGGAAATGGAAAACCTGATGAATAAGAATCCCAATAACTGGAAAGGGATATTTTATTTCAACAGAAGAGATCACAGGTTAGTTGTGCCAAAAAGAGATCCTTCTCTTGGCTGGACTCTTAATTTTGCAAGTCCTTATACATACCTGTTCCTGATTGCGATAATTGCTATCGCCCTGGCTTCCGAATTTCTGAAATAGGTTAAAATCAAAACATATTTGATACATGAGACTATCAGTGAAATTTATTCTTACTGCATTAATACCTCTTTATTCATTATCTAATTATTCTCAGGAACTTACATGGAAGGCGCAATGGATAATGCATCCCACTGTACAGCCTCAGGAACATGCTGTGATTATTTTTCGTAAGACAATCGTGCTTCAGGAAAAACCAGATCAATTCATTATACACCTTTCGGCAGACAATCATTACAGACTTTTTGTAAACGGATCATACGTTCAGCGCGGACCAGCTAGAGGAGATCTGTCTCACTGGTTTTATGAAACAGTTGATATTTCATCCTATCTTAAACAGGGAAAGAATACCCTGGCTGCAGAAGTTGTAAACTGGGGTCCGAAAAGGTCGTTCACCTTTTTTTCGCAGATGACTTCATTCATTTTACAGGGAGATTCAGATAGTGAAAGTATAATAAATACATACGGAGGAAGCTGGAAATGTTATCATAATAATGCTGTCAATGCAAAAAACGTGGAATGGATGACAGACCGGTCAACGATTGATTTCGGACTTTACGTCGGCAACCCGACCGACAGCGTCCGAGGTGAATTATACCCCTGGGGATGGGAAAAAACAGATTTTAACGATTCGGGATGGCCGGCTGCAAAATGGTGTGATATTGCAGGCGGAAGAGATAAACAGTTTGCCGGAGGGATTTTATATAGCGGAGGAAAAATGCTTATACCACGCAGAACGCCAATCCTATCCGAACAAAAGTCTTCATTCCGTGAAGTCCGGCGTTTTGAAGGAATCGACGGTAATGATGCATTCATTCACAATAATGGCAAATTACATATCCCTGCAGGAAGAAAGGTTACTATTCTTATCGATAACGGAGTTGAATCGCTGGGCTATCCTGAAATGATCGTCTCTGGTGGAAGAAACAGCAGTATAAGGGCGATGTATGCAGAGAATATGATAATAAACAATAAAGCGCCAAAGGGAAACCGTAATGATATTTCAGGGAAGAAGATTGTTGGCATCAAGGATATATTTCTTCCTGACGGAGGAGATGACAGGCTTTTCAAACCTTCATACCTCAGAGCTTTCAGATATATTCAGCTTGATATTGTGACTCATGATCAGCCCCTTATAATTAATTCATATTACAATGTTGAATGTAAAGCCCCTCTTGAACTCAAGGCTTCATTCAAGACAGGAAATACTGATTTTGACTGGATAATTGAAGCCGGATGGAGGACTGTCAGCATTTGCGCCCAGGATTACCTCCTTTCGGATGCAGCTTATGAACAGATGCAATATACAGGTGATTCAAGAGTGCATAATCTTTCTCTGATGACACTCTCGGGAGACGACAGGCTGACGCGCAATGCACTTATTCAGTTTGACCAGTCCAGAATACCTGAGGGTCTTACCTATGCATGTTATCCAAATCCTTTCTACCTGATAATTCCTTCGTACTCTTTGATATGGATTGACCAGGTTCATGATTATATGATGTGGAAAGATGACATTGAGTTCATCAAAGGCTTTGAACCGGGGATAATGAATGTTCTTGGCTGGTATGAAAGAAAGCTCCGGCCAAACGGACTCCTTGGAAAAATTGACTGGTGGGGAGCGCTGGCATGGCCCAGACATTATAATAATGGAGAACCCCCAGATGTTTATAAAGGTAACAATACCCTTTATACTCTTCATTATGCCTACTCTCTGAGACACGCTGCAGATATATTCGCATTCACAGGTAAAACAGGACTGTCTGATTCTCTGAACAGAAAGGCTGATATGATATGCAGTGCCGTAAATCTCCTGTGCAGAAACACAGACGGTTTTTATTCAGAATCGGTTGACAACAGACAGGTAAGCCAGATAACAAATATTATGGCAGTACTGGCTGGAGCCGTAAGAGGAGATGAGGCTAAAAAACTAATTGCAGCTCTTCTTGAACCTAAAGACTGGTTCGGGCAGGCCGATCTGTTCCTTCATCTTTACCTCTTTGAAGCACTGAATATTACAGGACTTCAGGATCGTTTCACGGCAGAATTATCTGAGTGGCGACTTATGAAAGAAAGAGGCCTTACTACTTTTGCAGAGGTACCTCTGGAATGGGGTGAAGAAAATCAACGATCAGAATGTCATCCCTGGAGCAGCTCGCCCGATTATTTCTTTTTCAGGACTATTTGTGGTATCAAACCACTAGCTCCGGGACACAAAATTATTGAGATTTCACCAACATTAGGGGATCTGAAAAGCATTGTGGCAGTTTATCCTCATCCCCTTGGGATAATTTCAATTGAGCTGACCAGGACCGGATCGAAAATAAGTGGAACTGTAACTGTCCCGGTAGGGATTAAGGCTGTTTTTAAATGGAACAGCAACGAGATATCTCTGAGCCAGGGAGTCAACAAAGTATCTTTATAACGGACAACAATTATGACAAAAATACAGGTATTTGAGGCGCTTTTAAAAGGTGAAAAACTCAATGACAGGGTTTTCTTCCGCCCTATCCTTATGCATTTTGCAGCAAGGTTTAACAATACAACATACGGAAAATTTGCCTCTGATTATAAAACTTTGGTTGAGAGCAACATAAAGGCCATGGAATATTTTGATACTGATATGGTCAGCCTTATTTCAGATCCGTACAGGGAGACATCAGCCTTCGGAGCTCCGGTAAAATATGTTGATGAAGGCGTTCCCCAATGCCTCAAAATAATTGTAAACTCAGCGGATGATATTGACAGGCTGCCGGAACCCGATGTTTACAAATGTGAAAGAACCCTCGACAGGATCAAAGGTGCAGAGTACTTTCAGAAACTCCTCAATGGCACTGTGCCTGTAAGCGGATGGATTGAAGGTCCGCTCGCTGAAGCATGCGATCTTGCAGGAGTCGATAACATGCTTATGATGCTCATGACAGATCCTGATTCTGCAGAAAGACTATTCGACAAATGCCTTGATCTGGGGAAGAAGTTTGCAAAGGCACAGATAGAAGCAGGATGTGATCTGATTGGAATTGGCGATGCAATATGCTCCCAGATCGACTGCGACACATACAATACTTACATAAGGCACCGGCACCAGGAACTAATTGAATATATCCACGGGCTTGGTATACCTGTCAAGCTTCATATCTGCGGGAACATTAACCACCTGCTTGAAGCGCTGAAGAATGTAAATATGGATATTATCGATCTCGACTGGCAGGTTGATATAAACAAGGCAAGGTGGATACTTGGCAACAACGTAGTGCTTGGAGGAAATATTAATCCTGTATTTGTACAGGACAAAACTGAAAATGAGGTATTTGCATTTTCAAGAGATCTTGTTGAAAAATATAAAGACCAGAAATACCTGCTTGCGGCAGGCTGTGAGATAACAGTACTTACACCACATGAGAACCTGCTGGCAATGAGGAAAGCTTCATTACTTTAATTTTTGTGAATACGCAATAAGCAAATAACAAACTCAAACACCATAATACAATGAAAAAACAATTTTTAATTATATCTTTTTTATTGACATACAACCTGTTACAGAGCCAGGCTACGGGCGAGATAAAACTTCTTATAAGAGGCGATGATATCGGTTCATCACATACTGCAAATATTGCATGTATTGAATGCTATAAAAACGGGATTATGAGGTCGGTGGAGCTTATGGTACCAGGTCCCTGGTTCCCTGAGGCAGTCAGGCTTCTAAATGAAAATCAAGGTCTTGATGTTGGCGTACATCTTGTGATAACAAGTGAATGGAACGACATTAAATGGCGTCCACTGACCTGCTGCCCCAGTCTTGTTGATAAAGATGGGTATTTCTATCCGATGATCTGGCAGAGGGAAGATTTTCCGAAAGGAACCGCGCTGAAGGATGCTAAATGGAAGATAGAGGAAATTGAAGCCGAATTCAGAGCCCAGATTGAGATGGCAAAACGTCATGTACCATATATGAGCCATGTCAACTGCCACATGGGATGTGAGAGTTGTGCACCGGAAATTTCTGCACTTGTAAAGAGACTCGCTCAGGAATACAATCTTAATATAAATCCCTCAGCAGCAGGATATAAGTATGTGTCGTTGTGGAAAAGTGAGGATAAAACAGCTGAGGCCAGGATTGCATCGGCAATAAGGACAATTAAAGACCTGAAACCGGGAAAATATATCTTCATCGATCATCCCGGACTTGACACTCCGGAGATGAGGGCTATCTGGCATACCGGTTATGAGAATGTAGCTGCAGACAGAGATGGAGTAACGAAAGTATTCACCAGCAGTGAGGTAAAGAAGGCTGTTGCAGAGAAAAATATCACTCTGGTATCATACAGGGAATCAGTAAAATAAAGACTAATCAATCAGTGCAGCCAGCGCAGCTCCGACCAAACCAGACTGGGCAACTTCTGTGAACTCAAAATATCTCTTCCTGTCACCACCCAGGTATTCATTGAGATAAGTCTCGAACAAGACCCGGAAATCATGAAGTTTATAGAATGTAGTTCCCTCGACAGTTATCAGAACAGGTTTTTCAGGAAAGGTTCCTTTACCTGATTTCATGATTACAGCTGCCATGCTTCCTGCAACAAGTTTTGCAGCCCGGTCAATCAGAGAATTAATTATTTCCCTGCACATCTCAGCATCCTTTGAATCCATTACTGCTTTATTAAGAGGGTGATCAAGTGACAGTTGTCCCTCTGCAAAGGAGCTGGCATCACCAGTCTGCAAATCAGGCAAATTATTTATTCTGCCTGCTGTTGCCGCTGAAAACAATCCCTTCTTTGCTGCTTTCTTCAGAACAAAAAGTGTCAGGCTGCCAAAGTAGCCTCCCGAAAACATCTTCTCAAACTTATAACTGCCCGGATCAGCTGTAGTACTGCCAAACTGAATATCAGTGTCAGTGCGGGGAGGTCTGCCATAATCACCTGATTCAATATTGATTATCTGGCTGCTCTCTTTTTTAAGTTCAGGCTTTTTAAGAATATTAATGTTTTGTTCAATATAACAGGTGTTGGTGCCGGTTCCAAGGATAAAGCCTATGAAAGAATCATATATCTGATTTGCAGAAGCGGACTTTCCTGCAAGGAGAGTTGCCACAGTATCATTGAGCAAAACGATCGTCTTCTGAGGGGTTCCCAAAGTCTCAAGCAAGCGTTTTCCTATTATCTGGCCATGAACCTCAGGAGCCTGCACCTCTTTACAGAATTGAATAAGACGTCCGTCCCTGTCAGGAAGTATTTCTGTCGGATATGAGAAACAGAAGCCGATCCGGTTTACTTTCTCAGCCAGTGGTCTTATATAATCAGCGACAGTTTTAAAAAACTCATCACTGCCTATCACTCCGTCAAGTCCGGGCATCCTGTAATTTACAACATCACTTATTATTACATCGCCTGTTGTTGTAACTTTCAGAATTGCAGCCCTGAAGTTGGTTCCTCCGGCATCAATTGCCAGCACAGGAGTGTCTTTCAGAAAGTCGTTTTCGGCTTCGATATAGGTCGGGATCATTCTCATCCCTCCCATTCCGGATAAACCAGTAATCATTTCCCTGGTAAAGGTTTCCACCAGATTGTCAAGATCAATATCTGAAGACCTGAGTTTAAGCTTCTCAAGAAACGTTTCAGCACCTGACATGAGATCTTGATCTTTTTCTGAATTATTTATCTCCAAATCTTTTTCCGGCTTCATCGAGCATGACCGCTGTGGCAGTGGCTCCTGATCGTGTTGCTCCTGCTGCCTTCATCTTAAGAAGATCATCAAGAGTGCGGACTCCGCCTGCACATTTAACCTGCACTTTCGGGCCGGAATGTTTTCTCATCAGTTCAATGTCGTGAACTGTTGCGCCTTTATAATTGAAATCACCATTTGGCTGTTTAACATATCCGAAACCCGTTGAGGTCTTTACAAAGTCAGCTCCAACCTTTGTACATATCTCGCACAGTTTTATTTTATCTTCATCTCTTGTAACAAAATCAGTTTCAAAAATAACCTTGACGATAGCATTTCCTGAATGGCAGACATCTGTCACAGCCTTGATTTCCTTTTCAATGTAGTCCCAGTCTCCACCAAGCGCTTTCCCAATATTTATCACCATATCTATTTCCGTTGCGCCGTCATTGCAGGCCTGTTCGGCTTCAAACACCTTAACGGCAGTCGAGCTGTTTCCATGGGGAAATCCTATAACACAACCAACTTTCACATCGCTGCCTTTAAGAATTCCAACTGCACGTCTGACAGCATAGGGCTTCACGCATACTGATGCCACATCATACTTTAAAGCAATTTTGCAGTGTTTCTCAAGGTCAGCATCTGTCAGTGTAGGACCCAGTATCGAATGGTCGATCATCTTTGCAAGTTCAGAAAGTGTACTCATTGTATTGTTTTTTTCTGGTTTATCAGTTATCAATATTAATATTTTTTTACTACTGATTACACTGAAGACCCGGATTTTTTGACCACAGATTACACGGATGACACGGATTTATTTTTCTCCGTGAAACCCGTGAAACCCGTGGTTATTTTTTCACTACTGATTACACGGATGGCACGGATTTATCTTCTTCCGTGAAACCCGTGAAACCCGTGGTTATTTTTTCACCACAGATTACACGGATGACACGGATTTATCTTCTTCCGTGAAACCCGTGAAACCCGTGGTTTTTTTTACCACTGATTACACGGATGACACGGATTTATTTTTCTCCGTGAAACCCGTGTGACCCGTGGTTATTTTTTTACCACAGATTACACGGATGACACGGATTTATTTTTCTCCGTGAAACCCGTGAAATCCATGGTTATT
>JAKLDT010000136.1 GCA_022703405.1 Bacteroidota bacterium | reverse complement strand
GCAATGTTCACCGCTCCCCTTAGTGGCAGCAAATAATAAATGAGTTCAGCAGTGCCTCTGTCGCCAACGCCGATGTGGGCAATGTTTATACGGCTCATTGCTTTTTTCCTGTCATTGCAGGAGGGAAGGATTACCGGAAGTACAGCTACTCCGGCTGCTCCGATAGCTGATTTCCTTATAAAATCCCTTCTTGAAAGCTGACTCATCTTTTTCATGTGAGCTAAGTTTATTTATTTTTTTCTGTGAACCTGTCATATCTCTTCTGCAGTACCTCTTTGGATATGTTACCCGGTATTATCCAGGACCTGTACCTGAGGTGCAGACTGTCACCTTTGCAGAGTGTTTTCTTACCGTCGTAAATTACACCCGGACTGTAATAGAAGAATGGGATTTCCCTGGTTCTTATTATGTACCAGCTTGTTTCGGGTGTTGTCAGCTCAGGATCATGCATCATGCATATACCTGCTTTTTTCCCGGTAAGGGTGTTGAATCCCATGTAAACCCAGGCGTTCTTTTTGTAATCTGTGGTATCAGATGCAGCAATCAGGAAAGGAGAGTTCATATCCTGGCTGAATCTGACAGACAGCCCTGCATATCCTCCCCAGGTCCTTCCTCCGGGCTCGGTCTGAACAGGTGTTCTGTCGAGAACAACTTCTTCAGCCACAGCTGTGTAGATATTATCATAATCAATATAATAGCTCTTGTCAGGAAGGAGAGCCGAAATATGGATATGGCTCTTCTCATTCATTACCTCAGAGCCATTCAGGGGATAATATTTAATCTTCATGGAGATTTCTGTTGAGAAATCCTCTTTATGATTTACACTGATATCCTCTATTTCCGTCACCCCTTCTGATTTATATCCTTTTTCTGCAGAACTGAAATCAGGCAGGTATTCCCAGTAGTTCACACCGTTTATATATTTCCAGCAGAACCACAGTCCGAGGTGCCATGGATGATCGGGAGGATCAGCACTGGTAACAGTAGATCCATCTGCAGTAAGCGGATGAAAGTAAGGTCTCCTGTACCGGTTGTTGTAGTTGAACTGCCAGATCACTTCATTACCTCTCTTCAGACAGACTGTTGTATCTGATCGTGTCCATGAAACCGTCGTATCCTGCTGAGGTTCCCGTTTTAGTTCTGCAGGGACAGCAGGATAGTTTTCATTACCTGAAGCCCATAAGGTCGCTCTTATCAGCAGAGTCTGAAATCCTGAATTAAGCATGGCTCTTTCATCATGGCCTAGCAAAGTGAAAAAACTTCGGCCTTTTCCCGGCCTGTTTGTGAATATTGCCTGTTCATTATAAACCTTTCCGTCAGTGGGATCTGTCCATGTAAGATTGCCGGCTGCTTTTGCCTCAGGGTAAATATCTGCATTTTTCCATAATTCGTCGAAGATGAAAAAATCTCCCAGACCTCTTGTAATGGGATTTTCCTGATCTAGAGCAGTCACCCTGCCAATCTGAGGACTTCCATGGCTGGTCTCCTTACCCCATCTGCCAATGCCAATTTTGTGATATTCAGGCCATTTGTAAAAGGAAGAAGCACTGGCATGTATGAATACGGCCCCTCCTCCCTTTTCCAAATAATCGAGGAAGGCCTTTTCCCATTCCTGTGAGAAGCGGATATCATTATCAGGCCAGGTATTGAAATTCACAATTACAGCATCATACTTCTGAAATGATTCCAGGGTAAGTGAATCAGGCCTGTCGCTTGTCTCTGCCCTGAAGAGTCCGGATCTGTCGTAGATCCTCTTTAGCAGGGGAGTGGTTTTTTCCCAGGAATGATTCCCTTTACCGCTCAGTATCAATACAGATGCAGTCCCTGTATTGTTATTTTTTTCACAGCATGAATATGAAAAAATTATAAGAAGAAATAACGCCGGTGAGAGTATCAGTAACCGTGAATTCAGCATTTTCAGACCAGTATGTTTTTGCAGAAATCAACACACTTTTTTACCTCTGCCACTGCATCCGAACCTGAAGGAATATTGTATTCGAGCTCTATATCAGTATTTATATTCCATTTGTTCTTTTTCAAAAGCAGAAGTATGTCCTTAATCGGAGTTTTTCCCTGTCCCCATGGCATATTTGTATTTGCAGGGTCATCTTTTGGCCCGGTCTTGTCCTTCAGGTGGACACTGACAATCCTTTCGTGAAGCTTTTCTATTATACCGTTCGGATGAAGACCTGTTGCAGCGTAATAATGTCCGGCATCAAAGTTGAGCATGTTGGCAGGGGAGTAGTCGAGGAATTTTTCAAAGGTCCATCCTGGTTCTCCCGGCTGGAGGTGGTTATGAAAGATTGCATACATCCCGTTTGACTTTGCAATAGGTCCCATTTTTTTACAGGCTTCATCGCCTATTTCATTGCAAACACCTATTGATCCAAGGGCTTTTGCAGCCTTGAAGGAATAATCGATTTCAGGTTCAGACCATCCTGCAGGTGAGAATTTTGTGATATGTATTTTTATGCCGGCATTGTTGAACATGGTACGGAGCTCCCTGTACTTGTCGATAGGAGCTGAAAGCCTCCATTTACGCCTCTCTTCGCTTCCATCTTTTCCTTCTGGTATTCCGGCATATCTTTCTGCAACATCGCCCATAAGTTCAATTGAACTTATGCCTGTCTGCTTGCAATACTTTATGATATCGGCCGGAGATACAGGCATGCTTCTCCAGCTGTAAGTTATTGCACCTACCTGAACACCACCGAATTTAGAATCGGGTTTAGCTGCTGACTGTAAGTAACTTTCAGCTGCCAGGCTGTCACTTTTACTGAGGATTACAAGTCCTGCCGCAGCACTTGTGATTCCAAGGAATTTTCTCCTTGAAAGATTATTTGATTTTTCCATTTGATTTAATCTAATAGCTTTTTGTAATTTAATAATAATAGCGCAATGGCTCAACGGTTCATCTTCCTTCCGCCTTTCGCCTTCCGCCTTCCGCCTGTATTACACCTTCTTCCAGACGTTTCCTTCCTTATTTGATTCAACAACTGCATGTATGAATTTCATGCCTCTTACACCGTCATGCACTGTCGGGAATTCACCAGCAGTGAATTTCTGTTTTCTAATCGATTTTGCAGCGCCCTTATAAATATTTGCCAGCGCCTCATAAATACCTTCTGGATGTCCTGAAGGCATAGTATGGCTCGACTCGGCCAACTTGTCATTATACCCGTGTGCAGGTTTAAATACCTTTGTAGGTTCAGTATCACTAAGCATGTAAAGGTAGTTTGGATTCTCCTGGCCCCATTTCAGACTGGCCTTTGATCCGTAGACCGCAATAGTAAGGTTGTTTTCCTCCCCGCCGCAAACCTGGCTAGAGCGGATTACTCCCTTGAGCTTCTTGCTGAAGCGGAGAAGCACTGTTCCGTCGAGATCGAGTTTTATACCATCTTTGACAGGATTGAGATCTGATAATATCTCCTTGATTTCCAGTCCGGTAGTGTATTCAATCAGATTGAAGGCATGAACACCAATGTCGCCCATGCAGCTGCTGGCTCCGGCATGTTTAGGATCGAGTCTCCATACTCCTGTGATCCTGCTTCCTGTACCATGTATAATAGAATTAATCCAGCCCTGGTAGTACTGTGCATCAATTCTCTGGATTGTGCCAAGTGCACCACTGGCTATGATGTCTCTCATCTGCCTTACCATCGGGTATCCTGTATAGGTGTGGGTAAGTGCAAAGGTGAGTTTTGTCTTTTCAACAAGCTTTTCAAGCTCTGCAGCCTCCTTTACAGTCATTGTCAAGGGCTTCTCGCAGACTACATGGAAGCCGGCACTGAGTGCAGCTTTCGCAAAGGAAAAATGCAAAGCATTTGGAGTTACGATTGTAACAACCTGCATCCTTTTTTCTGCAGGCAGGGTTTTTTCTGCCTTGAGCATTGCTTCAACGCTCTTGTAACAGCGGTCAGCAGCAATGCCTTCATTCTTTGCAAATTCCTGGCTTTTTTCATAGTTAACATCAAAGACACCACAAACGAGCTCATAGTCATTGCATATCCTTGAGGCGCGGCGATGAGCATCTCCAATGAATGCACCAATACCACCGCCAATCATACCCATTCTTATCTTTTTCATAATCAATGTTTTATTTTGTTATTTTTAATTTTTAACCCACCCCTTGTTCTGTTTTTCCTTTCGCCTTTAGCCTTCCGCCTTCGCCTTTTTTACACATGCTTCCTCTTCCATATATGCAGGAAGGTAAAACCAATAATCAGCACAGCCGGAACAAGTGCAACATTTCTCAGGGTCAGAGCTCCTCCTTTCAGCTGAACCTCAGCCCATGTCAGTGCTTCCTGTGTTCCTGCAGCAGCTGCTTTGAGAGCTTCAATAGTCTGCCCTGCAGGTACTGAAGCAGCAGTCTGTGCATCGAATATGGCGCCCATTACAGGTTGTGCTATTGCACCACCCAGGAAACCGATTCCTCCCATGATTGCAAGTCCGAGTGCACCACTCTGAGGTATATTTTCTGAAACAAAGCCAAGCATTGAAGGCCAGAAGAAAGCTATTCCGAGAGCAAAGATTCCGGCAGATGCAAATACCAGGGCTCCTGATGTATAACCCATCAGAAGGCAACCGATGAATGCAAGCACAGAGGAGGTAAGCAACACCACAGTTGATTTGAGGTTATGTATGACAGTACCTCCGAACTGACGTGCCAGCGCCATGATTCCGGATATCCATACAAGAAGAAGTATCGGATTGTCAGAAACATTTGCAAGAAGTGCAGAGATCCACTGGTTTGTGCCAAGTTCAGTTGCAGCAGTGAGTATCATTGAAGCAGCCATGAACAGGAAAAGAGGACTTACACAGGCTTTAAGCATATCCTTATATGAAAAGCCTGACACAACTCTTTCAGTCTGGGGAAACTGCTTGTTAAGGAACATATATCCATACACGAAGGTAGGCAGGAGCATTATTCCCATTGCATATCTCCAGTCATTAAGACCGATGTTGTTAAACAGGTATACTATAAGGCCCCCGATAACTATCCCTGTCGGGAACCAGGCATGAAACCTGTTCAGACGGCGAGTCTTGTCATCAGTATACATGCTGGTAATCAGTGGATTGCATGCTGCTTCCACGCTTCCGTTAGCAATGCCTACAAGCAGGGTGGAGACAAAAAGTGTCCAGAAACCTGTAGCAACTATAGTAAGGATAATACCTGCAACATGGCAGAAAAATGCAATCGAAATAATTCTGCCAAGACCTATTATGTCGACAAGCGGGCCTCCGAAAACCATTGCAAGGGTAAATCCCCAGAAAGCAGTGCCTATTATCCAGCCCACCTGAGTGTGGGTAAGATTGAATTCAGCAGCCCATGCTTCAACAAATGATCCTCTTGTGGCAAAAGCCAGTGCTGTTACAACCAATGAAACACAGCTTGCATTGAACAACTGAGTCTTCCTGATATTATCCATGATTGAAAGGTTGGGTTTGGGTTATTATTCAGTTAAAGAAGCTTTAATGTTATTTCTGGAAGGCGGCATCAAATGCTATATTGGAAGCCGGGAAGTCAACTTTCCTTACAAACTCACATGCTTCTTTTGCACCGAATTCCCTGTCCATTCCGCTGTCTTCCCATTCAACCGAGAGTGGTCCCTTGTAGTTGATACGGTTCAGAGCTCTTATAATCTCCTCAAAGTTGATATTCCCGTGACCAAGGCTCCTGAAATCCCAGTAACGTCCCCGGGTTCCGAATTCAGTATGACCTCCGAAAACTCCTGCCTCCGCAGGAACATTTGACCATCCTACATCCTTCATGTGAACATGATAGATTTTTTCAGCGAATTCATATATATACTTAACATAATCAACACCCTGGTATCCGAAATGTGAGGGATCATAATTGAAACCGAAGTTCGAGTGATTCTTAATCTCTTTGAGTGCACGGCGGGCAGAAGCAATGTCAAATGCAATTTCAGTTGGATGAACTTCAAGTGCAAAGTTGATTCCCAGTTCGTGAAACTTGTCAAGGATTGGTGTCCATCTTGCTGCAAAGTCAGCGTAGCCCTTATCAATCATTTGAGGCGGGACAGAAGGGAAGGAATAATTAAGATGCCAAATAGAACTTCCGGTAAATCCTGTAACAACTGTTGCCCCCATTCTCTTTGCCACCTCTGCTGTTCTTATAATCTCCTGGGCTGCACGCTGACGTACACCTTCAGGTTTACCATCGCCCCATACGTAAGCTGGAACAATGCTTTTATGCCTTTCATCAATATTGTCGCAAACAGCCTGCCCTACAAGATGATTCCCGAGAGCAAATACCTTCAGACCATACTTGGCCAGAATGTCTTTCTTCTTCCTGCAATATGCCTCATCAGCCTTGTCTATCTCCATGTGATCTCCCCAGCAGGCTATTTCAAGTCCGTCATAACCAAACGATTTGGCTTTCTGACATAAAGTTTCAAATGGCAAATCTGCCCATTGTCCAGTAAAAAGTGTAACCGGTCTGCTCATAGTTTTTTTGGTTTATGTTAGTATTTTATAAAAAGTTCGAAGTCTGAAGTCCGAAGTCCGAGGTCCGAAGTCCGAAGACAGAAACTCCTGCTTCCGTCTCCCGTCTTCCAACTCCCGTCTTAATCGTAAACAATTTTAACAAACATTCTTTACAAAAGCAAAATTTATATAAGCTCCATTTTCAGTTATTTGCATTTTTTTGCTTATTCCTTAGCTGAAACCCTTCTGCCTGCATTGAATTTATTTACTTTGTGTGACTTTAATAATATTGAGCAATGACAACAATAGAAGATATTCTGCTTAAGAGAAGAACGGTCCGCAAGTACACGCATGAAGCTATTGATGACAATCTGCTGAACGACATTCTTAATATGGGATGCCGTGCCTCAACAACAGGCAACATGCAGGTATACAGCATAATAGTCACAAAAGACAAGGAGATAAAGCAGCAGCTTGCACCTTCTCATTTCAACCAGAAAATGATAACTGAAGCTCCTGTTGTACTGACATTCTGTGCTGATTTCAACAGGTTCAATAAATGGTGCAGACTGAGAAAAGCAGAACCGGGATATGATAATTTTCTTTCATTTATAACTGCTGCAATCGATGCGCTTCTTGTGGCGCAGACTGTCTGCATTGCTGCTGAGGCCAGGGGGCTGGGCATCTGTTACCTTGGAACTACAACATATATGGCTCATAAAATTATTGAAACACTAAGGCTTCCCTCAGGTGTTGTGCCTGTTACAACAGTTACTCTCGGCTGGCCTGACGGTCTCCCCGAACAGGTTGACAGGCTTCCGCTGGAAGCAGTTGTTCATAATGAGGTTTATAATGATTATTCCTCAGGTAGAATTGAAGCCTTATACAGTGAAAAGGAAGCACGGCAGGATTCACATCAGTTTGTAAAAGAGAATAACAAACAAACTCTTGCCCAGGTGTTTACCGACATCAGGTACAAAAAATCAGATAACATCCACTTTTCAAACACACTTCTGCAGGTACTGAAAGACCAGGGATTCATGAACAACTGATCCCATTAATACCTCACTCCTCATTCCTCACGCCTCACGCCTCACGCCTCACGCCTCACGCCTCACTCCTGTCGCCTGTAGCTGTGAACAACAGAGGCCTGCTGTGCCGGAGTCACCTCAAGATCATTTATGCATACATGCCATGGGAGGGTAGCACACCAGAATATTATTGAAGCAATATCCTCAGCAGTAAGTGCATCAATTCCCTTGTACACATTGTCTGCCCTGTCAGCATCGCCCTTGAAACGCACAAGTGAGAATTCGGTTTCAGCCATGCCGGGTGCAATATGAGTAACCTTGATATTGTCCTTCAGAAGGTCAATCCTCATTGATTTTGACAGTGAAGCCACTGCTGCCTTGGTGGCACAATATACATTGCCGTTCTCATAGGCATCCTTGCCTGCTATTGAACCTATATTGAAAATATGTCCCGATTTTCTTGCAGCCATAAGCGGAGCAACTGCCCGTGTCATATACAGCAATCCCTTGACATTTGTATCGATCATTCTCTCCCAGTCGTCGGTATTGCCCTTGTCAATATGTTCAAGA
>JAKLDT010000135.1 GCA_022703405.1 Bacteroidota bacterium | reverse complement strand
TGATGCAGATCACCCGCCAGAGGGTCAGGCCCGAAATGAATATAGTGACAGATGAAAAATGTCCTGTATGCCAGGGTACCGGAGAAACAAAGCCTACAATTCTCTTTACAGATGAGCTTGAAAGGACTCTTGCATATATTGTTGACAAAATCAAAACACGCAAGATAATCCTTAATGTGCATCCTTTTGTTGCAGCCTATCTTAAAAAAGGTATTATACCTGTCTGCAGAAAATGGAATTTTAAGTACAAGATAAGCCTTAAGATACAGTCCGTAACCTCATATCATATGCTCGAATATCATTTCTTCGATCATTATGATAATGAGATTGACCTTGCATCTGACTGAACAATTTCAGATCTTGCTTGTATCTCTTTTCAGAATTTGTTTTCTTGGCTTTTAAACAAAAACTTAAACAGATATAGTTATGTTCAGGAAAAGTTTGTTGATGCTGACTCTGTTATCCTTAGCCTTATATGCTGAATCTCAGATCTTTGATCCTGTAACTTGGGATTTCACCTATGAGAAGAAGGGGGATAAGCTGTACGAGGTTGTTCTTACTGCCACTATAGAGGAAGGTTCGCACATCTATGGAATGACGGTTCCTGATGGCGGTCCGATACCCACATCATTCACATTCGATACACTATCCGGCTATAAGCTTGATGGCAAAATACTTGAAGTAATCCCTCCTGTCGAAAAGATGGATGAGGCTTTTGGCTTCAAAATACAGACTTTCAGCTCCAAAGCTGAGTTCAGGCAGAAAATTATTTCTTCTGAAGCTTCCTTTACAGTGAAAGGAACACTTAACTACATGGCTTGCAACAATGTAACCTGCTCACCTCCCAAGGATGTGGAATTTTCAATTGCAATCGCCGGTGGAGGCAGCATTGTAACTGAGGCACAGGAACAGACTGTAACTTCTGCTGGCAGCCAGAAGGAGCAGGGCAGCGGCCTTCTTAAATTTTTCCTCATCTCACTTCTTGCAGGTTTTGCAGGTGTTCTTACTCCCTGTGTATTCCCGATGATACCGATGACTGTGGCCTTCTTTTCACAGGGATCGGAAAACAAAGGCAAATCCGTACTTAAGGCGCTTATATTCGGTATCTCTATTGTACTCATATATTCCTCTCTCGGCATAATTGTTTCACTTACAAGCGCAGGAGCAGGCGTAGCAAATGCCCTGAGCACTCACTGGATACCAAACACAATATTCTTTGCCCTGTTCGTGATTTTTGCAACTTCTTTTTTCGGGGCTTTCGAGATTGTACTTCCAAATAAATGGGCATCAGGCGCTGATTCAAAGGTGGACCAGGGTGGAATGCTTGCTGCATTCTTCATGGGACTGACAACTGTAATTGTCTCATTTTCATGTACCGGCCCAATTGTGGGAGCTCTGCTTGTTGAAGCAGCCAGCGGAGATTTTGTGCGTCCAACAATAGGCATGTTAGGCTTCGGCCTTGCCTTTGCCCTGCCATTTACAATTTTCGCTCTCTTCCCTTCAGTTATGAGCAGGATGCCGAAATCAGGAGGCTGGCTTAACTCTGTGAAAGTAGTGCTCGGTTTTATTATGCTGGCCTTCAGCATGAAATTCCTGTCGACGATTGACAGTGTCTATAATCTCGGACTTCTGTCGCGCGACCTCTTCCTTGCAATATGGATAGTATTGTTCTCCCTTATGGGCTTTTACCTGCTTGGAAAGATAAGGTTCTCACATGACAGTGAACTACCTTTTATCAGTACTTTCAGGCTTTTCCTTGTAATTGCAGTGTTCTCATTTGTCGTTTACCTTGTTCCCGGTTTGTTTGGTGCGCCACTGACAGGATTGTCATCATTCCTGCCTTCGCAATCGAAATCACAGCTTAACCTTCCCCTTCTGATATCACAAAACAGGGGAGGGGCGACGCTTTCAGTTACAAATACTCCTTCAAGCGCTTTGTGCTCCGACCCCAGGCATGGTGATATCTTTGAGATGCCACTGGGACTCACGGGATATTTTGATCTTAAACAGGGCCTTGCCTGCGCGAAGGAACAGAATAAACCGGTACTTATCGATTTTAAAGGCCATGCCTGTGCCAACTGCAAGCTCATGGAGGCTAAGGTGTGGTCCGATCCTGAAGTTCTGAGACGCCTCCGTGATAATTTTGTAATTATCGCCCTTTATGTTGACGACAGGACTCAGTTGCCTGAAAGTGAGTGGATTACTTCGCAGATTGATGGAAAGGTGAAGAAGACTATAGGGAAGATTAATGAGGAACTTGAAATTTCAAAATTCAAAACGAATGCACTTCCTCTCTATGTGATTGCCGACCATGAAGGTAACGCCATAATTGATCCGATGCCTACCAATCTGAATGTTGAGGAGTATAAAAAGTGGCTTGATAAGGGTGTGGCTGCCTTCAGCTCGAAATAAAAATCTCCCGCTGATAACACAGATTTTCGCAGAATTTTAAAATCCATCTGCATCAATCTGCGCAAGCTGCGGGAAATCTTCTTAAAACTTACCGAACTTTAGGGTTATATTATAGTTAATCCCTTCCATTGCCTTTGCTCCGGCAATTGTATTTCCGTCAGTTCCAATATCGAATGGAGTTGTAAAAATATATGAAGCGCCGAATGCCAGTCTGATATGCCTTGTCAGGTTCATCTCAAGTTCTGCACCCGGCTCAACAAGCAGAAAGGCCTCGGAATCCTCTATAAAATTCTCCTCGAAATCAAGATCCTTCGATACATAAGATATTCCTCCGGCGCCCAGCAGAACAGGAAAAGCAAGATGAACAGGGAAGCGGGGCATAAGGATAGGCTCAATATACATACCTCCGTAACCGCCTGTAAGGAACACATCCCTGTCAATAACAGGTTCATAATGGTATTCATTTATGAATCCCTTGCCACCAAAACCGAAGCCAACTACCTGGGCAGCTATCCATTCGAAGCGGCCTCCAAACGTAACGCTGTGTTCATCAGCAATTTGTGCATATCCAAAGCTGAATGCGCCATAAGCTCCTCCCGGTCTGTTATTGCCGAAAAGAGTCATATATTCTGTCTGCCTTTTTTCTTTATATGGTCCGTACAGGGTGTCTGATTCCTGTGCAAATGACGAAATGAAGAATGCACTAAGCAGTAATGATGTGATAATTAGTTTTTTCATGAAATTATACTGTTTGTTTTTTTAAAATACATAAGCAACCGACAAGGCAATATCCCAGGGGTATACCTTCAGGAATGAAGGGAAGGTAAGCTCTATGAACGGCTTCACATTAAGGCTGATATTCAATGGTATATCTGTCAGCCTGTATTCAGCTGATGCAAAACCGTCGACACCTACCATTGGGCAGAACCTGTTATTCGGGAAATAGTAATCTGCTCCCATGAATTTCACATGATCATCATACATGAAGCCCGCATGTCCACCATAGCCCCATGCGAAAACAAGGTCAGGGGAAATTTCATGTATGCTTGTTTCATAAACAATCCTGAGACCTGTCAGCTGAATACCGTTGTTGTTGAAACCGAGCATACCATTATATGCAATCTCAGCATTTCCGGCATCATGCGACACCTGATAGAATATCCCTCCGCGGTACCCCATTCTTATTCCGGCCTGTCGTGTCTCGAACTGGGCCATGAGGGACGAAAACGATATTATTGTAAGGATGAATGTTACTATAATAATTTTTCTGTTCATTTTAATTTTATTTTAACATTGTAAAGACAAGTTCCGGAGTCGTAAGTTGCATGAGAAGCTTGTCATTTTATATAAATTTTACCTCTGTTGGCATCAATCTTAACCTTGCGTGTTCCCGGATCATGTCCTGCAGTGCCTGTTGTCATATATTCCTTTTTATCCGAATTGAGAATTTTTTCTTCACTTTTAATTGAAGAGGGGAGGGCCAGGAAGCTGTTGAGAGTCCTTATTTCGGTATAGTAGGAAGATGAAGGTTCAAATTCAATTGATATATCCGAGAATCCTGAATTTATGTTTATTGTTTCAAAATTACTGGAAATATTGTTGAGGTCAAGGTTGCCATAACGGCTTACAATATTTACTGATTGTGTAAGCAGCGCTATTTCAAAATCTGTGAAATATGAGTCTCCCGACAGTGAGGCCAGCTTATCAATGAACAGATCATCCCGTCTTGATTCAATGTCTATTTCGCCTGCGTTATTGATCCTGTATTTTGATGAAATTGACTTGATTGTGGCTTTGTTCAGATCACCAATAGTGACTTCGGAGAAGGAGGCCTGGATGTCGCCTGAAATGAATGAGGTGATCTCAGCATCACAGAATGTGAGGTTCATGTTGCATCTTTTTCCCGGTACATCAGCCTTTAGGTCACCGTTTGAAATAGTCAGATCAGTATTTCCTTCAGTTTTTTCAATAAATACATCGCCGTACCTGTTATCAATCCTCAGATTCATGTATTCAGGAATATTAATATAATAGTCTATTTCGATCTGTGAATCATAGTTGATAACCTTGCCTGTCATTCCCTTGAAGTTTTCAAGGAAGGCATTTATGCTCTGGTTGAAAACAGTCTGGGCAAGGATAAGATTACCTGCGTCGCTTATCCTGACAGTTATCTCATCAAACATCTTGTCAGCCTTTGAATGACTTGAGGCAGAGGCTCTTATTTCTGCCCTTACACTGGCTGAATCCTTGTCCCATGTCGTGATTTCAACCTTCCCGTACTTGTTATTCACCTCGAGAACAGCGTCCTTTTTCACCTTAAAGGATTTCATATAGCTTCTGGTCTCAGTCGCTCCCTGCGGAAATGCGCTGAAAGACGCTATAGCTGAAAGTACCAGTACTGAAATATATTTATAGCTCATGGCTTTTCTTTTTTTCATTGTTGTCATATTCCTTCAGAATGGCAAGCATATCTTTAAGGATTTCAATTTTGATAGTGTAATTTCTGATAAGAGCCTCAACAACCTCTTCATTTGCAATGTTATCCCTGAGGTCCCTTTTAAGATCAGAATAAATACTGTCAATCTGCGAAAGATCGTTGTTAAGTTCGCTCTTCAATTCCGGGTTTGAGGCAAGAAGCGGTTCAGCTTCATTGTAGAGAGCATTAACCTGACTTGTATAATATGCCTCTGCTTCCCTGAGCTGAAGCCTGGCAGGCAATTCCTTCCCTGAAGCTGCGGCAAGCTTTTGATTTACACTGGTTTTGCCTATCTGGTAGAAAATAAATGATATACTTACAATCACTGCAACAGATGCAGCTGCAGCAAGCCACCTTTTTACTGATCTTTTTGGTTTCATCTCTTCAGAGACCTTCCTCCATACAGCTGCTGAAGGTGAATTTACATCCAGCGCCTCCCTGTTTTTCCTGATAAACTCTTCAAGCCGGTCCATAATATCAGTTTTTTGTTAGTTGATTTCTTAATCTGTCCTTTGCTCTTGAATACTGCGATTTTGATGTTGATTCGCTTATTCCAAGTATCTGTGCAATTTCTGCATGATCATAGCCTTCAAGCAGATAGAGGGTTAGTATGATCCTGTAACCATCAGGCAGCTCTTCAATTCCTTTTATAATGCCTGATATGTCATAAACAGTCTCCTCATCCTCATCATCGGCGCTTTCAGGCAGCTCTTCGGTAAGCTTAAGGTCGATTTTTTTCTTCCGGATATGATTGATGCACTTGTTTACAAGTATTTTCTTTAGCCAGGCTCCGAATGTCGACTCAAACCTGAAGTAAGCGATGTTCCTGAAGCAGTCGACAAAGGTTTCCTGCAGAATATCTTCAGCATCTTCCCTGTTGTTCAGCATCCTGAATGCTACATTGTACATAGCCCTGGAATACTGGTTGTAAAGCATGTATTGTGCCCTGCTGCTTCCTTTTCTGCACTCCTCAATCAGCGGAGCATTAATATGTACATCAATATTATCCACCTGTTATGCTTACCTGAACTAAAAGACACAAACCTTGCCTCGGGGTTGCATCGTTGTCCCGGAATTTTTTTGTTTTTTTCTGGCAGGAAGAGCTACAAAAGTATATAGTATGATCAGTATGCTTATAAACAGCGATATACGATGAAGGTAGTCGCCATATAATGAATAGAAGGTCATTCTGTTTTCAGGAATTATCCGGCCTTTTACAACAGCTTCCCGGTACCATCCTGTCTCCTGACGTATTTTTCCCCTGATATCTATAAAGCATGATATCCCTGTATTTCCGCATCTTGCAACCGGTCGTCTGTTCTCGATTGCCCTGATTGAGGCATAATTAAGATGCTGTCTGTATCCGCCTGTGTTCTTCCACCATCCGTCATTTGTCATTATGAAAATGGCTCCGGCTCCCTTTCTTGTAAAACCTGTGACATAAGATCCGAATACTGACTCGTAGCAGATAACGGGTGCAACTTTTGTGTTTTTAATGTGATGGGAAAGCACTGTTCTTTCTTTCTGCCAGCCATATCCCCACCCTGTGCCACCCAGGTATGGCAGCAGTCTGCTGACAAGCTTTCCGGATGTTCCTAACAGCTGCCGCTCAATTCCGGGTACAAGTTTTGATTTATGGTAAAATTCAAAGGTCCTGCCGGTGTCGATCCGTATTGCAGAATTATAATGATCAGAGTAATACCCCGATGTGTCTCTTTTTACTGCACTTTTTGTAGGTGGAGCATCTTTGGAAGTATATTGCCTGTAAGTCACAAGTCCTGAAACTATTGCAGCATCCGGAATTCTCTCTGCAAGTCCTTTCAGCATCAGAATGTATTTGTCATTGATCAGGTCAGTGAGATTAACAGGATCGTCAACAGTTGTTTCAGGTGTGATGATCCAGTCTGTTTCGGGGCTAGCATGGTATGAGGCCATCATGATTATTTTCTGCAGCTGTGTTTTAAACGGGATCACAAATTTTTCCGTATATGGATCAGTATTTGGCTGGATTATAAGCACTTCCTGTGAAGGCTCCGTGTTTTCACTTACTGAAAGATATCTGTAAGCTGAAAATCCTGAAGGGATTATGATAAGAATTATCCAGGCCACCAGCTGATTTCTGACCTTCTGCCCTTTTGTATACCTTATTATTATATACGCTGCAAGGGAGTTGCTGAGCAGTATCCAGAGGGTACCTCCTCCCGTACCGGTATATTCGTACCACTGAATGAAGAAAATATCCTTTGCAAGGCCGTTCCCCAGATTCATCCATGGAGAGATGAAAAAGGTATTCAGGCTGATAAGTTCATAGCTCATCCAGAGTGAAAACACAGCAAGAGTGCCTGCAATCTTTCCCATGCGGACTCTGATAATATATGCCAGCCATAGTGTAAGAGCCATCAGTACAGTCAGTCCGGTGATGACCATAATTGCACCGGCCATGCTGGCAACACGCATCCATCCCATTACAATGATGCTGAATAAAAGCAATCCGGGGAGCAGGATCAGAAAATAAGCATTTGGTGTATATCTTTTACTGTTCTCACAAAGATGGTCACCGATTAAGAAGAAGGGCACAAAGGAGATCAGCAGAACCAATCCGGTGCACACTTCAGACCATGCCAGTCCCGAAAGTAAACCACCTGTAAGTGAAAGCATTACAAGACTATATTTGTTAAGTTTCATTTACAGGCAATTGTTTTCTTATTCTTTTTTCCAATTTTCCTTCCCGCTAAGGTACAAGGATATTTGAAGAGCAAAAAACAGAAATAGTAAGAGCAGACCTTCGGCAGTATTGCCAGGGTATCCGTTTTTTCCGTTTTTTATTGCATTTTGATCTGATTTGCTGTAATTTTACTTTTTTAGCGGGTCTTTAAACGAGATTGTTTAATGAAGCAGCTGATAATCATAGTATTAGTCTTTGGTTTCTCGCTCAGTTCCTTATCCCAGTCCGGTAACAGTGTAATTGCCAGTGCCGGGGGGTCAGATTCAAAATCCGGTATTAATTTATCATGGACTCTTGGTGAGCTCATGGTGCCTGCTTATACAGGTAGCAATCTGACACTTGCACATGGATTTCAGCCCCAATTATTTATTACATCGGTTGAGGAAAATACCGGGATTCAGCTTGCTGTGAAGGTTTACCCTAATCCGGCAGGCGATCGCCTTATGCTTCAGTTTGATGAAGCTGTTG
>JAKLDT010000134.1 GCA_022703405.1 Bacteroidota bacterium | reverse complement strand
TATGAAGATCAACCATCATGCCTTCGACAAGCTCATGCGATATTCCTGGCCTGGAAATATCAGGGAGCTTCAGAACACAATTGAAAAAGCCGTAATCCTCTGTGATTCAAATGTAATTAAACCTGAGGATCTATACCTCAGACCCATGCAGGGCATTGATACAGAAGTCAGGATAATGCCACTTGACGAGGTGGAAGAGCGTATGATCAACCTTGCAATCGAGAGGAACAATGGTAACCTTACGGCTGCGGCAGAACAGCTTGGAATTACACGACAGACTCTTTATAACAAGTTCAGAAAACTTAAACAGGATGCTAAGTAAAAAGCTGTATATCAATATTCTTGTAAGAGTACTTCTGATAGCTCTCCTGTGTGTTCTCCTTGGATTTTTCATATTCGGAATGTCTTCACCAAGGCTTTCGGTCATCTGTTCACTTGCAATTATCATAGTTACAGTAAACCTCATCACCTTCCTCAACAAAACGAACAGGAACATAAGATTTTTCTTTGACTCGGTTAAGAATGACGATTCAAACCTGTCATTTTCAATTGACAACAAGAGCGGGAACCTGAAGGAGCTTCACAGAAGCATGAACAGGGTGAATGAGCAGATACAGAACCTTAAAATTGAGAACAGGCAGCAGGAACAGTTCTTTCATAAGATCCTTGAATTTCTTGCCACAGCAATAATCACTTATGATGCAAAAGGATTTATTCACCATGCAAATTCAGCAGCGAAGAAACTTCTGTCAGCTGAAACATTAACTCACATAAATCAGATTGAGCGCCTCGATCAGAAGCTTTATCTGATAATAAAAAATCTGAAGCCATACGAGAAACACCTTACTGCAGTAAATACAAGCACCGGTGAAATAAACCTGCTCCTCAAATCAACTTCATCAGGCTCAGGATCTGAGGAACTGACAATACTATCAATACAGGATATAAAGAATGAGCTCGACGAGAAGGAACTTGACGCATGGATGAAACTGATAAGGGTGCTTATGCATGAGATAATGAACTCAATAACTCCCATTACATCTTTGTCAGAGTCGCTTCAGAAGATTTACAGAAAAGATGATAAACAGGTAAATCCGGAAGAGGTAAGCATTCATAATATTGAAACGACACTCCGCGGGCTTGAAGCCATAAGAGAACAGGGAAAAGGCATGATGAATTTTGTTGATGCCTTCAGGAAGATTACAAATATTCCGAAGCCGGAGATGAAGCATTTCAGTATTTCTCATCTGTTCAACAGGGTGGAACTCCTTTCTGCACCCACGGATAAAAGTTCTGACATAAAACTTATATTCAGCATTCTTTCATCTGATTTCGTGATACTTGCAGATGAGAACCTGATAACACAGGTGCTGATCAACCTCGTGAAAAATGCACTCGAGGCAAATGTGAACAATCCCTCTTGCCGCATAAGCATAAGCGCAAAAATTACAGATGATATGCTTCCTGAGATCTGCGTTGCTGATAACGGGCCTGGAATCAGGGAAGAGAACATTGAAAATATTTTTGTTCCATTCTTTACAACAAAGGCCTCAGGCTCCGGTATCGGACTCAGCATATCGCGACAGATTATGGGCATGCACGGTGGCAGTCTAACTGTCAGATCAGTACCGGGAAAGGAAACAATATTCTGCATGAGATTCAGAAGCTGGCAATGAATAATAAAAATGATGTAAATTTGCCGCCTGAATCAGGAAATGAAAGAAAGTCCCTTTATACAGAAATACCTCGGGCACCCGCATCTTGCATCATTAACAGCATCTGCAGCCAGTGAAAATATTAACACCCTGAGGCTTGAAGGCCTTACTGCTTCTTCCAGGGCTGTGGTGCTGGCAACAGTTTTGTCAAAAACCCAGACAACACATCTTGTAATATTACCTGAAAAAGAGGATGCAGCGTATTTCTATAACGACCTGATTGCACTTACAGGAGAAGATGCTGTCTTTTTCTTTCCCTCAACTTATAAAAGGTCAGTTCAGTACGAGCAGACTGAACCTGCAAATATTGTACTCAGGACGGAAGTGCTTAATTTTCTTGCATCAGGCAAAAGGAAAGGGATAATAGTCTCCTACCCCGAATCGGTGATGGAGAAGGTGATCAGCAGGAGAAGTCTTAAGAAGAATACATTCAATATAAGCAGGGGTGACAAGCTATCACTTGAGTTTCTTGAGGAGATGCTTCATGAGTACAATTTTACAAGAACTGACTTTGTATCTGAGCCTGGCCAGTATGCAATCAGAGGAAGCATTGCTGACGTTTTCTCTTTCTCAGCAGATCTTCCATACAGGATAGATTTCTTCGGTGAAGAGGTTGAAACGATAAGATCATTCAATACCGATGATCAGCTATCTGTTGATTCTCATAAACAGATATCTGTTATACCTAATATACAGGATTTGTCAATTGAACAGATAAACGACTCATTCACAGACTTTTTACCACCTTCATCCCTGATCTGGATTGAGGATGGTGTTTATGTACGTGAGAAGATTAACAGCATTTTTTCAGCCACTTCCCGCAGGGAGGAAGACGGACAGATCACAGATAAACGTGACCTTGTTACAACAGGGAATGATTTTATAGAACAGTGCAGAAAATTCCGCATTGCTGAATTTGGCAGACAATCACTCTTTCAGCCGGATGCCAGGTTTGAATTCAGGACAGAACCACAACCTGTATTCAATAAGAATTTCGATCTCCTCACTTCAAAACTGCTGTCAAATGAGGCAGAAGGATATGCAACGTATATAGTTTCTGAAAGCGAATCACAGATAGAAAGACTCCGGGAAATATTTGGAGAGATAAATCCTGAAGCGGCTTTCAATCCTCTGCTGATAAATCTGCATGGTGGATTTACCGATCACGACCTTAAGATCTCAGTATTTACTGATCACCAGATTTTTGACAGGTATCATAAATTTAAGATACGGGGCTATTTCACAAAGAAGGAAAGCTTATCTGTTAAAGAATTAACAGGACTCAACCCGGGAGATTATGTTGTCCACATCGATCATGGGATAGGCAAGTTCGGCGGACTTGAAAAGATAGAGGTTAACGGCAGGATACAGGAAGCAATAAAGCTTGTATACCGCGATAATGACGTATTATATGTCGGTATCCACTCCCTCCACAGGATCTCAAAATACAAAGGAAAGGACAATGCCGAACCAAAGATTTACAAGCTTGGATCGGGAGCCTGGCAGAAACTGAAACAATCGACAAAGGCAAGAGTAAAGGATATAGCGAAGGACCTGATACTTCTTTATGCAAAAAGAATGTCTTCGCCCGGATATTCATATTCTCCTGATTCATACCTTCAAAGAGAGCTTGAAGCTTCGTTTATTTATGAAGATACTCCTGATCAGCTTACAGCAACTGTTGCCGTGAAACAGGATATGGAAGCCGAACATCCCATGGACAGGCTTATATGCGGAGATGTAGGATTCGGAAAAACCGAAGTGGCAATAAGGGCTGCATTTAAAACAGCAACTGACTCAAAGCAGACTGCGGTGCTGGTTCCGACAACAATCCTTGCCTTACAGCATTACAAAACATTTTCTGCAAGGTTGAAAGGCTTTCCCTGCACTGTTGAATATATAAGCAGACACAAGAAACCTGCTGAACAGAAGAAGATACTTGCTGACCTTGCAGAGGGTAAAATTGATATAATAATAGGCACGCATAAGCTTGCAGGTCAGGATGTTAAGTTCAATGATCTTGGACTTCTTATTATTGATGAGGAACAGAGGTTCGGTGTTTCTGTAAAGGAAAAGCTTAAAAAGCTAAAAGCGAATGTTGATACGCTTACACTAACTGCCACACCCATTCCTAGGACGCTGCAGTTCTCACTTATGGGAGCACGCGACCTTTCAATAATCAATACGCCTCCTCCCAACAGGATGCCCATAATTACTGAATTATATGGTTATAATGAGGAAATCATCAAGGAAGGTATTGAGTATGAGGTTTCAAGGAACGGCCAGGTCTTTTTTATACATAACAGGGTTGAAAACATCAAACAGATACAGGCGCATATAAACAGGATCTGCCCGAATATAAAAACAGCTGTTGTGCATGGACAGATGGATGGCCCTCATGTTGAAAACATCATGTTCGATTTTATCCAGGGCGACTATGATGTACTTATTGCAACAACTATTGTTGAATCGGGACTTGACATACCAAATGCCAATACAATATTCATTAATGACGCTCATCATTTCGGTCTTTCAGAACTGCACCAGCTAAGAGGAAGAGTAGGAAGGTCAAACAAGAAGGCCTTTTGCTATCTCCTTGCTCCTCCGCTCACAACACTAACACATGAAGCTCGCCGGAGGCTAAAGGCAATTGAGGAATATTCGGAACTGGGAAGCGGATTCAACATCGCGATGCAGGATCTCGACATAAGAGGCTCGGGCAACCTGCTTGGAGGAGAACAGAGCGGCTTTATAGCCGATGTCGGATTTGAAACATATCAGCGGATACTTAATGAAGCCATGCAGGAACTGAGGGAATCAGAGAAGATTGCAATGCCTGAAAAAGCTGAAATCAGTAAACCTGAAACAGAACCGGAGACCGGCAGATTTGTACATGATTTCCAGATAGAAACCGACCTCGAAATAATGTTCCCTGATGAGTATATCTCAAATATTCCCGAAAGAATAAGATTATATAAGGAGTTAAACGAGATTAACAGTCCTGAATCGCTCGAAAATTATACAAACAGGCTGACCGACAGGTTTGGCCCACTTCCGGTGCCTGCCCAGGCCCTTCTCGATATTGTCAGAGTGAAGTGGCTTGCCCAAAAACTGGGTATTGAAAAGGTGCTTCTGAAGAATAACCTTATGATTGCCAATTTTGTATCGGACCATAATTCACCCTTCTACCGCAGCCAGCTTTTCGTTTCCATAATGAATCATGTAAACAGACGCCAGAAGCAGATGACAATGAAGCAGAAAGAAGCGAAGCTGAGCCTCACAGTAAGTGAAGTCCGCTCGGTTAAAGCTGCAATCAAAGTTCTGGAAGAGTTTAAAGGAAGTGCCTAGAGTGAACTATAGTGCCTAGAGTGACTAGAGTGACTAGAGTACTTAGAGTTATTGTTACAACTCTAGCTCACTCCAAACTTTAGCTCACTCCAAACTCCAGTTCACTCCAAACTCTAGGCACTTTAGGCACTTTAGGCACTTTTTATTATCTTTGATATTTTATTGACACTATGAACCTTATAGCAGACGTTGGTAATACCAGCACAAAGCTGGCCTTTTATAAAGGCAGCAAAAAGATATCAGCCGACAGGATTAATGATCTCAGCTGCGAGGAATTTGAGAATAAACTGGCTGACAAAAGAATTAAGAAAGTTATAGTCTCATCTGTGAAAAAGCTGCCGCATTTCGTCACCGATCTGCTTGTTTCGAATATACCTGTTGTGCATATTTTATCGCACAAATCAAAACTGCCTTTCAAAAACAATTATGAGACTCCCCATACACTTGGGACAGACAGGTTAGCAGGGATTGCCGGAGCTTACAACATGTTCCCTGGTGAGAACATACTTGTAATTGATGCAGGCACTGCAATCACTTACGATTACCTTATCGGGAACAAATATATTGGAGGCAGTATCGCTCCCGGACTTGAGATGCGGTTCAAGGCCCTTCATAAGTACACTGGCAAGCTTCCCCTCTTATCCCTTACTGATGAATATATTACTCCCGGGAACAATACTTACAATGCAATCCTCTCCGGAGTAATAAATGGGAGCATATATGAAATAAATGAGTATATTCGCACGTTTGAAAAAAAGCATAAGAAAAGCAGGGTCATACTGGCTGGCGGAGACAGTGGATATCTTAAGAAAAAGCTGGACGACAGTGTAATATGGTCACCTGATTTAGTGCTTGACGGGCTGAACTATATTCTTGAATACAATGCGTAACAGATACTTATTAATAACAATCCTGCTTCTTTCAGTACTTTTTCCTGCAGTTATTGCCCAGAAACAAATAAACTCCCCTTATGCCAGGTTCAACATTGGTGTGCTTGAACCTCAGGGTTCATTCAAGAGCCGTGCAATGGGAGGAACAGGTACAGCACTCAGGGATAACCGTTCCCTTTTCTACATGAATCCTGCCTCATACAGCAGCATAGATACCAACTCCTTTGTCTTCGACTTTGGTATGGATTTCGGTATGAGCACACTTACCCAGGGAGATGCACTGTATAACTCAAATGACATGACCTTCAACCATCTTGTAATGGGATTCCCTGTTGCGAAAGGATGGAGCATTGCTACAGGTATAGTGCCTGTCAGTTATGGTTACTACAACATATCACAGGATATAAAGGAAGGAGATGCAGATTACAGTGCAGTTACAGGGCCTTACAGCCTGTTTTATAAGGGAAAGGGCGGACTGTCAAATGCTTTTCTTGGTACAGGAGCAAATATTACAAAGAACTTTTCTGTGGGTGTCAACATGGCCCTGCTTTTCGGAATTCTTGAACGTAATTTCACACTCAGGTTTGATGATCTTGACAACTATTTCCATAACAGCACTTCGGAGAAGATGCAGGTAAGGGGCATAAACCTTGAGTATGGAATGCAGTACAGGACTAAGATTAAGGACAAGTATTTCCTTGTTGCCGGTTTATCGATGGCTTCGGAAAAAAGATATAAATCAGACTATTATTACATTGCCGTAAAGACCTCAGCTTATAATGCCGTAGACACAATATCCCTTGTATCAGATAAAGCAGCCCCTATATTAATACCGGCTACATACAGGGCCGGGATCTCCTTTGGAAAAACTGATAAATACACAACTTCCTTCGATTTTTCTGCAACAAACTGGGGTAAATCAGATATACCCGGATATAGCGGATATGCTGCAAAAACAAAATCATTCATGTGGGGCCTTGAAATTGTTCCCGACAGATACTCAAATTTCAGTTACCTTAAAAGAGTTGAATACAGACTCGGTGCACATGCCGGCGACAATTACCTTGTAATTAATAACAGCCAGATAAAAGAGGCAGGCGTTAGTATTGGTTTTGGACTGCCCCTGAGAAAAAATTCCCTGTCACGCGCCAATATCTTCGCAGACCTGACACAGAAGAAGGGATCAGAGGCCTCCGGAATGCACAATGAAAGAATAATTACAATTGGCGCAAGCATCAATTTTTACGATTTCTGGTTTATCCAGCGTAAATACGACTAGCCAATTAACAGTATAAGCAGCCTTCTGATGAGTTATTCAGGGTTAAATAATAAGCTTTCTGTACCCGGATTATTTACTGTTTTGCTGATTTTCGTTATATCTGCATGTGAACGAAAAAGTGAAAACATTCCTGAAGCCGATATACTCACAATGCCTGCAATTACCTTAAAGAACGATACTACTGTATATTCCGATTCGGGAAAGGTTGAGCTGATAATGTCCTTCCCCATAATGGAACAATACGATAATTCGGGTAAGCCTTACTATGAATTCAGCAAAGGCATAAACGTACAGGTATTTGATGGCAAGCCCGATCCAACAGGTTCTGTTTCTGCTAAATATGCTAAATATACAAAGTCCGATGATGTCTGGGAACTAAAGGACAGTGTTGTTGTTATTAACGAACAGAAGGATAAGCTTGAGACTGAGATACTTTACTGGGATCAGCAGAAAGATCTTATATATTCCGACAGGTTTGTCAGGTTGACAAGTGAAGATCAGATAGTTATGGGCACGGGTTTTGAATCTGATCCGCATCTGCGAAAGCGCAAGATCAAAAAAGTAAGTGCAACAATATATCTAAAGGATGAGGAATAGTTCCTTGTTTATACTTGAAATTATCTGGTGGACAGTCGGCGCTGTTGCCATCTTAAGCGGAATTCGCTTTGCCCTTACTGAAGGGGGCTCAAAAACATTCCTGTTTTTCATAATAGCCCTTGTCTCTTTTCTGTTTGCCATTATAAGACACCGGCAAAGAAAAAAGAGTTAATTTTACAGTATGGACAGCATACTGATAATTATCCTTGCCATAGTCCTTTCTGCATTTTTCTCCGGCATGGAGATAGCATTTATTGCTTCCAACAGGCTTATGATAGAGCTTGACCGGAAACAGGGTGTTTTTGG
>JAKLDT010000133.1 GCA_022703405.1 Bacteroidota bacterium | reverse complement strand
CCGTCAATTGCAGCAAACTCTCCGGGTCTTATAACAACGGGTTTTGTATGTGGAACTGAATTGAAATAATCAACAAGTCCTTGTTTTGCAATCCCAAAATAATCTGTTGATGGTTTTTGTGATGAATATCTCAGAATTTTTAAATGCATCTCAGAATCGCCTGTATTCCTTATCACTGCTGTTATCTTTCTTTCCATTTTGACAGGTTCCTGCACTGCATTTACATTATAAACATACAAACGTACTGATCCAGGCTGCACCTTTTCTCTTACTGCAACAGCCTCAGGAATCCTTATATACTCAGGATCGTCAGAAATGATGTATTGCGGACCCGGAACTACAATTTTTCTGTATTCAATTAGCGGAAGTTTATCAGTTAGAAGTCCTTCAAGGTTTATTGTCATACCCTGGCTGGCTTTAAGAATGCCAGCATTCTGTTCCTGACTTATTTTCTGGGCATTGATGCTTATTGTTCCGGCGAAGGCTATTGTTAATAAAATAACAGCAGGTGCTTTCATATAATTGAATTTGTTTTAATTGATTTGATTCATTGGCAATCTGAATACTTCTCCCGGATCAGGCTTCAAAAATTTTGCTTTCATGCCTTTTACATAAGGAAGGGAATCATCTGGATCACAACCTCCATAAGAACCGGATGGAAGGTCAAAGGTCCCATAATGATACGCTATCATTACTTTAGCGCCAGATGTTTCAGCTATTCTTGCCGAACCTTCCGGACCCAGATGTGAATCCACTGCTGCAACATCAAAAAACAGTACATCAACATTCTTAATATCCTCAAGTTCCGGAATCAGCCGGGTATCGCCCGGATGCCAGATATTACCATCTGGTGTCCTGATCAGATATCCGCAACAATCCTCCCTTTTCCAAGGGTTGACTTTCTGCCAGTCGTGAAGAGCCGGGGTGATGAATATTTCGGAATTACCTGCTGAATATGAGGCAAAATCCCTTATCCTGATAAGCCTTCTTTCCTCAACACCAAAACTTAAAAGCTTTTCATAAATTGGACCTGGACAGATAAAAACCGGAGCAAGTCGCCTGTTTAAAGCTTTCGCAGTTTTTTCAGCAAAATGATCACTGTCCGCATGTGTATAGCATACATAATCAGCTTTTGGTATCTGTTCTGCAGTTACAGGATGTGGAACTAGAAGCTTATCCCCTGTCTCACAAGTGCTTTCATCCTGACCATAACTTATCAGGGGATCTATAAGTATAATTGTTCCCCTGCAATTTATAATAGCCCCGGCCATTCCAAGCCAGGCAAAGGAAGTATGCTTCTGCTGACCAAAGAAAGATTGATTAATTGGAATTGTCTTTAGTTTTCTTTGGGATGTAAATTCTATGTCAAACAGAACAGCACCAATGATTGTTGTTTTTACAAAATGACGCCGGTCCATAATTTCTGATTTCTTTAAAATTCTATTCCTATGTTCAGGCTTATTGAATTATTTTTCCTTCTGAATGGAATATTGTCAACCGGACTTGCGTACTCCATTTGAAGTCCTTCATAGGCAATATCAGCAAAAAGTGCCGAGTTTCTGCCAAGCCTTAACCACAAACCTGCAGAAGGATTTATAAACGAACCGTGCTTTGTTGTGTCAACCTTGCTCGTTTCTGTTGTTCCTCCAACACCAAGTGCAAAAAATGGTGTCAATTTCTTTTTCGAGAAAAGAATCCGCATGTCAAGAAAAACAGGAACCTGAGTTTTGCCCGAAACCAGGTACCAGTCAGGATGCTTATCGGGTTTGTCAAAATAATTGCGGTAGCCTAAGCCAAGACCAAGCTTAAAATGTTTTCCAAGACTTATGCTGCCTATAAAATTCATTCTGAAATTATTGAGCCCGTAATCTCCCGTTTTCAGGCCATATCCGGCTTCAATAATTCCATGCCATAATCTTGAACCGTCAGAGTTTTTAAATGAAGGAACCCCACTATATACAGTGCCGCCGGTTGATGGATATGAAGGTACTGATGGAGAGGGCTGAGTATTTCTTGTTGACGGCTGGGAAGGCCAGGTTTGCTGTTGCTGTGGTTTTGAAGCAGGTTGTGAAACAGGAGTCTCTTTTTTGGCTGGCGCCGGTTGGGGTTGTACCGGCTGTTGTGTCGTTCTTGTCTGCGTTACCGGCTTTGGCTGAGCCGGTTGTGCAGGTTCACTTTTCTGAACAGGCTGTGATACAGTTCTTGGCTGTTCCTGTTTCGGAGCCTGCTGCCTTGGTGGCTGCTGCCCCGGGACATTAGTTCTCGTCCTTGGTTGTGGTTGTGGTTTTTCGGGTCTTTTTGCTTCGGTTACTGGCTCTGCTTCCTTTTCCGGTTCGGGTTGTTTTATCTCAACTACTGGAGCTGGTTGTACAGGCTCAGGTTGTGGTTGGGCAGCGATTGGTTCAGGGACAGCTTGCTGAACTACAGGTGTTGGTTCTGGTGCTGGTGGAACCACAGGTGCTGGTTCTGGTGTTGGTGGAACTACAGGTGCTGGTTCTGGTGTTGGTGGAACCACGGGTGCTGGTTCTGGTGCTGGCTGAACTACAGGTGCTGGTTCTGGTGCTGGCTGTACCACAGGTGCTGGTTCTGGTGCTGGCTGAACTACTGGGGTTGGTTCAGCTACCTTGACCGGTTGTGGTTCGGGTTGTGGTTGGACAACAACTGGTTCCGGGGCAACTGGCTGAACTGGGGCCGGCTGCTGAACAGGCTGAGGTTCTGGTGTTGGTTCAGGTACTGGCTGAACAACGGGTGCTGGTTCTGGCACTGGTTCCGGTTGTGTTTCTGGCTGTGGTGCAGGTTGTGGTTCCGGCTGTGGTTCTGGCGCCGGTTGAACAACTGGCGCCGGCTCAGGCTGAGACACAGGTGGTGGCGCTACAGGGGTAACAACTGCTGTAACTTCCTCTTTATTAACTTCATCCTTGCTGGATTTATCCTTATTCTCTATCCTCTCAAATACATAATAATACACAGTCCCATCAGCAGGTAATGAACCTGATATGAATTCCACAGGTACTTTCCAGTATCCTTCTGCTTTTACAAAAACTCCTTTAACATCAAATATGTTGACATTTTTGCCCTCATATTCAACAATATTTATCCTCCCCCTGCCTGTTGCACCGGTAGTATCGTCCCATGTTGAATACCATTTTGTCTGATTCTCTCCCGCCAGATCAAAATCATCGATATATATATAGCTTATCCCTTCTTTATTGTCCTTATTATATCTGAAAATCCCATTCCCCGGATCACTGTCAGAAGTTACTGAACTGAATTTGTAATGAATACTCCTTTTGACTCCCGAAGAGCTTTCCTGGTACCTTATATCCTGTGATTGCTTTTCCGGATTACCGGATTCTTTTTCTTTCTTTTCCTCATCTGTGTTTTCAACCTGTACAGCTTGCTGCTGATCCTTATTATCGACTGTTTCTTTCTTGTTTTTATCCTGGCTTTCATCCGTATCCTTTTTCTGTGATATTAACGGAAGTGAAAGCAAAATCAATAAATTTAAGATGAGGATCCTTTTCATAACTGCAGGGTTTACCAAATAATTATGTCAAGATAAATTAAATTATTTATATCTCTGACTGGCAGAATGGGAAATTGAAACTGCTGTTAAACAATTAAATGGGCTTATATTTCTTTTCATGCTATTTTTACAGAAATTTTAATGCAGGGAATTATGTCAAAACTTTTCACAGCTCTGAAAATCAGGAATGTTAATATCAGGAACCGTATCGGAATGCCTCCCATGTGCCAGTACTCAGCAGGTAATGGTTATGTATCTGACTGGCATCTTGTACATTATGGAGCCAGGGCAGCAGGTGGTGCTGGTCTCATAATCCAGGAGGCCACAGCGGTTGTTCCTGAAGGAAGGATCACTCCGGGGGATCTGGGTATATGGAGCGATGATCATATTCCCGGACTCCGGAAGATAGTTAACTTTATTGAGGAGTATGGATCTGTTCCGGCTATTCAGCTTGCCCATGCAGGCAGAAAAGCATCATGCGACCTTCCCTGGAATGGTGGAAAACAACTGGATCTTAATAAAGGAGGATGGCTTACCAAAGCTCCGTCTGATCTTCCTTTTTCCCCGGGAGAAAGAAAGCCTGATCCTCTTGATATTATTGAAATAGAAAAAATTATAAACTCTTTTAAGGCAGCTGCAGAAAGAGCACTTAAAGCCGGATACAGGATAATTGAAATACACAGCGCTCACGGCTATCTTCTCCAGGAATTCATGTCACCATTAAGTAACTGCAGAACTGATGAATACGGAGGAAGTTTTGAAAACAGGATCCGCCTTCTTCTGCAGGTAATCCAGGCTGTAAAAACTGTCTGGCCTGAAGATAATCCTCTGTTTGTCAGAATTTCCTCAACTGAATGGAGAGAAGGTGGATGGACACTTGAAGACAGTACCAGGCTTGCAGCTATTTTAATGAAAGCCGGAGTTGATCTGCTTGATTGTTCATCAGGGGGAAATATACATGATGCAAAAATTCCTTTTTCCCCGGAATACCAGGTACCTTTTTCTGAAGCTGTAAAAAAAACAGGTATGCCTTCTGCTGCTGTAGGTCTTATAACTACTGCTACCCAGGGAGAACAGATACTGACTGAAAATAAAGCCGACCTTGTCCTGTATGGCAGGGAACTGCTTCGAAATCCTTATTTCCCACTGTATGCAGCAAGGGAACTTGGAGCCGAAATAAAATGGCCTCTGCAGTATCTGAGGTCAAAATAAAATCACTTTGTTGCAAATCTGAGAGCTGCACGGGAAAGGATCCTGGTTGAATCAAGAACAGGAAGTGAAGATTCCTCTGGCAACACAATAAGTGGTATTTCAGTGCACCCAAGTATTACTGCGTCACAGCCTTCCATGCGGTATTCATTTATAAGCCCAAGGAAAAACTTCTTTGAATCATTCTTGATTATGCCATAAACAAGCTCCTTGAAAATAATTTCATTTATTTTCTCACGCTGTTCCTTTTCGGGAATAAGATACTCTATTCCCTGTTTGCTCAGAACATCCGGATAAACAGGTCCTTCCATAAGAAATTTTGTTCCCAGAACGAGCAGTTTCCTGAATTTGTTTTTAGCTGCTTCCTGTGCAACTTCTTCTCCAATATGCAACCAGGGCAGAGGAGTCTTTTTAAGTACAAACGAAAAAGCCTGGTGAATTGTATTATCAGGACTTATGAGAAAATCCGCACCCGTTGCCTTCAGTTTTTCTCCGGAAGAAAGCATAATATCTGCAACCCCCTCCCAGTTGCCTGATTCAATAAATTCCATGTAGTCCCCAAGGGGATGATTATGAAGAGAAACATCCGGATGTGAATGTTCTCCCATAATTACTGATCCTTCCCTGCATATAGTCTGGTAGCAGAGAGCTGCTCCCTCATAGCTGCAGGCAACAATACCTATGTGTTTTGCCATTTCCTGTTTTACCTGAAGTTTACAATATCTTCAAAATTTTTACGGCTGGAGGCTGCAGATACTGCATCCACACTATTATCCAGGTGACCAATTCTGAGAATTGTAACAACGCTGTATCCTGCCGGTATCTGCAATTGTTCTCTCATTGTGCTGTTGACTGCCCTCACCGGACCTCCATATATCCTCGCACCAAGGCCAAGGCTTTGTGCTGCAATATTCATGTTTTCAGCAGCCAGCCCGCAATCAAAATCAACAACATGATTCTCCTGCTGTCCTTCAGGCCCGGATATAAATATGAGAACATTCCCTTGTTTTATATCCTTTATTACCGGTTTTGTCAGTGCGGTATCCCTGACCACTGTAAATTTCCATGGCTGTCCGTTCCTTGAACTGGGGGCTCTCATTCCACACCTGAGAATAAGGCTCAGATCCTGGTCAGAAACGTTTTCTGAACTGTAATTCCTTGAAGAATAGCTCTTAAGAATTAAATCTGTAACAGAGTTCCCGTCCTGTCCGCTTGCAAGATTGCTGCTTAACACAGCTGCAATGATGAGAAACACAAATACCTGCTTTTTCATTTGGATGGTTTTTATTTGCTTCATTTACTATCCTAAATGTACAAAAAACAGGCAATCCGCATCTGAGGTTTTCAATAAAATAATGCTTTTGATCTGATTAATAGCTGTTTGGCCCCTTGAATATCTTTGCATTGTAAATTGCAGCAAGATTTCCTCTCCAGGTAAGCATCCCGGAAGTGTTTCCCCTGATAGTGGCGGAAGCGGTATTGTCGGCAAGAATGTTCATTTCTATATTGAATGTACCGATGTTTGTCATTAGTATGAATGTCACACGATGACTGAGAGCTTTCATATTCCTGTGTATTTCGTAGTTTGAAACACTCCCTTCGGCTGTAACTCCTCCGACACCATTGTAACCTGCAACAAAATCAGAACCTGTCTGAAGGATGGCTTTTTCTCCGTCTACCTTTATAAAATTCAGGGTGCTTGAAACAGAAACCATGTCTCCTATCTTATTTTGCAGATAATCAGCCTGAAGAACATATTTCCTCACAACAAGAAGAGTATCCTGTGAATAGAAGTTTGCAGCCAGAGCTGCCCTTCTCATTTCTTTCTTTTCCTGTTTCGATGGTTTATAATCCTGTGAAAAACCAACATTTGCAAGCAACAGGAAAATCACCACCAAATATCCTGTTAAATTCCTGTTTTTTGTTTTCATAATATTCATCTTTTTAGATACAGATGAAAGGCAAAATACATGCCAATATTACCTGAAGCATTCCTTTCCAACTAACTAAGGCACAGCTTTCAGATTAAACGTATTTTTCTTTCCTGAAGTTGTGGTGACCGACTCAAAAATATTAGTGGCTATAAGTATCTCACTGAGTGTCTGTCTGTTCACAAGAAACCATTCAACCTTCCACACCCCGTCAGCATGTGTTTCTTCCTTAAGGCTGAAAAAGGCATAACCTGATTGCTGAAACCTGGAAGTGTCTGATTTTAAAACATAGCCTTCAGGATTTGAAACTGAATACCTGAACAGCCAGACTGGATTGCCCTTCCCGTCAGTGAATTCCTTCGTTTCAGGTCCCTGTATCCATGAGGCAAAAAGCTGGCTCCCCCTGTACTTGCCTTCCATAGCTCCGTTTTCCTCAAGGTGTTTCATGTTCCACCTGTTGCCTCTCTCTATAATCTTCGGCGCCTTATCGCTTCCATTATCCTGTATTAAACCCGTACCCGAATCTTTCAGGGTCCATTGCTGTGCATAAGAAACCTTTACAGAAAGCATTACCAGCAGGATAACCAGGACTTTATTCATGATTAATTGCCGTTTAACCAGGATTTCAGGAAACGTAACTGTGCTTCTGACGGATTTGTTTCCTGCGTTATCGAATATTTTCTTATGCCTCCGGAATCAGGAGAGGATGATAGTTTCAATCCTGCAAGCGACAGGTAAGAAGCATAATCTATTTCCCGTGTCGTTGTCATGTATTCAAATACCCTGCTCAACCCTGCACCGGCAATTTCTTCACAGGCCTTCTGAAATTCAGCATCGGTGAATCCTCTTTCAAGCTCCTTGTAATATTTCCGGTAAACTAGCCTCATAACATCATCAAGTGATTTTTTGCTGTCTGTCGCTTTTCTGATTGCAAAATCAAGAATTAAGCCTGCAACAGGTCCTTTCTCATAATATGAAATAGCTCTGTCTGCTTCGCCCGGCTTTTTCCCGAAAGGCCCGTCACTCCATGTGTTATAGCTAGATTGTATAAGTGACTGATATTCTTTGCCCGGATCATTCTCAAAGCTTGTAATGTCAGCTGCAAGGTTCCTGAAAAGGTCATCATCATTCAGAAGCCCTGCCCGCTTTACAATCAGGTATTCGTAATAAACCGACAAGCCTTCGCTTACCCAAAGCAGGTTTGTCCTGTTTTCCCCCGAGTAATCAAAGGGGCCCAGTTCAAAAGGCCTGATCCTTTTCACATTATAATTATGGAAATATTCATGAGTAAGAAAAAGGATCATCTTCTGGAAAGTCTGATGATTGTTGTCCAGGTTGCCGCCATAAAAACTCACTGTAGTATTGTTCAAATGCTCAATGCCTCCAAAACCGGGTCCTATTCCAATGAAAGTGTACCCGGGATATGGAATGTCTCCTATAAGCTCAGTGGCTTCTTTTACTGACTTCTCCAGAGCTGACATTAAT
>JAKLDT010000132.1 GCA_022703405.1 Bacteroidota bacterium | reverse complement strand
AAGGGGGCCGGGGGGATGAGTTCATGCACCCTTTTACTTTTCCCAAAATTTGAACACCCGTTAACCTGTATTTCAAAATTCCTTACTTTTGCATCCTGACCGCAAATTATAAAGAACCTCAAAATGAAGATTTCGTACAACTGGTTAAAGGATTATCTGAAGATAAATATCGAACCTGAAAAGCTTGCTGTGATTCTGACAGGACTTGGCCTCGAGATAGAGGGAATGGAAGAATGGGTATCAGTTAAGGGAGGACTTGAAGGTGTTGTTATCGGTGAAGTCCTCACCTGCAAAAAACATCCCGATGCCGACAAGCTTTCAGTAACAACAGTAAATGTCGGCGGAGCTCAGCCTATCCAGGTTGTTTGCGGAGCTCCGAATGTGGCAGCTGGGCAGAAAGTACCTGTTGCGACAACAGGAACTAAAATCTTCAAGGGTGAGGAGAGCTTTGAAATAAAGAAATCAAAGATAAGGGGTGAATTATCCGAGGGCATGATATGCGCCGAGGATGAACTGGGACTGGGTACTGATCATCAGGGAATTATGGTGCTTGATAAGGATGCCATACCCGGAACTCCTGCAGCGGAATACTTCAGGATAACAAAGGATACTGTTTTCGAGATAGGTCTTACTCCAAACAGGATCGACAGTGGTTCCCATTTCGGCGTTGCAAGAGATCTTGCTGCTTATCTTGCTCTCAATGAGGACTTTGAAGGAAAGGCCTCCCTCCCCGATCTGTCATCATTCAAACCCGATGACAACAGCAATCCTTATGAGATTATTATAGAGAACAGCACAGACTGCCCGAGATATACCGGGATCACAATAAGCGGCATAACAATAAGTGAATCACCACAATGGCTCAAGGACAAGCTTAAGGCTATCGGCCTGAATCCTATTAATAATGTGGTCGATATCACAAATTTTGTTCAGCATGAAATCGGACAGCCCCTGCATTCATTTGATGCTGATAAAATAGATGGTAAAAAGGTCATTGTTAAAAACCTGCCTGATAAAAGCAAATTCATTACACTCGATTCTGCCGAAAGAAGCCTTTCATCAAAGGACCTTATGATATGCAATCCCAATGAAGGAATGTGTATAGCCGGGGTATTCGGAGGAATAAAATCGGGTGTTAGCGCCCAGACTAAGAATATCTTCCTTGAAAGTGCCTATTTCAATCCTGTTTCAATCAGGAAAACATCGAAAAGGCATGGGCTCAAGACCGATGCATCCTTCAGGTTTGAGAGAGGTGCAGATCCCGAGATCACAACCTGGGCTCTCAAAAGAGCTGCATTACTTATCAGGGAACTTGCTGGTGGCAGAATATCCTCTGACATAGTTGATATATATCCGGCTCAGATAAAGAGGGCGCTTGTTGAAGTAAGCTACCGGAATATTGAACGACTGATTGGCAAAAGCATTGATAAACTGACAATAAGAAAGATTTTATCATTAACCGGTATTATCATTAAGGAAGAAACTGACGAAAGCTTGTTGCTTGAGATACCAACTCGCATGGTTGATGTGAAGAAGGAAGCTGACGTTATTGAGGAAATATTAAGGATATACGGTTACAACAATGTTGAAATCAGCAAGCACGTGAATTCAACACTTACATATTCCGAAAAACCGGATAAGGAGAAGCTTGTCAACATTATTTCAGATATGCTTGCAGCAAACGGTTTCGCTGAGATGATGTGCAATTCGCTCAACCCGGCTGCCTTTTACCAGGATAACGAGGACTTTGACAGGGATCATCTTGTTCTTCTTGCCAATCCTCTCAGCTCCGATCTTAATGCCATGAGGCAGAGCCTGCTCTTTGGAGGTTTATCGTCGGTGGCATGGAACATAAACAGGCAGAACACCGACCTGAAGCTTTTTGAATTCGGTCACAGTTACTTCATGAGAAAAAAAGGAGATGCTGCACCTGCTCCAGGTGATTATAATGAGTCAGAGCATCTTGACATTTATCTGACTGGCCTTGCAGGACGAACGGGATGGAACAACAAACCTGGGCTTACTGATTTTTACAATATAAAATCGTACGTGGAACTTGTTTTTGAAAGGCTCGGATTAAACCTGAACGACCTGACCTGCGGTGAAAGCAGTAAGAAATATTTTTCAGAATCAATAACATACCTGCATAACAAAAAGGCAGTTGCCGAAGCCGGGAAAATATCAAAAAAATACCTGAAACAATTTGATATTGAACAGGATGTGTATTACGGAAATATCGACTGGGATCTTCTGCTAAAGCTGATAAGCAGTCACAAAATATCATTCAGGGAGTTACCGAAATATCCTTCTGTAAAGCGGGACCTTGCACTTCTTCTCGACAAAGGCGTAAAATTCTCACAGATACGGGAAATTGCCTTAAAAGTTGAGAAAAACATACTCAGGGATATATCATTGTTTGATGTTTATGAAAGTGAAAGTCTCGGAAAAGACAAAAAATCCTATGCTGTAAGCTTCACCCTGCGTGATGACCAGAGAACTCTTACGGACAAGAATATTGACAAGGTAATGAACAGCCTTATTATGGCATTTGAGAAAGAACTTAATGCTCAGATAAGGAGATGAATAACAGGATAGAGCTTGTTAAGGGTGACATTACAAAAATGAAGGTTGATGCGATTGTGAATGCCGCAAACAACTCATTGCTGGGAGGTGGCGGTGTTGACGGCGCCATTCATGCTGCAGCCGGTCCCGGATTGCTTGAAGAATGCAGGAAGCTGAATGGCTGCGAGACAGGCAAAGCGAGGATAACTGCAGGATACGGACTGAGTGCAAAACATGTTATTCACACTGTCGGTCCTGTATGGTACGGAGGCCACAGGGATGAGCCCGAAAAGCTTGCGTCATGTTACCAGACCTCTCTCGAACTTGCAATGCAGAACAAGCTCAGAACAATTGCTTTTCCGGGTATCTCAACAGGTGCATACAGATTCCCCTCTGACCTGGCTGCCCTTATTGCCGTAAATGAAACAAAGAGATTCCTGATGAAAAACAAATTTCCTGAAAAAGTTACTTTTGTTGCGTTTTCAGAAGAACAGTACCAAACCTACAGGAAGCTTCTTGAGCAATGAAAGTGCATTTTGAAAAGATCTCAAAGTATTTTTCTCTCGTAAAATTCAGTCATACTGTATTTGCCATGCCTTTTGCCCTTATCGGCTTCTCTCTTGCCGTATCGGCCGAAGGACAGGAATTCAGCCTGCGGCTTCTGCTTCTTATAATATTGTGCATGGTTTTTGCAAGGAATGCTGCCATGGGCTTCAACAGACTGGCTGACAGGCATTTTGATTCGATAAATCCGAGGACAAGCAACAGGGAAATACCTTCAGGAAAAGTTTCACCCCTGGCAGCAACAGTTTTTGTTATTGCCAATGCCGGCTTGTTTGTACTTACAACATACTTCATCAACAGGCTCACCTTATGGCTGTCACCTGTTGCCCTGGCAGTGATACTTGGCTACAGCCTCACAAAAAGAATTACAGCGCTCTGCCACCTCATACTGGGGCTTGGACTGAGCCTGGCGCCAATAGGAGCATATATATCTGTTACCGGGAAATTTGACCTCCTTCCTGTGATTTACTCCTTTATTGTGCTTACCTGGTCAGGTGGTTTTGACATTATCTATGCCCTGCAGGATGATGATTTCGACAAGTCAGCCAGCCTTCATTCTATTCCGTCACTGACAGGCAGGAAGAATGCCCTTATTATTTCTTCAGCTCTCCATATAATAACTTTTATTCTTGTTATCACAGCTGGTTTTTATGGAAATGCAGGTATTCTGTTCTGGTCAGGAGCAGCTGTTTTTTCGGGTCTGCTTCTCTATCAGCACCTTATTGTAAAACATGATGACCTCAGCAGGGTGAACCTGGCATTCGGTACAACAAATAGCATAGCAAGCGTTATCTTCGCATTATTCGTGATTTCTGACCTTTTTATTTAGAATCACATCAATTAATATTATATTTCACAAGTTTTTCCAAACAAAAGCAAGATCATGGGGCAGGTAGTAATCAAAGAGGTTCTTACAAATAAGGATCGCCGGACATTTATTTTTCTTCCTGAGAAGGTACACAGGAATGAACCTGAATGGCTGCATCCTATTTACATGGACGAAAAGCTCCTGTTCAATAAAAAGAAAAACAAATCGTACCTGTACGCCGATGCAATCCTCCTTCTAGCTTTCAGGGACGGGAAGCCTGTGGGCAGGATCATGGGTCTTGTCAACAACAGATACAACTCAATTCACAGTGAGATGAACGGAAGGTTCTGTTTCATGGAGTGTTATGAAGACAGGGAAGTGTTTCATGCACTTATAAGCGCCGTGGAAAACTGGCTCAGGGAGAAGGGAATGAAGAAGATTGTGGGTCCTCTTGGTTTTTCAGACAAGGATCCGCAGGGTTTTCAGGTTGAAGGATTTGAATATCCCCAGTTCATGACAAGCCCGAATAACTCTCCATATATGCCTGAATTCCTGGTGGAAGAAGGTTATATGAAAAAGGTTGATCTTGTGAACTACCTTGGAAAGCTGCCGGAACAATTTCCTCTCATTTATGAAAAGGTGCTTGCAAGGATGGAGCACCAGATGGAATACAAAATACTTGAATTCAATGCGATAAAGGAACTGAAACCATATATAATTGATATCCTTGAGCTTATGAACGATACGTTTAAGGAGATCTATGGATTCGTTCCCCTGAATGACAAGGAGAAGCTTGAGTTTGCCAACAGGTATCTGCCTGTTCTTGATGCCAGGTTTGTGAAGGTAATCAAGGCAAAGGATTCCATTGTTGGATTTGCCATCGGCATGCCTGATTTCAGCAACGGGATAAGGGAAGCAAAGGGAAGGATCTTCCCCTTTGGCATTTTCAAGATCCTCAGGGATTCAAAAAGGTCCAAAAAACTGCTTATGATGCTTGGCGGTGTAAAGAAGGAATACAGAGGAAAAGGACTTGACGTTCTGATGGGTGTGAAGATACTTCAGTCGGCCATCAGGCAGAAGATGGAGCTTCTCGACAGCCACCTTGTTCTTGAAGATAACACCAAGATGAGAGGTGAATATGAACGCGTAGGCTGCAAGGTTGTTAAAAAGTTCCGTATTTACGAAAAAGAGCTATAGTGTATTTCATGATTACTTTTATTATAATTGCGCGGGGAATTGAAATTATAATAGAAATACATTAATGGCCTTACAGAAATTGCATATTTTGTCATCAGACAAACTCAATGAGATTCATTTTAATACTGACGGAGTATTTGTTATAAAAGGAAGAGGTTTTTTACCTGGAAATAATGAAACGCTTGGCAGGATAAATGCATGGATAGATGAATATTTAAAGGAACCTAATGAAAACACTCACATCATTTTTGCATTTGAATATCTTAACAGTTTCACAACTGTGAGCATAATAAATATCCTGAAGAAGCTTACACAATTGATAACCCGCAATAAGAAGTTAAAAATTCAATGGTATCATGAAGAAGCCGACCATGATATCATAGAAAGAGGAGAACACATTTCATCAGTAATTAACTTCCCCTTCGATTATATAATGACAAGGAATATTACCAGAGGCCTTTAAAGGAATAATCTTAATTTAACGTTTAAAGGTTGTTGATATCAAAATTATTTACTGAAGGATCCTTCAGAAGTATGAAATTAAAGGGAAGCCCCAGGTAGATAGAAAAGCACTCTCCCTTTTCAAGGATATCTTCATCGCCTTCCTCATAATACCAGTTCACAACAAGTTTTTTATTCTGGCTGAGAGCATCTTTAATTTTTTTTACAATCTCGAGATAATACCCGGAGCTGAAACCGCCAATATAGTCGAGATAGATTTCAATAAGAGTAATATCACCGGGATCCAGCAAATAAGAATCAAGCCATATCTCAACTTCTTCCGGCAAAGCTTTCACTTCACCGCTTATTGAACGGCCTTTTATGTGAATTTTTCCGGATGGATCTAGTACGATCTCCGGAGTGTTTTTCGTAGCTAAAATTGTCTTTCGTTCCAGCATAATTTTGAAAATCAGCCATTTGAATGAGACTGAATCTATTAACTCAAATTGTTTTCGCGTCGCAAAAATAGCTTTTTTGTAATACCAAACTTATGACAATGATTCTTTTTGTTTATTATCCTTATCATATTAATATCTTCTTCAGATTTAACCTCAGGAAAAATTAGGGTAAAATAATTTTTGACGGTCTTATAAATCAAAGCTTGAAATGGTGAGCTAGTTTATGTTGAAAATGCATTGAACACTATAAAGGATGCTAATGAATATTTACACAATCTTTATCAATTACATTTTATGAACAGAAATTACATTTTTTCATTATTGCTTTTTGCAATAAGCGGAAGCATTGTTGCAGGACAAAAAGCTGTCAGCCGCGACACAATTATTCTGGCAGCCAGGGAAATAATCAGCGAGACTTCATATTGCGGATTAGTGACAGTCGATTCCACAGGTCAGCCTCAGACACGCACTATGAATCCTTTTCCGCTGAAGGATGATTTAACAATCTGGTTTGCAACTTCAAGATCAAGCAGAAAAGTAAGAGAACTAAGGAACAATTCAAAGGTATCGGTCTATTTCGCAAATCACAATGTTGCAAAAGGATATGTCAATATCACAGGCAACGCAGAAGTCATTGACGACAAAGCCCTGTTAAGCAGCATGAAACGCGACTACTGGAATGGGATTCCCGGCTGGCAGGATATTTTCGTACTTATAAGGATCGTTCCGGAAAATATTGAAGTCATCAATTATAAACACGGACTGAATAATGATCCGGTAACATTTAAGGCACCGGTAGCGGAGTATTAGGTCGTGCAGTCTTTTGTCTTGCGGTTCCCGCTGAGGTGGGATCTCCACTTCGTTTCGACTTGTGGTCTTTAGTCTTCTGTCTTTAGTCTTTAGTCAGAGCCCTTCGCCCTCCCGATAGCAATCGGGAGCCCTTCGCCCTGCGCCCTTCTGCCCTTCTGCCCTTCTGCCTTTCGCCTTTCCGCCTCTTACTAAGCTATTTGTCTTCAACATATAAATTCCGGTCCTTTTGCTTTCATTTCTTCATTCTGTTTACTAAATTTGTTATGCAATGCGATCGTGTGAGGGGAAATTTATGTTGGGGAAAAGCATTACAACTACCTTATTTTGTGCTTGTTAGTCAATAGTGCTACTTGTGACTGACGGGGCTGTGCCATAAGAAGGAAATATTTAAATCTCGCTGCGTATTATGAAAAAGAAAGTGACATTGAAACGGTTCTTTCACAGGGGAGAAGAAAGGATAGGCATCTTCTTCGGTTTTGATGAAGGATTGAAGGACAAGGTAAAGCTGATACCAAGAGTAGTATTTTCATCTACAAACAAGTGCTTTTACACCTCTGATACAGAGACAGATCTGAGGAATATTATCAAAGTGCTGAAAGAAGTTGCAGAAATTGATATAAGCGGACTGACTTCCGACAGGAATTTACAGCAACATATTGAACCTGACAGAACAGATAAACCTGTTAATAAGGAATGTGGCAACAGGATAGAAAAGGCAGAGACGGCACCACAAAGATCGCTTTCAGGTTCTGTTGAATTCAGGATTTCAGAGGAAGGAGGATCGCTTGTGATAAGGCTTCCCATACCTTATGAGAAGAAGTGGCTAAACGAATTGAGGAGTTTCAGGGGCAGGTATGATTCATCTCGCAGGGAATGGTATTTCACCTGGTCGAAGATGACCTGTGATTCATTAGCTGATTATTTCAGTAAGGAAGGAGTGCCGGTTATTCTGAAGAAGGATCAAGTCAGTTCAGATATCAAAACAGAGCGGAAGAAGGTTCATCAGGAGATTAATGAGAGAAGCTTTGGGAGCCGGGTTTCAGAAGGGCTTGAACTTATGGCTGATTACCTTGATGAGAAGCGTTACAGTGTGCGCACTAAGGAGGCATATCTGTCGATGATGGATTATTTTTTCAGGTATTTTAACAGCAGGCAGCCTGATGAAATATCAGGAGATGAGATTTCGGAATTCTTACAGACCATTGTTATTAAGCTCGGATATTCTGCAGCTTATCAGAATCAGATGATCTCAGCGATAAAGACCTATTATCAGGTTAACGGTCCGGGCAGGATAAACATTGATATTTTGAGCAGGCCCAGGAAGAGGCGTTCATTGCC
>JAKLDT010000131.1 GCA_022703405.1 Bacteroidota bacterium | reverse complement strand
CCATCTTCAGTTCTGACAGTCCCGGCTATTTCCTGACCCTGGAGGATCATACAAGGAGCCGGGAAAAACAGAAAAATAAATATTATCCCATATCTCAGAACATTAAACTGTTTTCGTTTCATAGGCAAGGCTTAATTAGGTAAACTGAAAATTCAGGTCTCTGAGAAAAATAAATTCACCCGAACAGCCGCCAGTCAGTTTAAGGGTGGGGCAGTATGAAATGTGGGAAAATGAACCAGATCCAGAATAAGTATCTTTCATGGAAGTGGTTTGTTTCCACAAAATTAGGAAACAATAAGATACAAGTCAATTTTTTTTAAAAGGCATGTTTTTTTTATTATATTGGTCAGTGTGATTTTAGGAATTGATAATTTATTTAGTAATACCTGCCTGTTTATGAAAAAGACTACATCCTGGATGCTGACAATTCTCCGAATTCTCGTTGGCTGGCATTTTATGTATGAAGGGATCACCAAGCTGATAAATCCTTCATGGACAGCTAAATACTACCTGATGGGATCAAAATGGATTTTTGCTGATCTGTTCCATTCAATGGCCTCCTCTCCCGGAGTAATGAACATCGTGGATTTCATGAATGTCTGGGGGCTGATACTCATAGGATTATCCCTTATAATAGGGCTTTATGTAAGGTGGTCTTCAATTGCAGGCGCCATATTGCTTTTCTTCTATTTTGTTGCATATCCTCCAATTCTCGGTTATACCTTCGGTGCTATTACAGAAGGAACATACCAGTGGGTCGACAAAAATCTGATTGAACTTGTTTTACTTATTGTATTTGCTTCTGTTCCTGCCGATATGATGTTCGGCGGCGACCGCTGGCTAAAGAACTGGAAAGATGAAAAACCAAATGCTCCTATTCCTTCAGATAAGGCCGGTGCCGGATATTCTGACAAGAGAAGGGAAGTTCTTCGTGACCTAATAAGCGTTCCTTTCCTGGGAGCTTTTGCCTATGTTGTTTATAAGAAAAACAAATGGGACAGCTTTGAGAAGAAATATCTTACAGAAAAACCTGACGCAGTATCAAGTGCAACATTGAAAAGTTTCCAGTTCACTTCACTTGAATCTCTCAAGGGACAGGTGCCAAAAGGCAAAATCGGAGACATGGAAATCAGCAAGATGATGATGGGTGGTAACCTTATCGGAGGCTGGGCTCATGCACGCGACCTTATTTATGTTGATAAGCTTGTGAAAATGTATCACACTGATGAAAAGGTCTTTCAGACCCTGATGCTTGCTGAAAAATGCGGAATAAATTCTATCATTTCAAATCCTGCACAGCTGAGAGTTATTCAGAAATACAAGCATGAAACAGGAGGCCAGATCAAATTCTTTTCCGACTGCGGAGCCGGCAAGGATTTTCTTGAAGGAATTGAAATATCAATTAAGGGAGGAGCTGATGTCTGCTACAGCCACGGAGGAAAAACCGATATAGCAATCTTTAACAAGCAGCCCGGCATCTTCGACGAGCTTAAGAGAGGACTGGACCTGATACGAAAATATGGCAGACCTGCCGGCATTGGTGCACACAGGATAGAATCGGTTATGGCCTGTATCGAAAACGGAGTCATCCCTGATTTCTGGGTAAAGACACTTCATACTCACGACTACTGGTCGAGACAGGTGGATATCGATAACAAGGATGTTCCCGAGCAGGGTTTCAGGGACAATAATTTCTGCCACAAGCCACAGGAAACAATCGATTTCATGTCTACGCTCGATCAGCCATGGATTGCTTTCAAAACTCTTGCTGCAGGCGCTCTGAAACCGGAGAATGGATTTAAGTATGCATTTGATAACGGTGCCGACTTTATCTGTGTGGGAATGTATGATTTCCAGATAGTTGATGATGTGAATATTGCTCTGAACGTACTTGCAAACGTCAATCGCACACGGCCCTGGAGAGGTTAATATTTAGTTTCATAATCTTTAATACCTGACCGATGAAGAAAATCATCCTTTGTTCGTCTGTTGCAATTTTTGTCCTGCTGTACTCAGGGTGTACGGCAAAAGTCGGAAACAGGCAGACTGTTTCATTAAACGGAACCTGGCAGTTAGCTGAAGGCAAAAAGGATATTATGCCTCCTGTATACAATCATACTGTTCCGGTACCTGGCCTTGTAACACTGGCTCAGCCTTCAATTGATAAAGTTGCTCCCCCTGTTCCTGACAGGTACTCCGACAGAAATCCAAATAATTACTACCCGCAGCACGACAGCATCAGAGATGCATACTGGTACAGGAGAACTGTGAATATTGCTGATGATAGTCCTGATGTTGTACTTCTTAAGGTGGGAAAAGCAATGTTCGGTACCAGGGTTTATGTGAACGGCACATTTGCAGGAGAGCATCTTCCAGGCTTTACTCCTGGATATTTCAACCTCAGGGGCTATCTGAAAAAAGGTGATAATGAACTTGTTATTGCCGTAGGCTCATGCCGCAATTCACTCCCTGATGATGTTCCTGACGGTTTTGATTATGAGAAGGTCAGATACATATCCGGCATCTATGATAATGTTGAACTTATACTGAGTTCTTCTCCTTTTATCAGGAATGTTCAGCTTGCTCCGGATATAAAAAACAAGTCAGCTAAGATAAGGGCCACTATCCTGAACTCAGGCGCTGAAGTTGCCTCAAAAGTGAAGTTTATAATAAAAGAGTATAAAACAGGAACAATAGCCGGTGAGTATGAAACAGAGAAAACTGTCTTTGCAGGTGAATCTGAAAAACAGATTGATGTTACAATACCCGTTTCAGGCTGCACTTTCTGGTCACCTGAAAATCCTTTCCTCTATACTCTTGAGGTCTACACTAATGCCGACAGTTACAAGACACGTTTCGGTATGCGGGAACTCAGGTTCAATCCTGAAACAAACATGGCTGAGCTTAACGGCAAACCATATTTCCTGAGGGGAACAAATATTACACTCTACCGGTTTTTTGAAGATCCGCATTGTGGTAATCTGCCATGGAACTATCAGTGGGTGAGGGTAATGCATCAGAAATTCAGGGAGGACATGTTCTGGAATTCATACAGAAACTGTATCGGATTTCCACCAGAAGAATGGTACAACATAGCTGATGAGGAAGGCTTTATGATCCAGGATGAATTCCCGATCTGGTATGGAGCCCCGGGCTGGAATAAATGGACCAAGAAGCTCGATGCAGGAAAACTGGCTGCTGAATACAGGGAATGGATGGAGGAACGATGGAACCATCCAAGCGTTGTGATCTGGGACGCCAGCAATGAGAACCTTCTCACTGAACCTTCTGTTGACTCTGCAATTGCAATGGTGAGACATCTTGATATGTCAGGAAGATCCTGGGACAACAGCTATACCACCACACGTGAACCCGGCGATATCTTTGAATCACATCCCTATCATTTTTCAAATCCTGAGTTCAGGCTCAGGGATATTGCGAAAGCAAGCATAATACCGGAAGGAAACAATTCAAAGAATCCGCTTACAAATCCGGTGATAATAAATGAATATGGCTGGCTGTGGCTTAACAGGGACAGCAAACCAACCACCCTCACAGCAAAACTATATGAAAACCTGCTTGGCAAAAACTCAACGCCGGAACAAAGGTGGGAACTGTATGCTAAATATACTGCCGCTGAAACAGAATTCTGGAGATGTCATAGAAAAGCAGCCGGAGTACTCCATTTCACCGCCCTTGGATATGACCGACCTGACGGACAAACCTGTGATAACTGGACAGATGTTGCCAACCTGGTATGGGAACCAAATTTCTATAAGTATGTGAGAGCATCTTTTGCTCCTGTGGGAGTCATGATTGATTTCTGGGACGAAACAGTAAAAAAGGGAGTTAAAATACCCGTTCCTGTTATTGCAATCAATGATCTTGAAAAAACCTGGTCGGGAATGGTTGTAATGCGCCTTAAACTTGACGATAAGGTTGTTCAGGAGAAGAACCTGAGCATTATGGTTCCTTCATTCGGGAAAAGTGAATTCGGTTTCTCCCTTGAACCAGTAAGAACATCCGGTTCATATACCCTTGAGGTTATGCTCACAGGCACGCCCGCAGGAAACATAAGCAGCATCAGACATTTTAAGATTTAATTTGACAAGTAATTGTAAATGAAGTATTTAATATTCGCATTCGTAATTCCTTTTTTTCTGATTATTTCCTGTAAGAATGAGAAATATGTGCTTGAAACGGATCACTTAAAAGTAGGTATCACTGCCAGCGGATTCATTTCTTCCCTGGAAGATAAACAGTCGGGGAAGAATTATTCTCCCGGTAATGCCGGATCTCCCGTTCTGGCCCTTTATGATGATTCAATATATTACAAGCCGGTTTCAATAGAATATAATGCTTCTGAAGGCATAGCAAAACTTGATTTTCCCAATGGTTCGGAAGCCAGAATAAAAATCTCCTCAAAAGGTGCTTATCTCAGGCTTGAGCTGCTTACACTAGAACCGCGCAACAATGTTGAAGCAATTGTCTGGGGACCTTATGCAGTCTCAATAAATGAAAAGATCGGCGAAACAATATGTGTGGTGCGTGACAGCAGTTTTGCTGTGGGTATGCAGGCACTTAATATAAATACAATTGAAGGACTTCCTGAAGGTGATGACAATGGGGGCGGGGGTGCATTTATTGATCCTCTGCCCGGACAGGTTTTGCCCGATTCATTGCGTGAATTCATAGGCCGGCCGGTACCTGTTAATGTAAATATTGATGGTGACATGCCCGAGTATGTAAGACTGTACAGGGGCAGTGCTGCCGTTAAAACTTCCATGGGAAGCGAATTGCGGCTCTTTTCCCGCGACAGAAGGATCCCCAGGAAAATAGTTAACTGGCTCGGTAATAAAGACTGGGTGCAGTATGCAGAACCAATTGATGTGGACTTCGCAGGAAGCGCAATAGCTCTTTTCGGGTGCCCCGAACCCATGACTCTTGATATTATTGAGAAGATAGAGCTTGGTGAAAATCTTCCTCACCCCATGCTGGATGGTGTATGGATCAAAAGATCAGAATTTCCTGGAGAAGCTTATCTGCTGAATGAAGGAGACCCGGTGAAAAGCCTGAAGTATGCAAAGGAATGTGGTTTCAGACTGGTACATATAGGTGATATCTTTAAAACATGGGGGCATTTTGATTATTCATCAGAGAGGTTTAAGGGAGGATTGAAAGATATAAGGGCAGCAGTTGATGAAGCCCGAAAGGATGGAATCTCAATGGGTGTCCATACTCTTACTATGTTCACACAAAAAAATGATGCTTACATTACTCCGGTGCCATCTGACAGCCTTTGCAAGACAGGCAGCTCTGTTCTGTCAAAGGAAACAGGGAAAACTGACCAGGAGATTTTTGTTAAGGAGCCTGATTATTTCAGATATGCCGGACTGACACATACTGTGAAAATAGGAAAGGAACTGATAAATTATCGTAAAGTGTCTGACAATGAGCCCTGGCGACTGCTCGACTGCCAGCGTGGACAATATGGCACAAATGCAGTTTCCCATCCTGCAGATTCACCTGTTGACAAGCTTACAAACGACAGCTATGCCGGATTCTACCCCGATATTTACCTTCAGGATGAGTATGCTGTACGCCTTGCTCAGGTTTGCAATGAGACCGGAATCGATCTTATGGATTTCGACGGTTATGCAGGCGAATCGCCTACCGGACATGGCAGTTATGGCGCTGCAAGGTTCATTGACCTCTGGTATAAGAACCTTGACCGTTACAGGCTGACATGCGGTGCCGGCACCTTTCATTATTACTGGCATATTTATTCATTCATGAACTGGGGCGAACCCTGGTACAATGCCCTTAGGGAAAGCCAGGTGAATTATCGTATTGAAAATCAGAAATTTTTTGAAAGAAATCTGATGCCGGGAATGCTGGGCTGGTTTACTCTTAATCCGGAATTCCGTCCTGAAGAAGTGGAATGGATACAGGCCAGAAGCGCCGCATTTAATGCCGGTTACCTGCTGAGGGTTGATGAAAAAATTGAAAAGAATGGTTACAGAAACCAGCTATTTGAGGCAGTGCGTGAATGGCAGAAAGCCAGAAGACTGAAGGTGTTCACGAATGATCAGCGTGAAAGGATGAAGAATCCTAAAAATGAATTTCATCTTCAGGCCACAGGTGATAACAGCTGGAACCTTTTTCCGGTGAAACTTTCAAGAGGCTTTGTTCATAAAAACAGGGCAGTGCAGACCGGAGAACCTGTTGTTACAAAATTCACAGCAGAAAATCCTTTTCAGGAGCAGGCAATACAGTTCTATTTAACTGCTCAGGGTACAGACAAGAATTCTTCAGCCTCGAGTATTGAACTTAAGATTAATGATTATCAGGTGTTTGCGATAGATGTTGAGGTTAAGCCCGGGCAAAGAATTGTATGTGACGGATCTGAAGTATGGCTTTGTGATTTTACTTGGAATAAGATGAGGAGAATCAATACAGGTAATATTCCCGTGATTGAGCATGGTACGGTCCGGATTGAACTGTCATGCAGGTTCAGCGGAGCAGAGGCTCCTGTACTTGATCTTGAGATAAAATCAGTAGGCCCTGGAGAAAAAGTTATGGCTGTAATAAACTGATCATTCAACTATCTCGGCATGATCAAATTTGTCCGACTGGAAATTGACTTTCCTGGTTCTTACCCTGCTTGCTCCCTTGCTGCCAAAGAAACCCCATCCGCCGCTTCCAAGCAAAAAGCCTAAGGCATACAAGCCGCCATTATTGTTCTGTGCGTACATTGTAATATCTTTATCGAACAACATGCCAATAAAGTCGAATGGCGCTATGAATCCATGCCATAAGCCTCCGAAAAAACCATATTGATGACCGGTAAGGCAGGCACCAATATTTTCATTGTCCGCACAACCGCTTAATAATATAAGTGCTAGTGTGAGGCTTGTGAACAATATATTCCTGTATTTGAATGAGTTTTTCATATAATTTGTATTTTTTGTAATTCAGAACAAAGTGAGTTCAGTCTGCCTTCCCGAGTGAAGTTTTTCATGGTTAAGCAGCCATTTCTTTCTTTTGAGCCCTCCTCCATAGCCGGTAAGGCTTCCATCAGAACCTATTACCCTGTGGCATGGAATAATAATTGCAATCCTGTTCTTTCCGTTAGCTCCTGCAACAGCTCTTATTGATGCAGTATTTCCCAGAGCTTGTGCCTGCTGCAGATATGACCTGGTTGTACCGTATGGTATTGTGAGCAGCTCCTTCCATACCTTCTGCTGAAATCCTGTGCCGGGTGTTATAAGCTGAAGATCAAAAGCTTGTCTTGAACCATCAAAGTACTCTTTGATCTGTATTCTGAGTGCGGTGATATGTTCGTTTTCTCCTCCTTCAGTTTCCTGCCAAAGGTATTTTTTCAAGTCATCAAGCTCAGAATTCATAATTATCCGGTCGTGGAATTCAAAAAGGCAGATGCCTTCATCCACCGCTCCGGCAATCATGGGGCCCAGTTCTGTCTCAATTACTGAAGTTAGTATCAAGGCTATGTTATTGTTTCTTCTTTCCAAGGAATATTGCAGCAAGCAGGCCTGCCAGGAAAACAAGAATGCCGCCTGTCATAATAGTTTTCTTCCTTTTCTGCTCCTCCTCCGACATCTGATCCCATGGCTTCTGGTTTTTTCCGAACAGAAGATATAGAACAATTGCCAGTCCGGCAAGAGCTACGATAATTGCTATAATTCTGATTATCATATTGTTATTTTAATAATTCAGACATTGCTTTTTGGAAACCGGCTACTTGTGGATTTTATGTGTTTTATATTGCGGAACCGCATGGCCGACCAGTCTTCGTCAATTGAAACCATCCTAATTCCATAAAGTCCCGAGTCGTTGAGAGCCTTCCAGCCATGATCCCTTGACAGGTCCGATTTGAAATGCCTCGAGGTCTTTTTAGGATAACAGAACCAGAGAATCCCATCGGAAGTAAGATTGTGCAATACCGGCGGAGTAAAACTTTCAACATCTGCAATGCTTCTGACAAATACTATAATAAAACTGTATGGGCAACGAGGATCTATTTCATTATCTATAATTACATTTTCAAGCTCTGAACTTATTATCCTTGCAAAGCTTTCTTCGGAATTCAATAATGCTACCCTTGGCTGGCCCTTATAATTAAGCTTGTCGAGAAGCTTTCCCATACCAGATCATTTTAAAAGAAACACTAATTTAATAAAAAAACTTTCTGCAGGCCCGGAAAAAGGCCAAAACGGC
>JAKLDT010000130.1 GCA_022703405.1 Bacteroidota bacterium | reverse complement strand
GGAAAGGCGGATGTGGTGCATGATTTTGTCAAAGCAGTCAAAGACCAGGGTATACTTGCCGGAGTATCTGCCCATAATCCTGATGTTATCAAAAGAATTGCGGATGAAGGATGGGAAGTGGATTTCTTCATGTGCTGCTTTTATTACCTTACACGCAAAATGGAACATCCTGAACAGCTACCTGCACTGCCTGTTGGCAGCTATCACTTTATGAAAGATGATCCGAAAACGATGACTTCTGTAATGCGACAGGTAAAACAGCCCTGTCTTGGATTCAAAATACTCGGGGCAGGACGTTTATGTTCCAATCAGAATGAAGTAATGGCAGCCTTCAGATTTGCGTTTGAAAATATCAAAGCGACCGACGGAGTCATAGTCGGGATGTTTCCCTGGTTCTTCGATGAAGTCACAGCAAACTCAGGCTATGCAAGGGAATACGGTAAATTAAAATGAAAAAAGATCTTCCCGATCCCAGGACTGCAAGACCGCAAGACCATAAAATAATACCATGAAACCAAACAGAGTATTTGTTCAGTTAATAAGCATATTTCTTTTGTTATTAACAACTTACAAAGCAGAATCACAAAACGCCCTTACACCTGACAGTGTCTGGCAGAAACCCTGGGAAGGTGTTCCCGAGTATTACAGGAAATGGAATTATCCTGACTTCAAATTTCCTGAAAAACAGTCTGACTGGCTAAAAAAGCGGGTTGAGGTCAAAGAAACACTGATTAAGTTGCTTGGCGATATTCCTGCAAGGCCTGTTAAGCCTGAAGTCAGAATTATTTCCAAGGAAATTAAAAATGGATATACCCTTGAAAAGTTTCTGATTAACAATGAAGCAGATTGTTGGATTCCGGGTTATCTTGCAATACCCTCCGGCATCAAGGGCAGGGTACCGGTGATAGTTGGACTGCACGGACACAGCAGCAGTAAGGAAAATATATTGGGTTATAATTCAAACACAGCACAGGATGTCACTGCCTTACTTATTTCTCATGGCTATGCGGTAATGGCCATTGACAGCTATTTCAATGGTGAACGACTCGGTACAGGACCTGCAGGTGAAGATGAAAGACAACAGAATGGTTCAGATCAGGAAATGTCACAGTTTAAAATCAACCTGTGGTTTGGACGGTCACTCTGGGGCATGCAGCTTCGTGATGAACAGATAGCGCTGGATTACCTTGTGACAAGGCCTGAGATAGATCCTGAAAAGATAGGAGCAGAAGGTATGAGCATGGGAAGCACACGCGCATGGTGGCTTGCAGCTATCGACGACAGAATAAAGGCAGTTGTAGGAGTAGCCTGCTTTACAAGATATAAGGAACTTATTGAGCAACGTCAGCTAAAAGCACATGGTATATATTATTTTGTTTCCGGAATTCTGAATCATTTTGATACTGAAGCTATTATGGGACTTATTGCCCCAAGGCCCTTCCTGGTTCTTACAGGCGACAGTGATGCAGGATCTCCGCTTGAAGGCATGAAAGTACTTGAACAGAAACTTGATACCGTTTACTCTCTGTACAATAAAAGTGACAATTTCAGAAGCATCATTTACAAAAACACCGGGCATGTTTATACCGATGAGATGAAAACTGAAATGCTCTACTGGTTCAATACAAAACTTAAATAGCAGGAATCTCTCCTTAGCCTATTTTTCGAAATATTTAAGGTAGTCCGGCATTCCATAAGATCTGCACAGTCCACTGAACTCATCAAGAAGCTGATCATTGAAAGGGATTCCTTTATCTTTTCTGTCCATCCAGGTATAATATTCTTTTTCACCAGCTGTGTATATCCTGTTCTGTCCGGGCATTTTCCTCGAAGCTCTCAGCTCCCTGAGTATTTCTCCTGCTGTCTTCCTGAAGTCTGCAGGCTCTGTAAATGCACTTATATCAACTGCGATGAAAAAATGCCCGATGGGATATGGCGCTTTTTTACCATCTTTTGTGCCAAGAAGCATCTTCATGAAGGCACCCTGCTGAAGTGCTGCTGAAAGTATTTCAACAACTGTGGAATAGCCATAACCTTTATATCCGGCAGTCTCCTCACCAACACCTCCGAGAGGAGTAAGAGCTGCCCTTCCTGCTATCAGATCATCAAGCACTTCCTTTGAATCTGTCTTACTCTCGCCATTTTCGTCAATAACCCATCCTTTCGGGAGGTTTTTCCCTTCCCTGGCATAGAGTTCAATTTTCCCCCTTTGTGTTATTGATGTTGCACAATCAAGCAAAAACGGGAAATCCTCATCGGTTGGCATACCAAATGTTAACGGATTTGTACCAAGCATGTTCTCGATACCAAAAGTTGGCGCTATTGATGGCCGGGCATTTGTACCTGTAATGCCAATCATATTATGCTTCACTGCCATCAGGGCATAATAACCTGCAAAACCGTAATGGGTTGAATTCCTGACAGCTACCATGCCCATTCCATATTTTCCGGCCTTTTCAATTGCAAGTCCCATGGCTCTTGAACCAATTACATGACCCATTCCATTATGGCCGTCAATAACAGCAGTTGTCGGACCTTCCTTCACAATTTCAACATGAGTTGAAGGATTGAGTATGCCATCATTTATCCTGTCAAGATATATCGGTTTTAGACGATTAACACCATGTGAATCAAATCCATACTTATCTGCATTGGTCAGGACATCTGTAACTATCCTTGCATCGTTTTCAGGCAAACCTGCTTTCACAAGAATACCTGTCATAAATTTCTCAATTGTTTCAAAAGGAATGAACTTTGTTTTCATATATTCTTTAAATTTTCTTATTAATACTTATCGATGAGCTGATTGCTCAGAGAAATTTGTTAAAATCTCTGTTTCCAGGTTTCTGATTTAAAATTACAAAATCATTTTTAAACGCTCCGGATAGTTATCAACAGGCTTACTTTCCTATACAGAAGTTCCTGAAAATATTACCCAGGATTTCATCAGATGTTATCTCTCCTGTTATTTCTCCCAGATAGTGAATTGCCTGCCTGATGTCTGTAGCAATTAGCTCCTCAGTTATATTTTCTTCAAGTCCGTTAAGCACTCTGCCAAGACTTACTGAAACTTTACATAATGCCTCATAATGCCTTGCATTTGTGACCATTACGTTTTCGAGACTCGATCCCGAAACAGCAATTGATTCAGACAGAATACTGCGAAGTCCATCAAGTCCGGCTTTTTCTTTGGCAGATATGAATAGCAATTCTTCACCTGCTTCCCTGTTGATTCTTTTTGAGAGTTCACCCTGCAAATTGTAATCAGAAGTATCCGACTTATTTATCAGTATTATCAGTTTCTTATCAGTCCCGTCAATTTTTTCCCGTATCGCCTTGATTCTGCCGTTAATCTGATCGGGTGAGTCAGTAATTTCATCAACAAGCAGTATTACAGAGGCCTGCGCTATCTTTTCAAATGTTTTTCTTATACCCAGTGATTCAATTACATCAGTAGTCTCACGTAAACCTGCAGTGTCAATAAAACGGTATTCAATTCCGTCAATAACAATTGTATCTTCAATTGTATCCCTTGTTGTGCCAGGGATATCAGATACTATTGCCTTGTCATCCTGAAGAAGTACATTCAATAGTGTTGATTTGCCAGAATTTGGTTTTCCGACTATTACTACAGGAATTCCGTTCTTTAAAGCATTTCCTAAGCTGAACGACTCTGAAAGTCTGTCAGTCAGATTCTTAACCCGGACAATAATTGCCTTCAAATCACCTCTGTCGGCAAATTCCACATCTTCTTCACCAAAATCAAGTTCAAGTTCTATAAGTGAGGCAAAGTTCAGCAATTCAGCTCTCAGGTTTGAAATCTCGCCTGAGAAACCTCCCCGTAACTGGTTCATTGCTATTTTGTGCGCCACACCTGACGAAGATGAGATAACATCTGCAACAGCCTCTGCCTGTGAAAGATCCAGCTGACCATTTAGAAAAGCCCTCTGTGTGAACTCACCCGGTCGCGCTGCACTGGCTCCATTCTTTATCAGAAGTTCCAGAATACTCTTGACTATGTAAGGAGAAGCATGACATGATATCTCTGCACTGTTTTCTCCGGTATAGGAGTGCGGCGACCGGAATATGCTCACAAGTACCTCATCTATAACTTCATCACCTGATCGTATTTCTCCGTAAACTACCCTGAACCCACTGATTGTTAATATATTAACAGTATTATCTGAAGGGAAGAATACCTTTGAAACAATCTCAAAAGCATCCTTACCGCTCACCCTTATTACGGATATTGCACCACCTGAACCGCTTGCAGGAGCACAGATTGTCAAATCAGATCTGATCATTTTTCTATAGTTCGGACAGGGCAAATTTATGAAACTTAAGCAGAGTGATGACAGTTTTATTTAAGACAGTACTAAAAGATTAAAAGAATATATTTGTTCAAACTACAAAAACTTATTACTGGAATATGAAAAACACTGATTCCCGGTATAAAAAAATTCTCTTATGCCTTTTTATTATGGCGTCAGCCGGAATAGTATCCGGTCAGAAGAAGATTAATTCCAGAACTGACTGGTTTATTCATGACCGCTTTGGAATGTTCATTCATTTTGGCTTATACAGTGGTGCTGAAGGTGTCTGGAAAGGAGAGAAACTCAGAAATGACAACAACTACGCTGAGTGGATACAATACAGAAACAGGATTGACCGGGATGAATATATCACCCTGATAGACAATTTTGACTGGAACAAAATTGATCCTGAAAAATGGGTGATCATGGCAAAAAAAGCAGGTATGAAATATGTCACACTTACTGCCAAACATCATGATGGCTTTGCTTTATGGAACAGCAAATCAAATAGTTATAATATTGCCAAATATACAAATCCTGAACGTGACCTTGTAAAAGAACTTGCAGATGCATGCAAAAAGCATGGACTAAAGCTTGGTTTGTATTACTCTCACTGGGTTGACTGGGAACACCGCTACGGATGGGATCATTCCAGGGAACTGACAGGAATCTCTCCTGAAAATTATGATATATACTGGCAGGAAAAGGTAATACCTCAGATGCGGGAGTTGCTGACAAACTATGGCCCAATCAGTATGATATGGTTCGACATGTGGATACATCACTCGGAAACAGTTGTAACAAAGGACCAGCTGGTCCAGCTTAAATCCCTTATCAGGGAACTGCAGCCGGATTGTCTTATTAATTCACGTCTCGGTCTTTCTGTTGAAGAAGATCCGGACGTTGATTTCCAGGAACTTGGAGATAATGAATTTGGTGTCACTAAAAAGGATTTTCCCTGGCAGTCTCCTGCCACAGTAGCACATTCGTGGGGCTATAATAAACTTGACTTCCAGTATAAATCCACTACTCAATTACTGCAGTCGCTAATAAAAAATGTAAGTCTTAACGGGAACATGCTTCTAAATATCGGTCCGGGGCCGGCAGGGTCCGTGCAGCCTGAAATTGAGAATCGTCTGGCCGAAATGGGAGAGTGGTTAAAAAGTAATGGAGAATCAATATATGGAGCAGGTGCTTATGATCTGCCTGTTAATTACAATGACTGGGGCGTAATGACCTGCAGGAAAAATCAGGACAAGACACTGATTTACCTGCATTTGTTCAGTAATCCTGTCAGCGGAATTTTAAATGTCAGCGGTATAGACTCAGCTCCGGCGATCGTCTATCTGGCTGGTGATAAAGACAAAACACCTATAAGTTTTAAACACGACAAGGCCCTTATAACTCTACAATTGCCTGAATCAATTAATAATAAGATAATACCTGTTGTTGCAATGGAATTCAGAGAATATCCATCTCATATTGATGATCTTGTTGCCAAAAACATGGAGGGTGGTTATTCACTGAAACCGGAAAACACAGCATCCGAATCAGGCACTTATACTTTTATTGCAAAGCAGAAAGGAGGGACTGTCCCGGATTATATTTCTCTCAAAGATCCTGTTAAGCTAACCTGGACAATATATATAGATGCTCCGGGGCCAAAAAAGTTGGACATTTCATACAGCTATCAGGGTGGTTCAGAAAAAAATTCAGTTGAGATAAAAACCGTGGCAGGTTCACTTCATCACAGGATAAAAAATACTGGAAAAACTGTTGAAGAGCCCAGGTCAAACTGGATAATCGACAATTTCAGTTCTTCTCACCTGGGGGAACTGAATTTCAGCCAAACCGGTTTTTACGATATTGAAATGTTTGTGAATCCTGCTGATGGTGAGGAAGTTAAATTTCAATGGTTATGGATTAAATAATCCGGACTAAAAAATAATCACTTTCTTTTTACACAGTCACTTTTTAATTACTCCCAGAACGCGGAGAATGATAATTATCACTCAAAGATTGACAGTTACATAGAATTATTGGATATTTTTGAAAAAGGTAAAAGAGTAAATAGTATCTTGCATTAACCGCTTACTGATTGGAATAAATAATTAACATTCATACTTATGAGCGTACTGCTAAACAAGGATTCTAAAGTAATAGTCCAGGGCTTTACCGGCAGTGAAGGAACTTTCCATGCCACACAGATGATTGAGTACGGCACAAAAGTAGTGGGAGGGGTTACACCCGGAAAAGGGGGACAGACTCACCTGAATCTGCCGGTGTTCAATACTGCCAGAGATGCTGTAAATTCTACTGGAGCTGATGTAACGGTAATATTCGTGCCACCGGCCTTTGCCGCTGATGCAATACTTGAGGCTGCAGATGCAGGCATTATGCTGATAATCGCAATTACTGAAGGAATCCCTGTATCAGATATGGTGAAGGTAAAGAATCACCTCAGAACTAAAGAATGCAGGCTCATAGGTCCGAACTGCCCTGGCATAATAACTCCGGGAGAAGCAAAGGTTGGAATAATGCCTGGTTTTATTCATAAGAAAGGCCATGTCGGCATAATATCCCGCTCAGGCACACTCACTTACGAAGCTGTTGACCAGGTCACTAAAATGGGACTCGGTCAATCAACTTGCATAGGAATTGGAGGTGATCCTGTAGTTGGAACAACAACTCTCGATGCTGTTAAACTGATGATGGAAGATAAAGATACTCATGCAATTATAGTAATTGGAGAAATCGGAGGCAGCATGGAAACCGAAGCTGCTGAATGGATTCAGAAAAACGGAACAAAGCCTGTTGTTGGTTTTATTGCAGGCCAGACTGCTCCCAAAGGCAGAAAAATGGGACATGCAGGCGCCATTGTTGGTGGCAAAAACGACACTGCAGCTGCAAAAATGGAGATCATGCAGAGATGCGGGATTCATGTTGTTCAGTCGCCTGCCGAAATTGGAAGCACAGTTGCTAAAGCACTGAATTTAAGGCTGTAGAGGCTGTAAAGGCTGTAAAGGCTTTATTGACCAAAATGCCATTAAAGCCTCTAAAGCCTTTAAAGCTTCTAATGCTTTTACAGCTTTTTATTAATTTTGCACGAATTTTAAAACTGACAGACATGAAATTATTAGAAGGAAAAACTGCACTTATTACAGGAGCATCAAGAGGAATAGGTAAAGCGATTGCTCACAGATTTGTACTGGAAGGTGCTGATATCGCTATTACAAATATTGCTGATGATGAAGATTTCCAGTCAACAATAAAGGAGCTTGGAGGTCATGGAGTCAGGGTCAAAGGTTATGTTTCAAATGCAGCCAGTTTTGAAGATTCCCAGAAGGTTGCAGAACAGATTGTAAAGGATTTCGGAAGAATTGATGTACTTGTTAATAATGCCGGAATTACACGCGATACTCTGTTAATGAGAATGACAGAAGAACAGTGGGACCTTGTTCTCACAGTTAACCTGAAATCGGTCTTTAACCTTACAAAAGCTGTTCTAAACACAATGCTGAAGCAGAAAAGCGGTTCAATAATAAACATGAGCTCGGTTGTTGGTGTCTCAGGAAATGCAGGTCAGAGTAACTATTCTGCTTCAAAGGCAGGGATACTCGGTTTTACAAAGAGCGTGGCAAAAGAAGTAGGATCAAGAAATATACGATGCAATGCAATTGCCCCGGGTTTCATAATTACCGAAATGACTGAGAAACTTCCTGAAGACGTTAAAACAGAGTGGGCTAATAAAATACCGCTCAGAAGAGGAGGAACACCTGAGGATGTGGCAAATACAGCATTGTATCTTGCTTCTGATCTGTCATCGTATGTCAGCGGACAAACAATTCATGTCTGTGGAGGCATGTTAACTTAAAAATATTTATTATATTTACAGAACCGCAGGGCGCCTATCCTTTTAGCACGAGGAAATGCAGCGAGACATATTTATTCCACACTTATTTTAAAAAGGCGCCCTGCTTC
>JAKLDT010000013.1 GCA_022703405.1 Bacteroidota bacterium | reverse complement strand
GAAAGGAAGAGGAAAGATCCTTTGCCTCTGAACGGGAACTGCTTTACAAGATTCTCTTCGATATGAAGAGTGACATGAACGATCTTAAGAAGCTTGTTTTTGATCTTATCCGCAGGGGGGATGTCGACCTGGAGTTCCATGACGATAGTTCAGCACATATAAAAAACCTTTTCAGGGAAGCCGCAGGCGATATTCCCAATACCGCTGAAGCAGCCACTGCCGCTCCGGACTTTCAGGTACACACTTCAAGAAACAATATTCAGGATACAGAGGAAATAATTGAAGAGTCGCTGTCTCTTGCTGACAAGGAAGTTGAGATGATAAACAAGGCCCTCGAAAAGTATAAGGGCAAAAGGAAACTTGCCGCCCAGGAACTTGGGATTTCAGAACGCACTCTGTACAGAAAAATAAAGGAATATGGTATTGATTCGTAAATACAGGATAAGGGTATTGCTTGCTGTTATTCTGCCGGTATTCATAATTGCCATTGCAGGCTGCAAGGTGTCATATTCCTTCTCAGGAGCAAGTATTTCTCCTCAGGTAAAGACTCTGAGCGTTCAGAATTTCCTTAACAGGGCTGCCCTTGTTCAGCCGGGTCTCGATCAGGCATTCACTGATGCCCTGATAGATAAATGCAAGGCACAAACCAATCTTGAAGTTATTAGCAACCTGGGCGATGTGAGCTTTGAGGGTGAGATAACCGATTACAGGACTGCACCCCTTACAGTTGCTGCCGATGCCTATGCTGCAATGAACAGGTTCACAATCACTGTGAGAGTGAAGTTCACAAATACTGTTGATACTGATTTAAGCTTCGACCAGACTTTTTCAAGGTATGAAGATTATGACAGCAACCTTGACCTAAGTGCAGTAGAGCAGGATCTTTCGGAGAAAATTATAGAGCTCATAATCGAGGATGTTTTCAATAAAGCCTTCGTAAACTGGTAGTTACGGATGAACAGGACTGATTTTCTGGATCTTTTGGGGAAGAAGTCTTCCTTCAGCAAAAGCACTCTGGGAGAGGTTTATGAGTTAATAGACCTTTTTCCTTATTTCCAGAGCGCTCATTTATTGCTTCTGAAGGGCCTTAAGGATAATGAAGATATTAAGTTTGAGAAACAACTCAGGGAATCAGCAATGCACATAGCTGACAGGGAGGTGCTATACTATTTTCTGAACAGGGAAATATTTCAGGGCACTGAAACACTTCCTGCAGATCAGGTCACTGAAACGCTTTCTGAAGAGGTTGAGAACAAAGTAAAAGCCCCTGAGATCACAATTGAGGAAGGTGCTGACACAGGGCAGACTGTAATAGAGATTGCAAACTCTGATCAGCTGATTTCGGAAATTGAAAGAGAAGAAGAGAACGATTCAGACACTGGAAGGGATGAGCCAGTTTTAATACATGATATTCTTCGGCCTGAAGATGATGAATTAAAAGATGAATCGGCAAGTGTTATCCTGGTTATGGAGGGTGAAGAAGAAGGCGATGAAGAAAGGGTGGTCTTTATGGATCCCGGCTTTTCATCTCCCGGCGGACCAGACCTTCTTGAACTAGATACTTCAGCTTCAGATTCCCCTGCTCCAGTTACAGAATATGAGCTTCCCGGAACAGAGCAGGATGAAGATTCTGCCGGGAAAGTTGATACAAAGAAACAAAAGCAAACCGAGCTGATCGACAGGTTTATCAATTTAAATCCCAGGATAGAGCCATTGCGTGAAAAATCAAATCTTCCGGTTGATGACCTTTCAAAGCCACACGTTGAGGAAAAGGGAGGATTGGTTACGGAAACTCTGGCAAAAATTTACATAAATCAGGGATATTATTCAAAGGCAACAGAAATCTATGAAAAATTAAGTTTGAAATATCCGGAAAAAAGCAGTTACTTTGCAGCTCAAATTGAAAAAGTAAAGGAATTTATAAAAAAGTAGAGAGATGGGAATTTATATTTTTGTTTCAGTTCTTGTACTTGTTGCATGTGTTCTTCAGATAATGATAGTACTTGTACAGAATTCGAAAGGAGGAGGTCTTGCAGCCAATTTCACTTCTGCAGGTCAGACAATGGGAATTCGCAAGACAGCTGACTTCCTTGAAAAGTCTACCTGGACCCTTGCCGCAGCAATAGTTATTCTATGCGTTGTTGCTACAGCCACAATCCCCAGAGGTGCTGAATCAGGTCGTTCCAGGATTGAGAACCAGATACAGAATGCCGTTGATCCAAATGCCATTCCTACTCTTCCCACAGCTGTACCGCCTTCAACAACTACAACAACAGGCGACCAGCAGAAACCACAGAATTAAGGACAATTAATAATATTGTATATAAAAGTGTCAGTTTGTCACAAACTGACACTTTTGTTTTTTAATACTATATTATTGTAAATTAATATATTAGCTTTACCGGGTGACATATTCACGAAAAAACTGACAGAATAATGTCACAAAGCAGGAGAAAAGAGTTCCAAAATGGCATTTTTTGGCCTTTGGCATGGAATGTGATCATAATCGGAGTCAGAATTGATGTTTAACTTTAAAACTAAATAAAATGGCACAAATCAAAGGTAAAATCTTAGCAGGAAAAGTTCTTGTTAAACCAAATGAAGCAGAAGAAAAGACTGCAAGCGGTATTATTATTCCCGATTCTGCAAAGGAAAAACCCCGTTCAGGTAAGGTTGTACTTGTAGGCGCACCAAAAAAAGATGAGGAAATGGAAGTTAAGAAGGGTGATCAGGTTCTTTACGGAAAGTACTCCGGTCAGGAACTTACAATTGATGGTGAAGATTATCTTCTCATTTCACAGACTGACATTTTATTTATTGCATAACAATTCGTAACCAATAAAAATCTGAAAATATGGCAAAAGAGATTAAATTCAATATTGACGCCCGCGCACTTCTTAAGGAAGGTGTTGATCAGCTGGCAGATGCAGTAAAAGTAACCCTCGGTCCTAAAGGCCGTCATGTGGTTCTCGAGAAAAAATTCGGAGCACCCCAGATAACAAAGGATGGTGTTACAGTTGCTAAAGACATTGAGCTTAGTGATGCTTATCAGAATATGGGTGCACAGATGGTTAAGGAAGTTGCTTCAAAAACCGGTGACATTGCCGGCGACGGAACAACAACTGCCACAGTGCTTGCACAGGCTATAATAAATGTTGGTCTCAAGAACATTACTGCTGGTGCAAACCCGATGGACGTTAAGAGAGGAATTGACAAGGCTGTTGAAAAAGTTGTGAAGAATATTCAGAGCCAGGCAAAAGTTGTTGGTGACGATCTGAACAAAATTGAGCAGGTTGCCAGAATATCAGCAAATGATGACCAGGAGATCGGCAAGCTTATAGCTGAGGCTATGGGTAAGGTTCATAAGGAAGGCGTTATAACTGTTGAAGAGTCAAAAGGCACAACTACTTCAGTTGAGGTTGTTGAAGGTATGCAGTTTGACCGTGGTTATATTTCAGCATATTTTGTGACAAATGCAGAGAAGATGGAAGCTGAGCTTGAAAATCCTTTCATCCTTATCTATGACAAGAAGGTATCGACAATGAAAGATATGCTTCCTGTTCTTGAAGCTACTGCTCAGACAGGCCGTCCTCTTCTTATCATTGCTGAAGATGTTGAAGGCGAAGCTCTTGCAACTCTCGTTGTTAACCGTCTCCGTGGTTCATTAAGGGTTTGTGCCGTTAAAGCTCCAGGATTTGGCGACAGAAGGAAAGAAATGCTTGAAGACATAGCAATACTTACAGGCGGAACAGTTATATCAGAAGAGAAGGGCCTCAAGCTTGAGCACACTACTCTTGATATGCTTGGCAAAGCTGAAAAAGTTACCGTAAGCAAGGAGAACACCACAGTTGTTGACGGAGCCGGTGACAAGAATAATATTAAGGCACGGGTTGCTCAGATCAGGCAGCAGATGTCAACAACAACTTCAGACTATGATAAGGAAAAACTGCAGGAACGTCTTGCCAAACTGGCTGGAGGCGTAGCAGTTCTCTATATAGGCGCAGCTTCTGAAGTTGAAATGAAGGAGAAGAAAGACCGCGTTGATGATTCACTTCATGCAACACGCGCGGCAATTGAAGAAGGTATAGTTCCAGGCGGAGGAGTAGCTTATATCCGCGCTATTTCAGCTCTTGACAAACTCAAGGGTGACAATGAAGATCAGACAGTAGGTATTGAGATAGTAAAACGCGCTATTGAAGAACCACTTCGTCAGATCGCAGCTAACGCAGGAAAAGAAGGTGCTGTTGTTGTTCAGAACGTTAAGGCTGGCAAAGCTGACTACGGATACAATGCACAGACTGATACCTATGAGAATCTTTTCGCAGCAGGTGTAATTGACCCTGCAAAAGTAACCCGCGTAGCTCTTGAAAATGCAGCTTCAGTGGCTGGAATGTTCCTTACAACCGAGGCAGTTATTGTTGAGGAGAAGGAAGATAAACCGGCTATGCCACCTGCCGGAATGGGCGGCGGTATGCCAGGTATGATGTAATAACTGAATAATCAGATAGTTATTTTTTGAAGGGACATGCACCAGCATGTCCCTTCTGTTTTATATATTTTTATATATTTGCAGCTGATTTAAAAGGCGGCCTCATAAAATGGATAACATCCGGAATTTCTGCATAATAGCACATATTGACCATGGTAAGAGTACCCTGGCTGACAGGCTGCTTGAAAAGACAAAAACAATTTCAGAGAGAGATTTTCAGGCGCAGGTTCTTGATGACATGGATCTTGAACGTGAGAGGGGTATCACAATAAAAAGCCATGCCATACAGATGGAGTATTCACTTGAGGGAAGAAAGTATTTTCTTAACCTGATCGATACTCCGGGACATGTGGATTTCTCTTATGAAGTATCGCGATCAATTGCTGCTTGTGAAGGAGCCCTTCTTGTGATCGATGCCACCCAGGGAATACAGGCTCAGACTATCTCAAACCTGTATATGGCTATTGACCATAACCTTGAGATAATACCTGTCCTTAACAAAATGGACATGGCAAATGCGATGCCCGAGGAGGTCAAGGACCAGATTGTGGATCTTGTCGGATGCGACCGTGCGGATATTATTGAGGCAAGCGGCAAAACAGGGATGGGAGTTGAAGAGATCCTATTACGAATCATAAAAAGGATACCTCCTCCGGCAGGACAACCGGATGCGCCGCTTCAGGCTCTTGTTTTTGATTCAATATTCAACTCTTTCAGGGGAATAATTGCATATTTCAAAATTGTTAACGGCACACTAAGAAAAGGTGACAGGGTAAAATTCTTCAGTACCGGTCATGAGTACAAGGCTGAGGAAATAGGAGTTCTGAAGCTCAGGCAGGATCCCCGTGAAAAACTTGGAGCCGGTGATGTGGGTTATATAATTTCAGGGATCAAGGATTCATCGGAGGTAAAGGTAGGCGATACAGTAACACATGTCGAAAATCCTTGCAGCCATGCAATAGAAGGATTTTCTGATGTCAAACCTATGGTATTTGCGGGAATTTATCCTGTTGACGCCGATGAGTATGAGGATCTCAGGATTTCGATAGAAAAGCTTCAGCTTAATGACGCTTCACTTTCATTTGTACCTGAATCATCTGCAGCCCTTGGTTTTGGATTCCGTTGCGGTTTCCTGGGACTGTTGCACATGGAGATTATCCAGGAAAGACTTGACAGGGAGTTTGACATGGATGTTATTACAACGGTGCCAAACGTATCATATAAGGTATATACAACAAAGGGTGAGGAGGTGGATGTCCATAACCCGTCAGGACTGCCGCCATTGAATCACATCGAGAGGATTGAAGAACCATATATTATTGCCCAGGTTATCACGCATGCCGACTATGTGGGAGCTATTATGAACCTGTGCATTGACAGGCGTGGAATACTGAAGAACCAGATATATCTCACCCGCGACAGGGTGGAACTGACATTTGAAATGCCCCTTTCGGAGATCGTATTTGACTTTTATGACAAGCTGAAAAGCATCTCAAAGGGATATGCTTCATTCGATTATTATTACTCTGCATACCAGAAAGCCGACCTGGTACGGCTCGATATTTTGCTTAACGGAGAGATGGTTGATGCCCTCTCAACATTGATTTTCCGTGGTCATGCTTATGATTTCGGAAGAAAAATGTGTGAGAAGCTGAAAGAGCTCATACCCCGTCAGCAGTTTGATATTGCAATACAGGCAGCCATAGGGGCAAAGATCATTGCCCGTGAAACTGTTAAGGCTGTAAGGAAAGATGTTACAGCAAAATGTTACGGCGGCGACATTACAAGAAAGAGAAAACTTCTTGAAAAGCAGAAGAAAGGCAAGAAAAGAATGAGACAGGTTGGTAATGTTGAGGTTCCGCAACAGGCTTTCCTTGCAGTTCTGAAACTTGATTAGCAAAACCGCTTAAGCAGCTGGCAATTCTGGAATAAATACTTTCTGACGGTCTGTTATATCAGCAGATCAGCTTGTAGCCTTTTCCATGAATATTAAGTATTTTCAAAGTAAGGTCTTTACCCAGATATTTCCTTAACCTTGAAATGTAGACATCCATGCTGCGGGCATTGAAGTAATTGTCGTCGATCCAGATTGCCTTAAGGGCATAATTCCTTTCAAGAATTTCATTTTTATGCCTGTAGAGCAGTTCAAGGAGTTCAGATTCCTTTGTTGTCAGCTTTACTGCCTTCCCCTTATGTGTGAGTATCTGTTTAAGCGGATCGAATGTGAAACTGCCTATCTGGTATGGTCCCTCCTTTACTGATGACACAGCGCTTCCGCCAGTCCTTCTGAGCACTGCTTCAATACGGTAAATTAGTTCCTCCATTGAAAATGGTTTTGTGATATAATCATCCGCTCCTGAAATAAAGCCTTCAATTATATCTTCCTGCTGGTTTTTTGCAGTAAGGAAAATAATAGGAATCTCCTGGTTTGACAGCCTGATCTCCTTTGCAAGGGTAATGCCATCCATTTCAGGCATCATAATATCAAACACACAGATATTGAACGACTGGGTTGAAAATGCATCAAGGGCCTGGGTGCCTGTTCTCACAAGGGTTGTGTCATAATTCTTGGCAGCAAGGTAATTCTTAAGAAGCATACCAAGGTTGCTGTCATCTTCTGCAAGCAATACTTTTATGTTGTCCATGATATTCTGATTTTAGTTAATTAACTCATGTGTTATTGTTTACGGGCAACCAGATTGTGAAGCGGGTTCCCTTATTTAAAGTGCTTTCGACTATAATCTGACCGTTATGTTCTTCTATCACCTTCTGAACATAGCTTAGTCCGAGCCCGAATCCTTTTACATTATGAACATTTCCGGATGGGACCCTGTAAAATTTTTCAAAGATCCTGTTCAGGTTATCTTTGCTTATTCCTATTCCCCTGTCAGAAACACTTATTTCAAGTTTCTTGTTGTTATTTCTTGTTGAAATTGAAATTTCAGGTTTCCCCTTCGAATACTTTATTGCATTATCAATAAGGTTTGAAAAGGCGTTATTAATATGTACTTCATCGGCATATACAAAGAAATCGGTTGCCTGGAAATCTTTCTTTATAAGGCCATCGCAGTTTCTTATCTGGAGATTGAAATTATTTACTGACTTATTAAGGAGTGAATGCATGTCTGTTTCCTTCTTGTGCAGATTCATTCTGACCTTTTCAAATATTGCCATCTGCAAGACCTTCTCAACATGATACTTAAGTCTGGTGCTTTCATCTGAAATTATCTTTGCCAGGGCATCAATATTCTTATCCTTATCAGGAATAGATTTGTCGGCAAGCATCTGTGAGGCGAGTGATATTGTTGAAATAGGTGTTTTTAGCTCATGAGTCATGTTGCTGATGAAGTCATTGCGGATTTCTGATATTTTCTTCTGCCTGAAAATGACAATAAAGGTTCCTGTTGAAAGTATTATAATAAGGATTGTTGTAAGCATGGAGAAGACTCCGAGGTTACCTATTTTTTCAAATTTGTACTGTTTCTCCTGCAGACAGTAAAGTACTATCTGGTTCTGGCTGGGAACCGGGTCATTAGGGAACAGCTGTATTATGAACTTATTCGTTCCGGGTTTATCTGTAAAGCCCGGTGTTTTCCAAATTGTACCCAGTTTGCCGGAGCGTATTGAAAATTCAAAGTCGAGATAGATCTCAACATTATTAAGGGCAGCTCTCAGTCTTTTCTGGAGATCTTCAGGGTTTATCCTGTCACGAATATCAGGAGTATTCCGCAGGATCTTTTCCATAAGGTTTTCGAGGAAAACAATCTTATTGCTGACTCTTCCCCTGATTTCAGAGTGAATTACCTGGGGTGATGGTTCGTTTAATTCACCTGATGAGTAAGGAGAAACGTTTTCTGATGATATAAAGATCTTATGACCTGAGCTAGTGAAAGCAATTTTGTTTTCACCTGAACCAATTCCTGATTTCTCAATAAGGGTCTGTCCATTACTGCTTTCAAGCAATTTTCTGGCCAGAGGGGAGTTTTCCGGGACTATAAGTGTAACCGAATCAGATGATTCCGGTTCAAGCTCTTCAACAAGGTTTTCAATAAGTTCCTTTTCCTCAAGGTCGAGTACTACAGATTCGAGAGCTTTGTTAGCCATGTAACGGAATTGCTGATCAGTAACGGCAACAGCCTGCCGAATCCAGGTAAGTTGTATAAAAATCAGACCCGAAATAGCAAGGAAAAAGAATATAGCAAGTAATACAATGATTTTCCGCTTCATACGAATGCAAAAGTACCTTTAACAATTGTATTTTCACATTCTTTAACTTAATTTAACAGCCCGGGCTTCGCATGTTATTGCTTTACAGAACAGGAATTTGGAAAGACAAAAATATTTAACAAATCATTAAACTTTTGTTAAAAATCAGTAAATCAGGCAATTTTATTTTTTCCAGGCAGTTTTCTGGTATATATTTGCAGAGTATTTGGCACGAAATTTGAATTTATCATATAAAGGTTTTTTTTCATAGGTTAGGTTAGTTTTAGGGTTATCGGAAAATGAGAGGCTGGCAGTTAGGGGTCAGCCTCTTTTTTTTAAAGGTTTCCGCAATGATTAACCGGATCTAATTCAGGTTTTGAACCTTTTTGATATTTATCCCTTTTTCTGAAGCAGTCTTGTATATATGTCTCCTGATGAGAGTCGATTTTTTTCTCTGGAGATAATTCAGGTCAATGACGAATGAAGTGCCATCCATGAACAGAAGTTTTATTTTACGCTGTTTACTGGGGAAAATCATCTCCTTTACATCATGCCATTGAAATGAATGCCTTTTAGCTCTGAGTATCCCATAGCGGAATTCTATTTTTCCATAATCTACAAGGAAGAACAGATCGGATCTTTTTACGGAGGCCAGAAGAGCAAAAACTGTAACTATTAAGCATATTCCAAAGGGTGCAGCCGACAGTACAGGAGGGATGCTCTGATGCCCGAACAAAGGCCGGGCAGTGACCACATAAAGTCCAGCCAGGAAGAACAGGCCTGCAAAAATCCAAAGCAGAATTTTTCTGCCTTTTGTGAATTCCTCTTCTGAAAGATTGAAATACAGCTGTTCCATAAATTACTGTATTAGGTAATGTAAATTTTTATCGTTAAGCGTATCCTTATCAATAATAAAAACTGCACTAACAGCCTCTGTCTGCTTCAGACGGGCAGATATTTCAGCTCCGGCACTGCCCTGGGGCAGGTGGACCTGTAAAAAGAAATCAATATTTTTAAGCTTTTTCAGAAGGAACTGGCTGCCTGACCTGTTTGACACAAGTTCATACAGAACTTCGCCGGTCTTGCCTGTGGCTCTGAAACGACTGAAGGACAATTCATTTACTGAATCTTCACTTATGCATAAGGGATCAGTATTTCTTAGAGAGATTCCCATTTTTCTGTTTAAAGCCAGAGATAATTTATAATCGGGTTCTGCTGAAACTATTCCAAAAACAAGCAGGTTTTCATTCTTACCTGCATCAAAAATGATACGTTTTGTTTTTGGTGTGCTTTTCATTATTCAAGCCACAGACTGATAAAGGTAATTAAAAAAACGAATCAAGGTTCACTGCACGACTGATTTATCTCTCAGTCTTTTCCATGCCTGACAAGCAGCTTCCTGTTCTGCTTCCTTTTTTGAGGAACCCTGACCTGTACCCATGCCGGTACCGTCAATAATAAGTGTTGTTGAGAATACCGATTTCTTCATATTGAAATCGTACTCTTCGTTGTATGTGAAGATAAGGTTTGATTTGTTTTTCTGGACCCACTCAAAAACAAGGCTTTTATAGTCGGTGTCAGTGCTGATAATTGATTCCAGGTTGATATGTTTATCCAGGATTCTTTTTATGAATATCTTTTTTGTTTTCTTGTATCCCTTATCAAGGAAAACTGATCCGATAAGGGCTTCAAGAGCATCGCCATAAAGGTTGCGTGTAGGATGCTGGCTGTTTACATTGCTTATCAGAATCTTGTTAATGCCCATTGATACGGCAAGCTGGTTCAGGACATCCCTGTTCACTATCCGTGAACGTATTTTTGTCATGAATCCTTCACTGGCATCAGGAAATTTCTCAAAGAGATAATCAGAAAGTATAGTGCTTATTACTGCATCACCAAGAAACTCAAGCCGTTCGTTATTGACTTTTTTCCCGTCGGGAAGAGTGAATGTGGCAGACCGGTGTATAAATGCAATTTCATATAGCTTCAGGTTTCCCGGCCTGAAACCGAAAATCTTTTTTAAACGAGAGCTGAACTCATGTTTATCAAGAATATATGTACCATTTATTCTCCTTAGGAATAATGACACTATTATTCTGCTTTTTTAATGACTACCGATGCATTATGCCCGCCAAAGCCAAAGGTATTGCTAATGGCATAATTCACAGTTCTGCTTTGAGCCTTATTAAGTGTAAGATTCAGATTCTGGTCAATATCAGGGTCTGCTTCCCTGAAGTTGATTGTGGGTGGAATTATATCATGTTTTACAGCCATTATTGCAGCAATGGCCTCTACAGCGCCGGCTGCTCCCAGAAGGTGACCAGTCATTGATTTTGTAGAGCTGATATTTAGTTTATATGCATGTTCGCCGAACACATCAACAATAGCCTTTGTTTCCGAGACATCTCCCAGAGGGGTTGATGTCCCGTGAACATTAATATAATCGATGTCATTAACAGTGATGCCGGCTTCCTGCACTGCAAGTTTCATTACATTTCTTGCTCCCAGTCCTTCAGGGTGGGGGGCAGTCATGTGGTAAGCATCAGCTGTCAGGCCTGTTCCAACCAATTCGGCATAAATTTTGGCTCCTCTTGCCTTTGCATGTTCATATTCCTCAACAATGAGGGCTCCGGAACCTTCACCCAGCACAAATCCGTCACGAGTCCTGTCAAAGGGACGGGATGCTGAGCTGTATTCGTCATTTCTTGTTGAAAGTGCCTGGAGTGCATTGAATCCTCCAATGCCAGGCTCATTTACACATGCTTCCGAACCTCCTGTAACAAAAATATCAGCTTTTCCCCAGCGGATATAATTTACTGCATCGATAATTGAATTTGTTGAAGAAGCGCATGCTGATACTGTACCGAAGTTTGGACCTCTGAATCCGTATTTGATTGAAATAACTCCGGCAGCTATGTCACCAATCATCTTGGGGATGAAGAACGGGCTGAAGCGGGGTGTCCCATCGCCAAGAACGTGGCTTTTTATTGCCAGAAAAAAAGTTTCTAGTCCGCCGATACCTGATGCCCATATCACACCAACCCTGTCCTTATCAATTTTTTCCAGGTTTAATCCTGAATCATTAACGGCTTCTTCGGTTGTTACGAGGGCATATTGTGAATAAAGGTCGAGTTTGTTTGCCTCCTTCCTGTCGAAATGCTTTGAGGAGTCATAGTTTTTTAATTCGCAGGCAAATTTTGTTTTGAACTTTTCGGTGTTGAAATAAGTGATCATATTGGCGCCACTCACACCGTTTTTAAGTCCTTCCCAAGTTTCATGCAAATTATTACCCAGTGGAGTCAGAGCTCCAATCCCCGTAACTACAACTCTTCTCATAAAATGATTATTTTAAATGCAAATTACTTTGCATTTTCCTCGATGTACTTAATTGCATCACCAACTGTACCGATGGTTTCTGCCTGGTCATCGGGAATTCCGATGTTGAATTCTTTTTCGAACTCCATGATCAACTCAACAGTGTCAAGAGAGTCTGCTCCCAAATCATTAGTAAAGCTGGCTTCAGGAGTAACTTCTGATTCGTCTACTCCGAGTTTGTCTACTATAATTTCCTTTACTCTTGTGGCAATGTCCGACATAATTCTAAAATTTAATTAATATTAGTTTTTGAACCATGCAAAGAAATATATTTGTACTATATTTTTCAAGAGATTTAATGTTTTTTTATTCATGCACTAGATCAAATAAAAGTAAATCAGCTGTTTAGCATCAATCAGATTGATTGTTAATTAAATAACACTAATTACGTAAGTTACAATAAATGAAGAATATAGCTATTTTTGCTTCAGGGTCGGGCACAAACGCAGAAAACATTATTAGGTATTTTTCGACCAGAAATTGCGCAAAAGTAAAGCTTGTTCTTTGTAACCGGCAGCAAGCATTGGTAATAAAACGTGCTGAAGACCTTGGAGTGAAAACAATTTTTTTCGACCGCAATGATTTTTATACTTCTTCAAGAGTTGCCGATATATTATCAGAGAACAGCATTGATTTCATTGTACTGGCAGGATTTCTGTGGCTTGTACCTGATATTATAACGAGTACATTTAACAGGAGGATAGTTAATATTCATCCCGCACTGCTGCCTTCATACGGAGGAAAGGGAATGTATGGTGATATTGTCCACAAGGCAGTAATTGCCAGCGGTGACCGGGAGTCAGGAATTACAATACATTATGTAAACCGGAATTATGACGAGGGCGATGTAATATTTCAGGCAAAATGCACAGTGGAGGCCGGAGATGACCATGAGTCGCTTGCCAGTAAGGTGCATGCCCTTGAATATGAACACTTCCCGCTGGTGATTGAGGAACTGATTGAGAGGCTGGCTTAATTTTTGCTTGATAGTTTTACTTACCTCACCCCCTCGATCCCCCTCTCCCGATGTGAGAGGGGGAAGGGGAAGCCCCTCCCACACCGGGGGAGGGGTTTGGGGTGAGGTCGTTTCTTACCTGCTGGTCAGAAAGTACCTAACAGTGTCTCGACCACTTTCCTGTTTATCTCAAAACGTGGCATATTTTCCGGAGAAACGGGTTCCACCGGAGGAGCTTCAACTTTAAGGGGATCCACAGGTGATCCGTTCATATAGAATCTGAAATCAAGATGAGGTCCTGTTGAAAGTCCACTGCTGCCCACGTATCCGATAATATCTCCCTGTTTTACAGGAACACCGGCACTGATACCGCTACCAAGTCTGCTCAGGTGAAGGTAAGCTGTGGCATATACACTATTATGCTGTATCCTCACCATAAGTCCTGAGCCGTTTTCCCTTCTGGCGGCAGTGACCCTTCCGTCTCCGATTGAGAGTACCGGAGTACCGACAGGGGCTGCATAATCAACACCGAAATGTGGTCTCCTGATACGTAATATGGGGTGCATTCGTGAAGATGAGAATCTTGAGCTTATCCTTGAGAACTGAAGAGGTGCTTTGAGGAAAGCCTTTCTGAGACTGTTACCGTCCTTGTCAAAAAATGATTCCCGGTCGTCCTGTATGAATGGCAAAGCAGTAATGAGCGCTCCCGACCAGTTGAACTGCGCTCCGTAAATCCTTCCAGTTCCCAGCGGTTTTCCATCAACATACAACTCCTCGTATATTACCTTGAAACTGTCTCCCACCTGAAGACCGAAAAAGTCGACTGTCCAGGCGAAGATCTCGGACAAGCTCACAGCAAGCGAAGGATGAAGGTTTTCTGCCATCATTGCATCCCAGAGGGAGGTTTCTATCTTTCCTGTAGCATATCTTATTACGCTGCTTATTTGTTTCTTAACCTGCTTAACTGCTATTGTGTCGCCAAAGCTGAAAATATAACTTGTTGTCTGATCATGTTCATATACGAGGTACCTGGCATGAGCAGGACTGTCGCGTTCACAGAAGAGGATATACCTGTTCCCGGCCTTTATATTTCTTACATCGAATACCGACCTGTTATTCCTTACAGCCTGGTCTATCTCCTGCATTGTTACTCCATGTCGGAGAAGTATTTCTGACAGGAAACCATTAGCTTTAATGTTGCCGTAAATAAGGTCGAAGGTGTCGGTGTTTATTCCATAGAGCAGGGAAGGTGATACAGCTGCCGTATCGGAACAGGAAGTGTCCGATAAAGCTGAAACAGGAATTGATGTCTGTTCAGAATGCCGGCATGAAGAAAGGATAAAGAGAATAACTGATAATTGCAGTAAGCGCTTAAGTTTCATTAATCCTTCAGCAGTCTAATTCTTTACAACAATATTTACAATCCTGTTCGGCACTACTATAATGTTTGAGGGTGCTGAACCGCCCAGCCATTTCTTTGCCCTGTCATCTGCAAGAACAGCCTTTGTTATCTCTTCTTTCGACATTGAAACGGGAAGGAGGATACTGAATCTCATCTTACCGTTAAATGAAACCGGATATTCAAAGTTGTCTTCTTTCAGGTATTCTTCATTGTAAACCGGCCATGGCTCATAAGCCAGGGTATTCTTATTCCCGAGTATCTGCCATAATTCCTCAGCCAGGTGAGGAGCGAAGGGAGCAAGAACCTTTGCAAACTGACAGGCAGTGTCGTGAGATACTTTTCCTTTTTTTGTTGCAAGGTTAAGGAAGATCATCATTGCTGATATTGCCGTATTGAACCTGAGGTTCTCGATGTCGCCTTCAGCTTTTTTGATAAGATGATGAAGGCCTTTCAGCACTTCAGGATCTTCCGGACCTTCATAAATGTTTTCAAGGCTGCCAAAGAAACGGCAGGTTCTTCCAAGGAAGTTGAAGACGCCCTTAACACCCTTGTCGTCCCATGGTTTTGTAACATCAAGGGGACCCATGAACATCTCATAAAGCCTCAGAGAGTCAGCTCCGTATTTCGATGTAACATCATCAGGATTAACAACATTCTTGAGTGATTTGGACATTTTTGCAACTATCTGTCTGAGCAGAGGTCCTCCTTCACCATGATAAAACTTACCCTCTTTCTCAACAACCTGGTCGGCCGGAATCTTCATTCCTGTTTCGGTTTCATAAGCAAAGGCAAGTATCATACCCTGGTTGAAAAGCTTCATGTAAGGCTCATCAGTTGAAACGATTCCAAGGTCGAAAAGTACCTTATGCCAGAAACGGCTGTAGAGGAGATGAAGAACAGCATGTTCTGCACCGCCAATGTACAGATCCACAGGCATCCAGTATTTTTCCTTTTCGTGATCGAAGATAAGCTGATCGTTTTTCGGATCGATGAAGCGGAGGTAATACCAGCAGGAACCTGCCCATTGCGGCATTGTATTTGTTTCACGCCTTCCTTTTCTTCCTTTCGCATCGGTTACTGTAAGCCACATGTCAGCATTTGAAAGAGGTGATTCGCCTGAATCTCCGGGAAGATATTTTTCAAGATCGGGAAGCATAAGCGGCAGCTCTTTGTCATCGAGCAGCGATATTTCACCATCCTCCCAGTGAATAACAGGGAATGGTTCACCCCAGTAGCGCTGGCGGCTGAACAGCCAGTCGCGGAGCTTATAGTTTATCCTGGCTGTTCCCAGATTCCTGGATTCAAGCCATTTTATTATTTTCTGAATGCCTGCTTCCTTGTTAAGGCCGTTAATGTCTATTCCTGTTGACTTGTCTGAAGAGTTAATATACTTTCCATCCTCAGTCCAGCATTCATTGCCTTCAAGTATTCTTGCTTTCTGCTCTGAATCCTGAACATCAGGATCCTGGATACAGATAACAGGGAGGTTAAACTTCTTAGCAAATTCAAAGTCACGGGTGTCGTGGGCCGGTACTGCCATAATTGCTCCGGTTCCGTAACCTGTCAGAACATAATCTGCAATCCATATCGGAATACGCTTATTATTTACAGGGTTGATCGCATATCTTCCTGTGAAGACACCTGTTTTTTCCTTGGCCAGATCTGTTCTGTCGAGATCGGATTTCAGTGAACTGGCCTTTATATAATCATTTACTGCGTCGGCATGTTCTTTAACTGTAATCTGACCTGTCATGGGATGTTCGGGAGCGATTACCATGTATGTTGCACCAAAGAGAGTGTCGGGCCGTGTTGTGAAAACAGTGAGTTTTTCAGCAAGTCCTTCAACTGAAAAATCAACTTCCGCACCGGTTGACCTGCCAATCCAGTTGCGTTGCATATCCTTTATGCCTTCCGGCCAGTCAACAGTATCGATCCCTTTCAGAAGCCTTTCGGCATAAAGCGGAATTCTGAGCATCCATTGCTTGAGATTCTTCTTTTCAACACGGTGCCCGCATTTTTCATGCGAACCGTCATTCAGGACTTCTTCATTGGCACATACAATGCGACAATTTGGACACCACCATACCTGGGCATTATCGTAATAGGCAAGTCTCCTGGAATCAATGTATTTTACAGTTTCAGCAGGTCCTTTCTTCCTTATGTCATCAGGGACCTGAAGTTCCGATATTGGTCTGCCTTTCTGAATAGTATCATCAAACCATGTATTATACAGGCGGATGAAAATCCACTGAGTCCATCTGAAGTATTTCGGATCAGTTGTGTTTATTTCCCTGTCCCAGTCATAGCTGAGGCCGAGTTCCTTAATCTGTCTTCTGAAGGTATCGCAGTTGTTTTTTGTTGTTATTGAAGGGTGGGTGCCGGTTTGAATTGCATATTGTTCTGCAGGCAGGCCGAATGCGTCCCATCCCATCGGATGAAGCACGTTGAAGCCCTTCATTCTCTTGTATCGGCTGTAGATATCGGTAGCCGTGTACCCTTCAGGATGTCCGACATGTAGTCCGGCACCGGAAGGATAGGGGAACATATCGAGGATATAGCATTTCTTCGGATTTGTAAGATCATCGGGAGTTTTAAATGTTTTGTTATCCTCCCAGTATTTTTGCCACTTCTTCTCGATGTTGTTAAAATTGTAATCCATTGTTTCCGGCTTGATAATTAGTATTCCTGAATTAAGTGTGCGAAATTATGAAAACTTTGGTAAATGCAGAAGAATTTAAATCCTTTAACCACAAAGGAAACAAAGATTTTACGCAAAGAGCACAAAGGATTTGTTAAAACGGCCTTTTGATATTACTTTTGCAGCAATACCGGTCCCGTAGTTCAATGGATAGAATGACAGATTCCGGTTCTGTTGGTTGAGCGTTCGAATCGCTCCGGGATCACAAAGGCAGCTCAAGGGCTGCTTTTTTATAGGCCTGCCTGCTGTTTTGATAACCTCTGCTTTATTTCAGGAATGAGTTCTTCACCGTTCAGTCTGAATTTCTCAGGCTCTTCAGGGGGCATTGTGTAAACAAGCTGACCAGGCTTAAGACCTTTCTCAACTATAACATGTTTGTCATTGGACTTGCCCAGCACAACTATTTGCTTTGACTTGTTTTTAAGGTAAACAAATGGAACACTGTCAGTTCCGGCCATAACACATTCTGAGGGTATTGAAATGGCATCAGCAAAAGTTTCAATTATAATTTTATTTGTTGTTGTCATTGAGGGCCTCAGGGCAGGATCGGAGCCATCAATTTTTATCTGGACCTCGAACATCTTTGCATCGGAATTTGGCAATTGTTCTCCGATATTTGCGAGGCTGAGAACAGTTCCTGTAAACTGTTTGTCAGGAAAAGCGTCGATGGAAATAACTGCTTTTTGTCCTTTTTTCACCCTGCTTATCTCAATTTCATTTACAAAGGTTTTTGATATCATCGCCGAAAGATCAGGCAGAGTGGCTATTACAAGGTCCCACGGATTGATGTTTGAACCTGCCTTACGTTTGTTTCCAAGCCTGTCTTTCTTGTATATTACCATTCCATGACCGGGGGCCTTAACTGTAAACTGTGCAAGATAGTCTTCGAGGTCCTGTACAGTTGTTTCAGCCATTGATACATGCAGGTTCTGGTGTTCAATGTCTGCCTTGGTCTGTGCAATCTTCAGCCTGTATGCCTTCTGTTTCTGTTCAAGAGTCCTTATCTGTCTGTCAAGGTCAATCTGCGCTTTGCGTATTGTTGCAGGCGGTTCAAATTTTGACTGTTCAAGTGTTATCCTGGCTTCTTCAACTGTATAAACCTGGTTTTTGATATCATCTCTCAGGTTTGTAAGCACAACAGCAGAATCGAGCAGCTTCATCTCAAGTGTTTCATTCTCTTTCTTCAGGGTTTCCATGGCATCTTTCAGCGAATTATCATATTGTGTCCTGTCGATCTGGGCAATGAAGTCACCTTCTCTTACCATTGTGCCTTCAGGGACGATATCCTGGATCTTGAGGTCCTGCATCCTCATGTTATTGTGTCCTCCCCATCCCATGTTACGGCGTCCCTGCACCATCTGCGGACCAAGAATTTCGACTGAGTTCTCAGCAATAAGTTCCCCTGAGTTGGAAACTGATATTTCAAAAAGATCACTTTTTGCCTCAGCAAATACAGAAACCTTTCCTCTTGATGAGGCAATTCTGTTGAATGCTATAAGGGCAACTATTGTCAGCAGTATCCCGCCAGTTATTACAAGTCTTTTTATTTTTTTACTTAAGGTCATGGTTTAAGTATTTCTTAAAATTTCAATCATTTCAACAGTATTGAGCTTGCCTGTGTAAACATCCATAACTGAATTTCCAAGATGCTTAAGCTCTTTTATCAACTCATTATCAGATACTTTTCTCTGTTTGTCCCAGTCCGGACCGGCAAATTCCCTGATAAATCCCAGGTGGTGCTTTAACGGATTGAATAAAACAGGCTCTGGTATCTGATAATCAGAAATCATTATACAAAGATACTACAACACAACTTATTGTTTAAAGATTCTGAATTAAGAAATGTTAAAATAAGGGGAATCAATTATCTTTAAAACCAGTTAGACAATTAAACTATTCAGTTATGACATCCGGATCAAGGGAAAATTTCATTAAAACAATAAACCACAGGCAACCTGACAGGGTTGTTGTCGATTTCGGTTCAACTGCCGTGACCGGAATTCATGTTCTCGTTGTTGAGAAACTCCGTGAATACTTCGGGCTCGAAAAGCGTCCGGTAAAGGTTATTGAACCATACCAGATGCTCGGAGAGATTGACGGAGAACTGCTGAGTGCCATGGAAATTGATGTTGTCGGGCTTTTTGGCAGGAATAATATGTTTGGCATTCCGAATGAAAACTGGAAGATGCACCGCACTCCGTGGGGACAAGAAGTGATGTTCCCCGGGGAGTTTAATTATAAGTACAATGATAACGGTGATATACTTATCTATGCCGAAGGAGATACATCCTATCCCCCTACGGCGATGATGCCTAAGACAGGATTTTTCTTTGATGCCCTGAACAGGCAAAAGCCCATTGATGATTCAACACTGAAGTTAGAGGATAATCTTGAAGAATTCGGACATGTATCAGATGCTGATCTGAAATACTGGAAAGACCAGGCTGATGCTGCTGACACAGGCAGTAAGGCAGTAGTGGCATCCCTTGGGGGAACCGCCCTTGGAGATATTGCCCTTGTACCGGCAATGCAGCTTAAGGATCCCAAGGGTATAAGAGGTGTTGAAGAGTGGTATATCTCCACTCTTATGCGGGAGGATTATGTAAAGGAACTTTATGACAAACAGACAGATATAGCAATTGAAAATCTTAAGAAATATAATGCAGTCATCGGCGATAAGCTTGATGTTGTATTCACATGCGGCACCGATTTCGGGACACAGAATTCAACTTTCTGCTCGAATGAAACATTCGACAGAGTCTGGCTTCCCTACTACCGCAAGGTAAATGACTGGATTCATGCAAATACAAAGTGGAAAACCTTCAAGCACTCCTGCGGATCGGTGGAAACACTTATGAACAACTTTATTGAAGCCGGTTTTGATATTATAAATCCAGTTCAGATAAATGCTGCAGGGATGGATCCTGTTGTACTTAAGAAAAAGTACGGGGACAAGCTTGTATTCTGGGGAGGTGGCGTAGATACACAGGGGGCTTTTGCCTTTGGTACTCCGGAACAGGTGAAGGAACAGGTGAAAAAGCAGTGTGAAATACTTAACAATGGCGGCGGATTCGTATTTAATACAATTCATAACATACAGGCAAATGTGCCTTTCCGGAATGTTGTTGCCATGCTCGAGGCGTTGAGGGAGATAAGGTGAGGCGACAGGTAAAAGGCGGAAGGCGGAAGTCGGAAGTCGGAAGTCGGAAGGAACAGAGGTGTCCTGGTGCCTTGGTGGCAAAATATTAATTGCTGATATAATGTACTCATTATGAAGAAATACCTGCTTCTTCTGTTAATCGTATGTTCCTGTTCCGGTAATAAGGAAATAGCACTAAACAGCATTTCACTTGCCGGGGAATGGCAATTCAGAATTGATCCTTCTGACAAGGGGATATCAGAAAAGTGGTATGATTCAACCTTCACTGAACGTGTAATACTCCCCGGATCGATGGCTGAGAACGATAAAGGATATGATCCGGATATCAATACTGAATGGACCGGAGATATAATTGACAGGTCATTTTTCACAGACAGGAAATATGAAAAGTACAGGCAGGCCGGGAATTTCAAGGTTCCTTTCTGGCTGCAGCCTGTAAAGTATTATAAGGGTGCAGCATGGTATCAGAAAGAGCTGGATTATTCGCCTGAACCGGAAGGCAAAAGGGTGATTCTCAATCTTGAAAGACCTCATTGGGAAACTACTGTATTTATAAATGGTACAAAGGCCGGTTCGGAAAACAGCCTTGCCGTACCGCATAAATATGATATTACTGACTATCTGAAGGCTGGCAGCAATAAAATCAGCATCAGGGTAGACAACCGGATTGTAGTGCCGGTGGGCGTAAACTCTCACAGTGTAAGCGATCATACACAGTCGAACTGGAACGGCATAGCCGGCGATATCAGCCTGAATCTTCTGCCGCAGGTATATATTGAAAATATTGCAGTTCACCCTGATATCCAGAAGGAAAATGCCAGAGTGATTGTGTCTCTGATAAACAGGTCGGGCAAAGAATTTAAAGGATCAGTAACTATCGGGGCCCGTTTGCAGAATAAATCAGAAAAGCCGGATTTCAGCACAAAGGAGGTTGCTGCAGTGTCTGATGCTGAAAATTTCAGTCTTGTGATTGAGTATCCGCTTGGGAAAAATTTCCGACTCTGGGATGAATTTTCTCCTGCACTCTACAATCTGGAGGCAAATTTGAATGATGAAAACGGAACTGTGATACAGAATCTCGATACACAATTCGGGATCAGGGAATTCAGAGCATCTGGAACACGCTTCAGGGTAAACGGGAGGGAAGTATTTCTGAGAGGCACCCTGGAATGCTGTATTTTTCCGGAAACAGGCTATCCCCCTACAGATACTGAATCGTGGGAAAAAGTGCTTGGAATATGCAGGGAATACGGACTGAATACAATCAGGTTTCATTCCTGGTGCCCGCCTGAAGCTGCATTTGTTGCAGCAGACAAACTCGGAATGTATTTTCATATTGAATGCTCATCATGGGCAAACCAGGGAACGGCACTGGGAGAAGGAGGACTCATAGACGATTACATTTATAAGGAAGGGGACCGGATTCTGAAGGCTTATGGTAATCATCCCTCATTCTGTATGCTTGCTTACGGGAATGAACCCGCCGGGGAGAAACAGAGCGAATACCTTGGTTATCTTCTTAAGTACTGGAAGTCAAAAGACGACAGGCACCTTTATACCTCAGCAGCAGGCTGGCCTTTTATCCCGGAGAATGACTATAATCTGTCTCCGGAGCCAAGGATTCAGAGATGGGGAGAAGGATTGAAGAGCATTATTAACAGGGAAGCGCCCCAGACAATGTTCGATTACAGGAATTATGTCTCCGGATTCAGGATACCCGTTGTGAGCCATGAGATAGGTCAATGGTGCGTATATCCTGATTTTAAGGAGATCGACAGGTACAAGGGCGTATTAAAAGCGAAAAATTTTGAAATATTCAGGGAGAGCCTGGAAGAAAGCAGTATGGGCGATCAGGCTGAGGACTTCCTCATGGCCTCGGGAAAGTTACAGGCTTTGTGTTATAAAGCAGATATCGAGGCTGCTTTGAGAACGCCTGGATTTGCAGGTTTTCATCTGCTTCAGCTGCATGATTTTCCTGGCCAGGGTTCAGCCCTTGTAGGTATTCTTAATCCTTTCTTTGAATCGAAGGGATACATTAAGCCTGAGGAATTCAGGATGTTCTGCAATTCTGTGGTTCCTCTTGCAAGGCTTCCCCGGCATGTTTTCCGCAACAGGGAAATGCTGAATGCAGAAATTGAGATAGCTAATTTCGGTGAGGGTGAAATGGAGAACTCCGTTATTGCCTGCAGGATTATTAATCCGGGGAAAGATACCCTTTTCACAAAAAAAACTGTAGTGCCGTTTATTCAAACCGGCAACTGCATTTCTCTCGGATCCCTCGATTACAGGTTTGAAAATATAAATGCACCCGTAAAACTATGTATTGATGTTTCAGTTGAAGGGACAGAATTCCATAACAGCTGGGACATCTGGGTCTATCCTGAAATTGTCAAAGCTGCTGAGGGACAGGTTTATGTAACTAACAAAATTGATAACAAAGCTGTGTCGGTTCTCAAAAACGGGGGATCAGTGCTGTACCTGGCCTATGGAAAAATTGCAAAGGGCAGAGGAGCTGAGGTTGCAATTGGCTTTTCAAGCATCTTCTGGAATACTGCCTGGACAAATAATCAGCCTCCGCATACCCTGGGTATTTTAGTCGACCCGGAGCATCCTGTTTTCAGAAAATTTCCGACGGAATATCACAGCAACTGGCAATGGTGGGATCCGGTTTCTCATTCACAGGCTATGAGGCTGGATGGTTTTCCCCGGGCACTGAAACCGGTTATTCAGCCTGTTGATGACTGGTTTAAGAATCGGAAACTGGCCCTTGCTTTCGAAGCAGAGACAGGTGGAGGCAGGATCTTTGTCTGCAGCATTGATGTGAATAATCTTTCTGAAGATAGAATTGTATCGGGGCAACTCAGGAGTTCGATACTTGATTATATGAATTCACCGGAATTCTCTCCCGGGACAGAAGTAGATATTGATCTTATTAAGGCTTTATCGGAGGAAAACTGAGCATTCTGATCAGGCAAGCTTCAGATCAATCTTTCTTCCAACCACAGTCAGGTTTTCAAGAACCATCTCATTGGTGTACATGCCGGCATTCACGGCAGAAAGATCCTGGTTCTGAAGTGCCCACAGAAAGGCCTTTACCTGCAGTTTCATCTCCTCAGGGATAATCTGGTTGAGTTTGTTTACCCTCCATTCAGGCACCGGTACCTGCTCCGGGTCATAGGGTGTTGCAACGGCCATTGCTGCTTTCATTGCAATCAGTCCTATGCCTTTTTCCCTGGCTTTTTTTAGAATATTATCAAGAAAAGCATGATTTATTACATTATAGGCAGGCATAACGACATCAAAGCAGCCGAGATCAATTGCTGTTTCAATAAGTTCAGCCATTCCGTGGTGCGAAGAAAAACCAAGGAAACGTACTTTACCCTGTTTCCTGAGTTCGCTGAAAGTTTCTGTGATAAGGGGATTTCTGATCTCTTCAGATGTAGCTGCGGCGTGAGGGCAGTGAAGTACATCAAGATAATCAGTGCCGATCCTTTTGAGTGATTCTTCGACACTCTGCACAATGGCCTTTTTAAGTTCGGGGCTTCTTTCAACCCTGTCGCCATACTCAGCCTTCATAGCGTCGCTTATAAATGCTCCGTCCATCTGTTTCTGCTGTCCGGGCCAGTAGACCATGAAGTATTCAGGCTTCTCAATGCCGCTTTCAAGGCGAAGCCGGGCAGCTTTATTCATTATTTCCTCCTTCCGGGAATCCGGGAGGGTATCAAATATTTCCCGGTATAACCTGTTTCTTGTAACGAAAAATGCCGTGACTTTTGATGCGATAAAAACCTGATCTCTCTTAGCAGGGGTGTTAAAAACTTTTGCAAGGGTTGCTTCGGCAAGTCCTTTGTTGTATGACGGAGCAGTGTCAAAATAATTGATGCCTTTTTCGAAGGCGAGCTCCACAGGTCCTGGATTATCCGGATTATTCCTCTCAGTTCCAAAAGCCAGTTCAGAGACCATCAGACCTGTTCTTCCAAGCTGCCGATACACCATACCTTCCTTCCTGTTTCGCCATTCAGGTTTAACTATTGAAGGCTGGCTGGGGCTTAGATACTGGTCAGTGCTTGTCATTTTCAGATTCATGACAGGTACTGTCAGTGCAGCAATTGAACTTTTCTGAAGAAAGCTTCTTCTGCTTATTGTCTGTAATTTTTTCTTTTCCATAAGGCAATCCGGATGATTACATTCATGTTAAATTTAAGATATAATTTCCTTATATTTAACAGATTTAAATATAAAATGACCACTGAAAAGAGCATGAGATATCAAGTTGTTTGCATTATGATGCTGTATCTCTTCCCCAGTACCGTGAGCAGTCAGGTGTATGGATGGAGGGGACCTGAGCGGAATGGAATTATTCCTGAAACAGGTTTACTGAAATCATGGCCGCTTAGCGGACCTCAGATGGTTTGGTCATATAATTCATTGGGTGACGGGCATACAAGCATAGGGCCCGGGAAGGACAGGTTTTTTATAACAGGTCTTGAGGGTTCCACAGGATATCTTTTTGCTTTCACTTATGAAGGGAAACTTTTATGGAAAAAAGCCTACGGGCCTGAATGGAATGAGAATTACCCGGGTCCCCGGTCAACCCCTGTAGTTATTGATGATCTTGTCTATTTTCAGAGCGGACATGGTGTGGTTTATTGTGTGAAAGCCTCTGACGGCAGCCTTGTGTGGTCGGTCGACCTTCAGAAAAGGTATGGTGGACAACAGGTGACATGGGGAATGGTCGAGAATATTCTGATTGTTGGAGACAGGCTATTCTGCACTCCGGGGGGAGAAAAAAATAATGTTGCCTGTCTCAGCAGATTAAATGGAGAAACTATATGGACAAGTCCCGGGAACAAAAAGGCTTCAGCTTACTGTTCTTCATTATATGTTCGTCATAAAAACGCAGAACTTATTGTCACAATAACAGACGGATCAATAATCGGGATTGATGCAAAAACGGGTCAGTTTTACTGGGATGTGCCACAGAAACAGAGAAACAAAATCCATGCTAATGTGCCGGTTTATTCAGGTGGAGTGATTTATTGTGCCAGTGAGAACGAAGCTTCAGATAACGGACTTGTTGCCATGGAATTGTCAGATGACGGAAGAAAGGTTACACAACTCTGGAGAAACAGTGATTTTAAGAATCTTATGGAAGGCTTTGTTGTTAAAGACGGTCTGATCTTCGGATCAGTGTATAATGCCGGAAAATGGCTTTGTGTAAATGCCTCTGACGGTAAGATACTGCATGTTTCAAATGCTTTCGGAGACGGCAGCATAATCTGGGCTGACGGATTATTATATTGCTACAGCAAGAGGGGAGAAGTTGCTCTTATGTCTGCTGACAGGTCTTCTTTCAGTCTGATAAGCAGATTCCGTGTTACAATGGGTGATGGCCCGCATTTTTCGCATCCGGTTATCTATAAGGGAAGACTCTATGTAAGGCACGGAAGTGCTCTAATGGTGTATGATATTTGAGACGGAAGTCAGAAGACTGAAGTCAGAAGGAGTGAGGGCGAAATATATAGGAGATATGTTATTCAACTGAGATATGAGAGGAATTTATATGCTTTTTGTTCTTATGCTGCTTTTTTCTGCATGCGGTGAAAAGGCAGGCAATAGTGATTTTTCATCATTCAGGCAGGCTAAGCTGCATCCCATAGAACTCAATAAACCTGCCATTGACTTTTTTGACGGGGCACTGCTGGGAAACGGTGGCCTGGGCGCTGTTGTGACAACAAGGCCTGATGCAGTCGTAATTTATTTCGGACATAATAATGTATGGGATATAAGGGTGGCTGAGGATAACAGGGAGAAAATCAAAACATTTGACTACGTCTTTAACAGGGTAAAAAAAATATCTGATACCCTGGCGCTGCTGACAGATGATCCCTGGTACAGGGAATACAGCGAAATGGCACAGGAAAATTACGGTAAGCCATTTCCCCGGCCTTTTCCCTGTGGTTCCGTGCTACTTGGATTTGATCTCAGGAATGCAGAACTGCTGGGTCACCGGCTGGATATTTCAAATGGTCTGTGTGAAGTGGATATCCAAACGTCAGCAAAGCAGAAAATAAAACTGCAGATCTTTACCGACATGACGGAGGATAAGCTCTGGATGAGGCTTGTTGATGAAAAGGGAAATCCGGCAGAAAATATTTTTGACAGAATCAGGATGATGCCTGATCCGTCGACTCCGCAGAAGTTTCTTAAGAATAAGGTACATGAAGATCTGACATCAGGGATCCTTTCATTCAGACAGATTCTTCCCTGTCAGGATAAGGAGAAATATACTGAACAGAGTATTAATACAAAGGATAAGGCTTTTGCCCTGACAGCAAAAGTAAATTCAGAACTTGTTAAAACATCAAGGATTAACTGGGATGGAAACAGGGAACTGATGGGTACACTTCAGGCAGGCATAAAGAACAGAGAAAGTTTTTTCGGATATATTTCACTGGAAGAGGGACTTAATTCTGAAGTAAGCCTACAGCCTCCTGATACTAAAGCGCCTGATACTGATGATTTTGAAAAGGCAGCTGAGAGAAGTAATGAAATATGGGAGTCTTACTGGAATAAATCCGGTGTTGTGCTTGAGGACAGTTTCCTGGAGAAGATATGGTATCATAACCTGTATTTTCTCAACTGCGCCGTGAAGGAGGGAGTAAATACACCTGGACTGTTTGCAAACTGGAGCTATAATGACATTGGTACTGCCTGGCATGGTGATTATCACATGAATTATAATACCCAGCAACCTTTCTGGGTGACATTCTCAAGCAATCACCTTGAAAAGAACCTTTCCTATGTGAGCCTTGTGGAGTTCCTGATGGATGTAAGCAGAAAGTGGGCAAGTGAATATTACAATCTTCCGGGTGCATATTTCCCCCATAGCGCCTATCCGGTTGAAATGACAATGAATCCTTATCCGGTACCTCACTGGGGCTGGGAAATATGCGAAACACCCTGGGCTGTCCAGGGACTATGGTGGCACTATCTCTATTCCGGAGATACAGTTTTTCTTAAAACAAGGGGTTATCAGCCTATTAAGGAAGCTGTTGAGTTTCTGGTCGCCTATATGAAGAGGCCTGAAGCACACGGTACCCAATGGAATGACAATAAGTATCATATTTTCCCCACAATCCCTCCCGAACTATATGCCCTCAGACCGGGATTCAGGTATAATTATGACTGTACTGTTGATCTGACTCTTATTAAATTCATTTTCAATGCATTTGACCAGGCTGTAAAAGTGCTTGACCTTGAATCGGAGGAAAAAATGCTGCTTGATGATGTTCATGATATCCTTAATAACTATCCTGATTATCCTTTAGCAAAATCCGAAAAATTTGGTGAAATAATAGTATCGGTTCCGGGTGAACACGATCAGGTTGTTTACAATGTGCCTAATGCTCTGATCACTGTTTTTCCCGGTGAAGACCATGGATTGCATTCCGACAGCTCTGTTCTGAGTCTTGTCAGGAATACTTTTCTGAATCAGCAGAATGAAGGAGGTAATGATCTGGTATTCAAAAATTTGCAGGCAACCCGTATTGGGATGCTTGACATTGAAAAATTCAAAAGACAGATAGAATATTGTCTGCTTCCCAATGGAACAACTTCAGACCGGGCAATCCAGGTTCATGGGCGTTACAGCGATTTCACAAATTATGGTTTCATGGATCATATGGGAATATGGTTTGAAAATTTTGCATTGCCTGTTGTAATAAACGAGTGTATGATGCAAAGTTATAACGGAGTGATACGTATGTTCCCGAACTGGCCTGCTGATAAGGGTGCCAGTTTCTTTAACCTCAGGGCAACAGGTGCCTTTCTTGTGAGTTCGGAAATCAGGAAAGGTGAGATTCAGTATATCAGGATTATAAGTGAGAAGGGCAATGACCTTAAACTTATTAATCCGTTTAATAACGGAGCCAGGGTTATTTCTGGTGACAGGGTTTTAAAGATAAAATCAGGGATTATAGAATCACCAACTGAAGCAGGTGAAGAGTTAATTATAAAATCTTTTTAGATGGAGCGTACAGCTAACTGCCTTGCAAAGCTCGAAAGAATGAACAGGGCTTTGAGGCACCAGGAACCGGACCGGGTACCGATAAGTGATTTTTTCTGGGGGAGCTTTGTCTCACGCTGGAGGAATGAACTTAAACTCCCGGCTGATGCTGATCCTTATTATTACTATGATCTCGACTGGATTGTAACAACACCCAATATGGATCCCTTTATAAGATCATTTGATACTATCAGGGAGAATGACAGGGAGGTTGTAATCAAAACCGGGTTCCTAGCAACAATCAGGAAAAAATATGATTTTCCGATGCCTGAATGGATTGGATTTGAGATTGATACAATTGAAAAGCTTGAAGCACTGGTTTTTGATGATCCTTACGACAGACGGAGATATTTCTCAGCCGGTGATAATCAGATTGCCGGCGTAGGGGATGGTTTCCAGAGAAACTCACCACCATGGACAGAGACAATTAATAAACTTTGGCCCGACTTTCCTGTTTATGGAAGCATAATTGAGTGCTCGGAATGTCTTACACGGCTTATTGGTCAGGAGAACTTCCTCTTCTGGCTGGGAATGTATCCTGACAGGTTGGGAGATGTAATTAACAGAATAGGAAAATTTTACCTCGACTGTACCAAGGCTCAGATCAGTGCTGCCGGTGGACTCCTCGATGGTTTTGTGATATGGGGCGATGTGGCCTATAAGGAATCACTGCTGTTTGATCCGGAATACTGGAGGCAGTATTTTAAACCCTGGGTTAAGGCTATTATCGATGAATGCCATAAGCATAAGCTTCCGGTGATTTATCATGGTTGCGGTAATGTAAATGCCATTTTCGGCGATTTTGCAGATATGAAGCTCGATGCCTATAATCCGCTGGAAGTAAAGGCTGATATGGATGCGGTGAAACTTAAAAAAGTTTTCGGTAAGCAGATAGGATATTGCGGTAACAATGACATTCTTCTATGGGAGACAAATGACCTTGAACTGATAAGGAAGGAAACTCTGAAGAAGCTGAATGCAGCAAAGGGAGGAGGCTATATTTTTCAGTCGGACCATTCGGTCTCTGAAGGAGTGGCCGGCAAGACCTATGATTATATAGTTAAGCTGGTAAGAGAATATGGAAAATATCCCTTGCAACTGGGGGAGTATGAGGTCTAGAAAGCCTCACCCTAAATCCCTCTCCCGGGGGAGAGGGATTTATGTCTCCTGGTTTATTCAGTGTAAAAATCGAAGGAATGAAAATTAAACCCCTACCATTCCGGGGGAGGGGTTGGGGAGAGGCAGATTTAATGTAATAAATATTGGATGAAGCAAGGTTTAAGCATTTAAATTAATATGAATTTCTCACGATCATTGATTTTAATTTCAGCATTATTACTGAATTCTGCCATATCAGCTCAGAAGTGGAGTGAGGATGATTTTGCCATTCCACTTTCAAAGATCGTAAACCAGCCAAACCAGATTTATGTAAGCAGCGGATTTACGACTGTAAAGCCATGGTTATATACCCTCTGTGGTGTGCAGGACTTTTATTCTCCTCCTTATGCCGCACAGAAATTTCAGCTTGCTTTCCGTTTCAGCATAAACGGGAAATTGCTTCCCGACAACGGGGCGTGGGGAGGTATGCATGACGGGATCCTTTATTCAAGGGGCACCTGGTATCCCGGGCATATCAGGAGAGAAGGAATGTACAACAAAAACATCAATGAATCTATTGTGCGGGTACAGATAACATCTGATCTGTTACCTTTAGCCGACAAGCCCGGTTTTCTTGTAAAAATAAAAATCCGAAACAAAGGATCACAGCCTGTATCAGTATACGCGGTTCCTGAAATGACAGGGGGGAATCCTGCTTATAAAAGTCTTGGAGAATGGGGTTTTTCGCAGCCTTATATTACTGACACGGCAAGAAGGATAAATGATACTGAATGGTCCTCAGGTACTGCTTCACTTAAACTGTATAAATCAAAGGAATATAACACAGGAAATCTCGATCCGGGTGAAACAGCTGATTATTCCTATGCTGTAATAATTTCTTCACTATCAGGAAAGGCGGGCGATGATTTTGATTTTATTGCCGCGGAACTGAAACAACGTGAGGCCTGGACCCGCAGGATAGAGAAATATCTTTCGGATGTACCCCTTGTAAAAAGCAATATTCCCGGCCTGGATAAATATTACAACAGGTCTGTTCTGAGCGCCCTGGTCTGTATCTGGGAAAATCCTTCCTTTTTCATTCAGCCCTACCTGTCATCACTTGCCATGGACGGAGGTGGATTCAACTGTTATCTCTGGGATTTCGGATATTCGGCAAATATGCTTGCCCTGATGCTTGGTGATGAGATAAAACCGCTTGTGAAGCAATTTATGAATGTCGATCTCGGGAAATATTATTCCTATACACCTGCCGGAACAGGAACAGGTGTTTCTTATTCATACAGTACTTTTTCCTTTATGAATATCATCTGGGCTCTTGCAAGACATTCCGGTCCGGATAAGCTGCTTATTGAAGATGCACGCAGCCTCATTGAAAATCTTGAAATGAAGCCTCAGTGGAATAATCTTATTGATTTCGGCAACCAGCATAACCTTCTGGAGATGAGAACAGACGGCTGGGAGCATTATGTTGCCAGCCCGAATGCTGAAAGAGTATGGTGCCTGAGGAGACTCAGTGACCTCAATGACCTGCAGGGAGGAGCAGAACAGCAGAGCACTCTCTGGAGAACGAAAGCAGACCAGATACAGGCTTCAATTAAGGAGAAGCTATGGGATCCTGATGCAGGCTGGTTCAGATGCATTTATCCTGATGGCCATCCTGAAATGGTTTACTCCATTCAGGGATTTGATCCTTTACAGATGGGAGTTTGTGATGAAGAGATGAAAGCTGGATTGCTCAGGCATCTCAGGACCGGAGAGTTCCTTTTCGACTATGGCGCTTCGAGTGTCTCAGCAGCTGATTCAATGCATTTCGAATTCAATGATCCTGACTGGGGTGGAAGTGGCGCCTATACAGGAGATACACCACAACTCTCCTTGCTGCTTTATGGCCTTAAACGACCTGATCTGGGTTTTGATGTCCTGAAAAGACTTTTCTGGATGGGAGAACATCTTCCGTATTATCCCCAGGAGCATTATTGTGAGCGGATGGCTGTGCCGTCACATAAAAGGGCCAATACAATATCAGGACTTCTGGGATCAGAAGTTATTTTATACGGAATGGCAGGTCTTGATCCACGTATTGACGGGACATTATGGATAAATCCGCAGATGCCTGCCGGAGGTGAAATGACTGTAAGAGGATACGGATGGAAAAGACATACAATTGATATCGACCTTAAAGATGGCAGGTCAAAAGTGTACCTGGATGGCAAGGCAGTATATTCAGGAAAGAACAGGTTAGTCAGACTTCACTGAAACAGGACAACCGGGATTCATCCGTGAGGCTCTTCACTGACTGAATTACCTGATAAGAGAAGGATGCCTGTCAGGGACTCAGAAAGGTGAACCTGATAGAAATGTACAGGGCCTCTGTGTTAAAAATCATTAATCCTGAGTCCCGTAGCGCTGTAGTATCTTATTACTGCTTAAATTTATTCTTCAATTTATTCAGGCAACAGTGAAAATCTGTAACTCATCATGTTAAAACCCTATACCTTCTAAAATGGAAAAACAATTTCTGAAACTTATTCTTCTTGTACTTTTTGCTCATTTTTCAGTATCACAGGCTGCTGTTCCCAAAAGCAGCTCCTTCTACAGGCTGAAGCCATCAGATCCTGAAGCTGTATATTTCACTTCTGACAATTTTAAAATAAAAGCAGATGGCAAAACAGATGTGACTGAAGCTCTCCAGGGAGCAATAAATAAACTGAAACTTGAACAGAATTTTGGTATAATATTCATTCCTGAAGGTACTTACGTTATTTCAAAAACAATTTATATCCCGGGAGCGATAAGAATCATTGGTTATGGTCAGAAGAGGCCTGTTTTTGTTCTGAAGAAGAACACTCCCGGATATCAGGAACCTGTATTATCCGACAAGGGAAAGGCAAATTACATGTTCTGGTTCACAAGCAGTGTGGTGGAAGCCGGGAAGCCTGTAAATGATGCAGGAGCGGGAACCTTTTACAGCTGCCTTTCAAATGTTGACATTGTTATTGAAGATGGAAATCCGGAGGCAGTGGCCCTGCGTACACACTATGCCCAGCACAGCTTTGTAGCGCATTGTGATGTGAACATAGGCAAAGGAAAAGCCGGCTTGTTCGATATCGGAAATTACATGGAGGATGTTCGTTTCTTCGGTGGTGAATATGGGATCTATACAACAAAGGCATCCCCTGGCTGGCAGTTCATGATGCTTGACACATATTTTGAAGGTCAGAGGAAAGCCGCTATAAAAACACAACAGGCCGGACTGACAATAGTAAGAATGAATGTCAGGAATGTGCCGAAAGTGATTGATGTGGATCCTGATTTTTGGGAGAAACTTTACATGGAGGATTGCCAGCTTGTCAATATTACTGGTCCTGTGGTTTCATTTGAAAATGAAGGCAATGATATCCTTCAGATAAACATGAGAAACATTACCTGTCAGAATGTGCCGTTAGTGGCTGAATACCAGAGAAGCGGGACTTTTACAAAAGGACCCGGAAATATTTTCAGGATAAAACGGTTTGTTTATGGTCTGCAGATGGAGGATCTGACTGCAGAACAGGAGTTCAAAACTGTCTTTGAACAGGAGCCACTTGCTGCACTTCCGGCCCCTGCGGTGACAGATATAGCGCCGCTTCCCGTAATGGATTCCTGGGTCAGCCTGAAGGAGCTGGGAGCGAAGGGTGACGGTGAAAATGATGATACTGAGGTGTTGAAGAAGGCAATTGAACAATACAAAACAATATATCTTCCACAGGGACTTTACAGGATTTCTGAAACAATAAAGCTGAAACCCGGGACTGTCATTATCGGCCTGCATCCGATTGCCACGCAGATAATTCTGGGAGAAAGCACACCGGCTTTCAGCGGATTCGGTTCTCCAAAGCCCATGATTGAAACTGAAAAAGGGAGTGATAATATTATTACAGGTGTTGGCATTTTTACAGGTGAATACAATTACAGGGCTGTAGCCTGCAAGTGGTCCGGGAGCGGTAAATCTCTCATGGATGATGTGAAGTTTGTTGGAGGCCATGGTTCTATGAAAAAAGGGCCATATATACCCTGGGCCGGTTATGGCGACCAGACACGCAAACCGCAGCCCATTGCAGGACCTGATCCTGCATGGGATACACAATACTGGAGTCTCTGGATCACAAACGGGGGAGGTATTTTCAAAAATATATGGACTGCAAGCAGCTACGCGTTGTCCGGGATCTATGTGTCAAATACTTCAACACCCGGAAAGATTTATGCAATGTCAGTGGAGCATCATGTACGCAACGAAGTGAGATTCCACAGGGTGTCGAACTGGAAAATGTATGCATTGCAGCTTGAGGAAGAAAGCCGCGAAGGTGTTTATTGCCAGCCTATGGAGATCAGCAACTGCAGCAACCTTGTTTTTGCAAACCTTTACATGTTCAG
>JAKLDT010000129.1 GCA_022703405.1 Bacteroidota bacterium | reverse complement strand
TCTGTCATGATTTTACTTCCTTAATAAAATTATCAAGCTCTTCACTGTATTGAGTCCACCTGTTCATTTCATCATTAAGTTGTTCCTTCAGATCCCTGTATCTGTTGTAATCAAGCTCATGCGTTTCAGAATAATTTCCCGGTTCCATGAATGATTTGTCAACTGCAAGTATTTCAGCTTCAATTTTTTCAATCAGGGCCTCCGATTCCTCAAGTCTTTTCTTAAGTTTTCTCAGATTCCTGTCATATTCTTTTTTGTCGAGGTATTTCTGCTTATTTGCTGAAACCTCCTGATCAACAGCTGACTGTTGCTTTGATTTATCCTTTATTTCAAGTTCCTTAAGGTTCTGCAAGCGTTTTTTCCTGAGGAATTCATAAATGCCACCTATGTGTTCCCTTACCTTATTTTTTCTGAACTCAAAGACCTTGCTTACAAGACCGTCAAGGAAATCCCTGTCGTGTGAGACAACAATTAATGTGCCATCATATTTTAACAGAGCCTGTTTCAGGATGTCCTTCGATCGCATGTCGAGATGATTTGTTGGCTCGTCGAGCACAAGGAGGTTCACTGGTTCAAGAAGAAGCTTAATGAGAGCAAGCCTTGAACGTTCACCGCCCGACAGTACTTTTACTTTCTTCTCAACGTCATCACCCCTGAAGAGGAAGGCGCCCAGCATGTCACGGATCTTGGTTCTGATATCGCCTTTTGCAACTTCATCTATTGTATTCAGTACAGTTTTGTTTTCATCAAGAAGAACATCCTGGTTCTGGGCAAAATACCCTATTTTGACATTATGCCCAAGCCTGAGCTCTCCTGTATAGTCAAGTTCTCCCTTTATTATCCTCGAAAATGTTGTTTTCCCTTCACCGTTTCTTCCTACAAAGGCTACTTTTTCTCCTCTCTGGATCTTGAAATCGATATTGATAAGCACATCGAGAAGGTCATAGCTTTTTGAGAGGCCTTTTGCTTCAACAACTACAGTGCCGGAACGGGGAGAGGGGGGGAACCTCAGGTGAATAGAACTTGTATCTTCCTCATCCACTTCAAGCCGTTCAACTTTATCGAGCTGTTTGATCTTTGACTGTACCTGTACCGCCTTTGTAGCCTTGTACCTGAACCTTTCAATGAATTTTTCGGTATCCTCAATCATCTTCTGCTGGTTCCTGTATGCAGCCAGCTGCTGTTCCCTTCTTTCCTGCCTCAGAACAAGATACTCCGACCAGGCAGCCTTGTAATCATATATCCTGCCAAGGGAGATCTCAATTGTCCTGTTTGTTACATTGTTGAGAAAGGCCTTATCGTGTGATACAAGAAGGACAGCACCCGGATATGATGCAAGAAATGATTCAAGCCACTGGATCGATTCAATGTCAAGGTGGTTAGTTGGTTCGTCAAGCAGGAACAGTGATGGTTTCTTAAGCAGTATCTTGGCCAGCTCAATACGCATTCTCCATCCTCCGCTAAGCTCCTTTGTTGCCCTGTCGAAATCCTTTCTCTCAAAGCCAAGGCCGATTAGAGTCTGTTCTGCTTCAGCCATGAAATTATTGCCTCCCATCATGCGGTAGCGTTCTTCCACAACTGTAAGATGATCACATAGTTTAAGGTATTCCGGTGAATCATAATCTTCGCGCCTTGCAATCTCTGCACTGCAATGTTCTATCTCTTCTGACAGGGAATTGATCTCATTGAAGGCAGTAAGAGTCTCATTCAGCACAGTTGTTGTGTCACTTACCTTCATCTGCTGCGGGAGGTATCCTATAGAAACATCAGCTGACTTGTCAATCAGCCCCGAAGAAGGTGCCTGCAATCCTGAAATTATCTTAAGGAGAGTCGATTTTCCTGCTCCGTTTTTTCCGGCAAGACCTATCCGGTCCTGATCATTTATCAGAAATGATATTCCTGTTAATAAATCAAAGCTTCCGAATGATACCCAGATATCCTGAACTGAAACCATGCATGTTTAAAAATGTGTGCAAATATAATAAATTAGGCTGAAGGCGAAAGGCTTCAGGCCAAAGGGAGGACAGAAACAGAACATTAGTGCCGTCTATTGGTTATATTTGCAGTGGTTATCAAAAGGAGCTTGAAAATGAAAGAAAAAGGTGCAATACCAAGGCTTGCAGTATTATCAGCAGCATTTATATTATTCATCACATCATGTACAAAGAATGATGACAAGCCTGAGAATACCTGGCTTGAATCAAGTGAATATGTTTCACTCTATACAACTGCTTCGGTAAACAATATGATTGACCTTGCTTCAACCCAGTCGCCGGGAATAAGCACGCTGAAGCAATATGTCAGATCAGGTGTTGAAGTGTATAAAATCTCATACAAAACAAAGGCAGGAGACGAAGATATAACAGCCTCAGGACTTGTATGTGTTCCTGTAACAGGAGGTGAATACCCGGTAATATCTTTCCAGAACGGAACGAACACGCTTAATTCACAGGCCCCGAGTAATAATCCGATGAACAGCAGTTATGTGCTTGTAGAGACACTTGCCTCGATGGGGTTTATTGTTGTCATTCCTGATTATCCGGGATTCGGTACCTCTTCAAATGTGGCTCATCCCTACCTGGTGGCTTCACCTACTGTTATTTCTGTAACAGATATGTTCCGTGCTGTACAGGAACTTGATGAAACAGAACTGGATGAGATTACTGTTAAGAATGAATATTACCTTCTGGGCTATTCACAGGGAGGCTGGGCAACACTCTCATTGCACAAGGCAATGGAGCTGGAGTATCAGGACGATTTCAACCTTGCCGGGAGTGCCTGTGGCGCAGGGCCCTATGATATAAACCTGTTGTTTTCCAATATGATAAATGTGACAAGCTATCCCATGCCTGTTTACCTGGGATATATTTATAATGCGTATTCATCATACAAGCAGTTTTCAAACCCTGTCACCGATATTTTCAGTGAGCCCTACGCCTCAAGGATAGCATCCCTGTACGACGGTTCAAAGTCTTTTGAACAGATAAATTCACAGCTTTCAACTTCAATTGCAAGCCTCCTTAATCCTGACTTTGTGTCGGGATACGCAAGCTCAGACAGGTACTTGCCGGTAAGGAATGCCTTCAAGGCCAACAGCATACAGCCGTGGCATACATATAAGCCACTTATGCTTATCCATGGTGGAGGTGATACGCAGGTAAATCCTGTTACAACTGAAACAATGTACACTGCAATGCTTCAGGCCGGTACTTCTTCAACCGATTGCACAAAAATTATACTGCCCGGTCTTGATCACAGTGACGGTATAATTCCTGCTATGCTTGAAGGAATAAAATTCATTATTAACCTGAAGGAAAGCAGGTGATTATCTTTCCGAGTAGTTTTAAGATACAACTTTAAAAAAGGATAATATAAGGTGTCAAGGAAAAAAGAGCTTCCCATACTTGAAAAAGTGAGGATCACAGATATTGGTGCAGAAGGAAATGCAATTGCCAGGGTTGACAATATGGTGTTGTTTGTGCCTATGCTTATCCCCGGCGATGTTGTTGATGTAAAGGTCGTACGGAAACGGAAAAAGTACCTCGAAGGCAGAGCTGTGAAGTTCCATGAGTACTCTTCAGACAGGATTACGCCAAGGTGCAGTCATTTTGGTGTATGTGGCGGATGCAGGTGGCAGCACCTCCCTTACAGGCTCCAGCTGAAGTACAAGGAACAACAGGTTATTGACAGTCTGCAGAGAATAGGCAGGGTTGAACTTCCTGAGATAAAGCCTGTTATCGGATCGGGAAATGAGTATTTTTACCGTAACAAGCTTGAGTTTACCTTTTCTGACCGCCGCTGGCTCACCTTTGAGGAAGTAGCTTCAGGATTGCCTGCAGCGAAGGAACCTGCACTTGGATTCCATATTCCCGGTTTGTTCGATAAAGTTCTTGATATAAATGAGTGTTTTCTCCAGCCGGAGCCTTCAAATGCGATAAGGAACAGCATCAGGAAATATGCTATAGAAAATGATCTGTCGTTTTTTGATCTGAAGGAGCAGGGTGGCTTTTTACGCAATGTCATAATACGAAATACCCTGAAAGGGAATCTGATGCTCATAGTTGTTTTATTCCATGAAGACAGGGAGAAGAGGGAGAAGCTGCTTGATTTTCTGGCAGACAGTTTTCCCGGGATAAGCTCCTTGTTTTATGTTATTAATTCCAAGAAAAACTCATCCCTTGGCGACCAGGAGCCTGTGTTGTACCGTGGTCAGGATCATATAACAGAAGAGATGGACGGTCTGAGCTTCAGGATAGGACCAAAATCATTTTACCAGACTAATACCTGCCAGGGAATAGAGCTGTACAGGGTAGCAAAGGAGTTTGCAGGTCTGACAGGAATAGAAACCGTGTACGACCTCTATACCGGCACAGGGACGATTGCATGTTATCTTGCCGGCTCTGCTTCAAAGGTTGTCGGGATTGAGTATGTTGACGAAGCGGTACAGGATGCAAGGGTTAATGCAGGGATAAACGGCATTAATAATACAATGTTTCTTTCCGGTGACATGAAAAATGTCCTTACTCAGCAATTATTTGAAAATCAGGGCTATCCTGACGTAATTATAACGGACCCTCCGCGTGCAGGTATGCACGATGATGTGACAAAAGCCATTTTGAATTCTGGTGCAGAGCGCATTGTATATGTAAGCTGTAATCCGGCAACCCAGGCCAGGGATATCAGCCTCCTTGCCGAAGGTTATTATGTTGCTGATGTGCAGCCTGTTGATATGTTTCCTCATACCCATCATGTTGAAAATGTTGTGCTGCTGAGAAGAAATAAGTGATTTGATTGTTCAAATCCGGTCATGGCCTTAAAAAATTATTATATTTAGTGTATATTTCAAGGTTTCATGGGATGAGCACAGGTCTTGAACGGGATAATGAGCTGCTTTTTTTTGGTGATGATCTGGAATTGTCAGAGCATGTTTCAAGCCTGCGTTATGCTAGTATTATTCAGAAAGCTCTGATGCCTGATCCTGAGATAATCAGGAAATACCTTAAAGATTATTTTGTTCTTTTTATGCCGCGCGACATTGTAAGTGGCGATTTTTTTTATACATACGCTGACAGGAATAGGATATGCATTGCAGTAGGAGACTGCACCGGCCATGGCGTTCCAGGTGCACTGCTGAGCATCCTGGGCATTGGGTTTCTAAATGAGGTTATGCAGAGATGCATCACTCAAAAGCCCAACAGGATACTCAACCTGCTCCGTGAGAAAGTCATAAAGGCGCTTAAGCAAAAAGATGATGTTACTTCTGCAAAGGACAGCTTTGATCTGGCTTTATGCATTTTTGACACTTCAACCGGAATTCTTGAATTTTCAGGGGCAAACAGGCCTCTTTTTATTGTCCGCAAAGGAGAACTGATCGAGTACAAGGGCAATCCAATGACTATAGGGATAGCTCCGGTACTGGAGAAATCATTTACAGAGTACTCCGTGAAAATTGAAAAAGAGGACACCTGTTATATCTTCTCTGACGGTTACTGTGATCAGTTTGGAGGGGCTGATGAAAAAAAATTCAAATATTCAAGGTTCAGAGAACTGATAAGATCAATTAACAAAAGGGGTATGGCTGAACAGGGGAAAATGCTGGAATCTACATTTTCTGACTGGAAGGGAGATTTGCAGCAGGTTGACGATGTCACTGTCATAGGTTTTAAATTTTAGCAAGATGAAGCTCACAGCGTTCAGGATCAGAAACTTCAGATCGATTGTTGATTCAGGCTGGCAAAATCTGTCACCTGACAATATCACCTGTCTGATCGGGCAGAATGAATCAGGTAAAACTTCTGTTCTTGAAGCTTTAAGGGATTTTCATTCAGGATTGATCTCTGAAGATGTTCTCAGAAGCGACCTTTCGTTGCCTGAGGTGAGTTGCAGGTTTGCAGTACCTGAAGGCTGGCTTGTTGAACATACTGATAATCCGGGTCCGGAGCTCAGGGAGCTTCTTGTAAATCTAACTCATGTTGAGCTTACCAGAAAATGGATAGCTGATCTGTCATCAGTCGTTCATGTAAGCGGAGAGATCAGCTCTTACCTAAATTCTCTTGAAGACGCCTGGAAATTATACCTTAGTAATGTTATTGAATCCCTTACAGAGGAGATGAAGGCTATCAGTGTTCTTGAGTCGGAATTGTTTCATATCGAAAACAAGGTACATGAACTCAGGGCAGCAACAGGAGGTATTAAACTCAGGAGTATCAGGTTTCTTGTAAAGAGGGATAAACAGAAAGAAAGTGCAGATGAGCTCACGGCAGCAACCAGTGAAAAACAACTTCTTGCATTAAGAAAAGAAAAGGAGCAAAAGCTTGAAGCGCTGGAGAGGAAAAAGGCAATAAAGGATGCAGGGGAGAAATGGGCCAGGCTTAATGATAATTATCAGTCGGCTCTTCAAAGGAACAGTGAGTTGACGAAAAAGCTTGAAGAGCGGCACCAGAAACTGACTCTTCTGATGCCGGACTCCTATGAAAATTCTGATCAGCAGTGGACTATTGTTCTTGATGATTTTAAACGAAGCCAGAATGAGTGCGAAGCACGACTTGCAGAACTTGAACAGCACATAGCAGTTACCGGCTACCTGATTGGCGGACTCAGTGAAGAGGATTCTCTTGAAAAGGCATCCGAGGCCATAAGGTCGTATAAATCAGGCTATAACATTTATGTTCTTGGCGCCAGGTATTTTGAATTAAGCCCTGTATTTGAGCTCTTTGAAGATTTTGGCAGTCTCCTTCCAAACAGGATTGATCTGGATGATATTATTTCAGGCAATGATCAGGTTGAAGGATATAAGGCAGCAAGGAATTTTCTTTCACTTGCCAGACTGGATTATTATTTCTTTCAGCAACCTTCAAGCAGGATACTTAAGCAGACTATTGAGAACCTCAATAAAACACTTACTGGTAATTTTCATGAATTCTGGCAGCAGAAAATAGGAAGAAGCAACAAGATACATATTCAGTTCGAGTTGGAGCATTACAACTCATCATTCGGACAAAAGGCAGGTAAGCCTTATCTTGAATTCTGGATCAAGGATGAAGGAGAGAGGTTGTATCCCAAGCAAAGAAGCAGGGGGGTCAGATGGTTTCTTTCATTTTACATGGAGCTTAAGGCTTCAGCAAACCTGAAGGACAATCAGCTTATTCTCCTTGTTGATGAGCCCGGAGTAAGTCTTCATGCAAGGGCCCAGGAAGATGTTCTTAAGGTATTTGAGGACATAAGGGACAGAATTCAGATAATTTATACAACGCATTCGCCACATCTTGTGGAAGTTACAAAGCTGCACAGAGTGCTTGCGGTGCAGCGTGATGACATGGATAACCTGAGAAGTGCAACAAGAATAATTGATCCTCTCAAACTTTCAACTGCCACTTCTGACACTCTGACACCTCTGCAAAGCTTCATGGGGATCCCGTTTACAACGGAAGGTATCTCGGGTAAGAAACTGAACCTCATTGTAAGTGATTCAGGGACATTTTACCTGCTTAGCGCTGTTCTGATACTGGGAGGATATAGAGGTAAAGTAAACATGATACCTTCAGTTAACCTGTCAACTATTCCTGTGCTCTGCAATATAATTATGGGATGGGGGATGGATTTTGCTGTTCTCCTATTCAATAACACAGAGGAGAACCGCCTGGCAGAGGAGCTTAAGCTTACAATTTTCAGAACTGAAGGGAGTCATGAGCTTATTATAAAGATGCCTCCTGAATATCAGAATGCCGAGGATCTGATTTCAACTCTCGATTTTAAGCATCATTTTCTTGAAACAAGGGAAGGTATCACTGTGCCGAATTCAGTATTTGTTAAGGAGAATGCGATTGCAAGGAATTTTATACTGAGCACTTTCCTAAGTAAGGTAAAAGCAGGCACTGTTTCCCTGGAAGATCTTGATGAGGAGAGTTCGGCAAATATTAAAACAGTTATTGAGATTATCAGTGCTCTGAAATAAAATTCTCATTTATTTTGAACTTAAGGCTCGTTTTTCTACTTTTGTCGCGCCCGGTAACCTGAGTAAGGGTAAAGGGAGAATTGGAGAGATGGGTGAGTGGCTTAAACCATCCGCCGGTTAGCGGATAAACTGCCACAATGAATATAAGTTCTAAGTTTTATTGGAGAGATGGGTGAGTGGCTTAAACCATCCGCCGGTTGGCGGATAAACTGCCACGATGAATATAAGTTCTAAGTTTTATTGGAGAGATGGGTGAGTGGCTTAAACCATCCGCCGGTTGGCGGATAAACTGCCACAATGAATATAAGTTCTAAGTTTTATTGGAGAGATGGGTGAGTGGCTTAAACCATCCGCCGGTTGGCGGATAAACTGCCACGATGAATATAAGTTCTAAGTTTTATTGGAGA
>JAKLDT010000128.1 GCA_022703405.1 Bacteroidota bacterium | reverse complement strand
TGAGGAAAAGCAAAAGTGCAGTGGCAAAGAATTCAAAACCGAGGTTTATCATATTACCTCCAAAAAAGGTTTCGGCGATATCCTTAAGGTAAAATCCGGCAATTGCCGTTGGTATCATTGAAATGACAATTTTTGAAATATATATTGTCTCTTCATTCCAGCTGAACCTGAATAATCCCCTGAACAGTGCTGCAATCTCCTTCCATAATACAATAATAGTACTAAGCACAGTGGCGCCATGAACCGCGATTGAGAAATAGAAATTTGCCTCATGATCTATTCCGAACAGGTTCTTCCCCAATTCAAGATGACCGGAACTGCTTACAGGCAAAAACTCTGTAAGTCCCTGAATAAGACCAAGTATAATTGCTTCGAATAAATTCATTAAAATAAAATTAGGTGATTATATCCCCAGGATAATTTTTTTAAACCCGCCAACTCTAAGTACTCCAGGCACTCTGGTCACTCTACTTGCCTTCCCCTTTCGGCTTCTTCATTATGGCCCATATCTCAAAAGCAAAGCCTGCAAGAACTACAATTGGAGCCAGTGTGATGCGCCTGAAGCTGAAAATGTCATTGCTGAATACGTTCGGATCTTCCGATTTTCCACCCAGCATAAGAATAAATCCCAAAACAATAATTCCAAATCCAACTGCCAGTAACTTGTAGTTATCAGGGCCAAGCGCGAAATTTGTTTTTTCCTTATTTTCTGTTTTTAAAGCCATATCTGTTTAATAATAAAGTTTATCCTCGGAAATTCCAAGATACTTGTTTACCGAAAAAAACGTTGAGACAATATTTATAAGTACACCAATAACAATCAGAGATAATCCCAGCAAAATCAGCAGATTAGTGCTCCTGAAGGTGAACATCAGGAAGAATTCCTTTTCAATGAGATAGAGCATTCCTATGAGAAGACACATTGCAAGAAGGGCAGCAATGAGTCCGTGAAAAGCGCTCTGGATCAGGAAAGGACGTCTTATAAATCCGCGGGTTGCTCCAATAAGCTGCATTGTACGGATCAGAAATCTCCTGGAATATATTGCCAGCCTTATTGTATTGTTTATTATTGTCATTGCAATAAGGAACAGGAATGAACTGATGACAACAAGAAACAGGCTTATCTTCCTGACATTCTCATTAATAAGGAACAGCAGCGATTCCTGGTAATACACTTCCTTAACAAAGGGATATTCAAGCACATATTTTTCTATTCCTGCAACACTGTCGGCAGCAGTATATTCAGCTTTCAGGTATACATCAATTGAAGGTGGCAGGGGATTGTCGCCAAGGAAATTAATAAAGTCTTCTCCCAGCTCTTCCTTCATCTTAACTGCAGCTTCATTTTTCGATATGTAGCTTGTTGATTTAACATATTGCTTTGCGTCAAGATCCTTCTGCAGCATCCTGATATCTGCTTCCTTGGCATCATCATCAAGCATTATTGAGAAGGAAAGGCTCTCACGGAAGTAATCTGAAAGTTCCTTTGCGTTGATAAGCAGCAGTCCGAGAACACCAAGTAAAAAGAGCACAAGTGAAACACTCACGACAAGTGTCAGATATGAGCTCCTTAACCTGGTCTTTGATAATCCGTTCTCCCTGCTTTTCAAGTCTTTTTACTTTTTAATTCCTTACAGAAACCTTGCGTCCTTATTCCACAATCGTTATCCACCCAAACTCATCTTTTGCATCACCGCACTGAATTGCTATGAGCTTTTCATACAGCTTCATCGAAAGAGGACCGGGCTTTCCATCCCTGCAATATTCATAAATCTTGTTTTTATCTGGATCGACAATTTTTGCAATAGGCGTTATTACTGCAGCTGTTCCGCATGCTCCTGTCTCTTCAAACTCTGCCAGCTCTTCAACAGGAATCTGCCTTCTTTCGGTTTTCATTCCTATGCTTTTTGCTATTTCAAGCAGGCTCATATTTGTAATTGAATTCAGTATTGATTCTGATTTCGGGGTGATGTAGGTATTGTTCTTTATCCCGAAGAAATTAGCGGGACCGCACTCATCAATATATTTCTTCTCCTTTGCATCGAGGAAGATTGTACTCGAATAACCTCCATGCTTTGCGGCGATTATTGCACGCATGCTTGCTGCATAGTTACCTCCTACCTTGAAGGTGCCTGTTCCCAGAGGCGCTGCACGGTCTATATCCCTGCAGATAAGCATGTTCACAGGCTTAATTCCTTCCTTGAAATATGGTCCTACCGGGGTGACAAATACTAAGAACACATATTCCGAGGCTGGTTTCACACCTACCTCTGCCCCGCTGCCATATAACAAAGGTCTGATATACAGTGTTGCACCTGATCCGTAAGGTGGTACAAATTTCCTGTTCAGTTCTATAACTTTGAAAACAGCTTCGCGGAATAATTCCTGCGGAACCTCAGCCATTTTTACTCCGTCAGCTGACCGGAAGAGTCGTTTTGCATTTTCTTCCCACCTGAACAGTCTTATTTTCCCATCCTTACCCATGTAGGCCTTGAGCCCTTCAAAAGCTTCCTGCCCGTAATGAAGACCTGTCGCAGCAATATGAACATCAATATATTCCGAAGTGGATACTTCGGGTTTACTCCATTTCCCGTCCTTATAGAAACAACGTACATTGTAATCAGTTTTCATATATCCGAACGGGAGATTTTTCCAGTCAAGCGTTTTCATAGAATTTTATTTATTCGATTTTCGCAATAAAAGTACATTTTTCTGTTCAACCTCTTCCTAAATTTACTGTGGATTTTGGAATTCATTTTTCTGCATAAAGAGTAACAACCTGATCCTCCACCTTTACATTCCTCAGAATCCTGGCGGTATCAGTAAGAAAATTATGATCGTACAGAAAACGTGTCTGTTTCTCTGTCCACTCATCATCATTATAAATTTTCCCATGGTCACTGATCTCTTTGCGCAGCTTTGATGTGAGTAGCGGATAGTCAACCCGGCCCAGGTAATCATACCTCGAATCATGCAGCACCTTATCCTGGATTGTTTCTGTATTATCTGAAAATGAATTCCTTACAAGTTTCTTGACCACCTCGGCATTGCCCTGGCTGAATCCGTGCGCGGAAAGGATCTCATCAGCATATCGCACAGAGCCTTCCACGGGATTAAAATAATTGTCAATGTAGCCGGTAAGCAGAATTATCGCTGCCAGCTTAAGATTTACATAATCTTCATCAGGCAGTTTCTCAGCCCTTGCAAGAAGATCGGCCTGACTGCAGATATCCCTGATCAGTGCGGCATTTGTAAAATGCAGGTTTGATGCAGTCGCTGTTTCAAACATCTGAAGTACCTTCTCTTCAACATCCTCAAGCCTGAGCATCTGCATCTTTACTATAAACCTGCTGTTGGGATTACCGTTTTCATCTGATAATTCCGGCAGTATACCGTTTACAAAATACATTTCAAGCTCGCCCTTGTACTTTACAGGCATCTTTCCTCTGTAATCGCAACTGAAGAATTCTTTCACAAACTCATAAGTTGTGCCTGAGATATTAATCTTCCCTGCCTCGCCTGACGACTCCATCCTGCTTGCAGTATTGACAGTGTCACCCCAGATATCGTAGGAAAGCTTTTTCTGCCCGACTACTCCGGCCACAACAGTCCCGGTATGAATTCCAATCCTGATATCCCAGTATTTCATACCTTCAAGCTCTGTGCTCCTTTTCAGATTGTCCATATAGGCCCGCATCTCAAGGGCTGCCAGAATGACTTCAACAGGATTTGTCCTGTTTTTCTCGGGGATGCCTCCGGCGCACATATAGGCATCACCGATTGTCTTTATCTTTTCAATCCTGAACTTTTCAACAACAGAATCAAATGTGAAGAAGAATTTGTCGAGTTCATCAATTAGAACCTCAGGATTCATCTCCTCAGCGATCTTTGTAAATCCCTGAATATCTGAAAACAACACCGTTACAAAATTATACTTCGTCTTGGTTGCCTTCCCCTTCGACATCAGTTCATCTGCAGTGGTCTTCGGAAGATAGCCGGAAAGGATTGTTTCTGTTTTTTCCTTTTCGAGGATAAGCTCCTCACTGCGTTCATAAATGATCTGCCTGAGCCTGAACTGTTTCTCTGCAAAAAGATAATTCATCTGGTGATAAAGCACCCTGATGACCAACAGGAAGATCAGAATGAGACCCGTTGATACTATGATTATCTTCAGCAACATCAATAAAATCAGCTTTTAGGAACCAAATGTAGCACTTAAAACACTCTGCACAAAAGGAAAGTCTAAAATTGAGTACTTTTGCCATCTAAGATTTTACCCTATGAAGTTTGTATTTGCCTCAAACAATGATCATAAGATAAAGGAGATCAGGTCTATTCTGGGCGACTCCCATACAGCGCTCAGCCTGCGCGAACTGAATATATTCGATGATATTCCTGAAGAAGAACCAAACCTTGAAGGCAATGCTCTTGCAAAAGCCAGGTATATCCACAGGCTTACAGGAATGAATGTTTTTGCAGATGATACAGGTCTCGAAGTAGATGCACTGGGAGGACTTCCGGGAGTTAAGTCGGCAAGGTTCGCAGGTGAGAACAAAGACTTTTCCGCCAATATTGACAAGCTTCTTGCAATGCTTGGGTCAAACAATAACAGGAAGGCCAGATTCAGGACCATAATTGCCCTGATACTGAATGACAATGAATATCTTTTTGAAGGAATTGTTGAAGGCACAATAATTGACGAAAGAAGGGGAAGTGAAGGTTTCGGTTATGATCCGGTGTTTATTCCTTCAGGAAAAAACAGGACCTTTGCGGAGATGGAGCTTTCAGAAAAAAACACAATTTCACACAGGGGAAGGGCTCTTGAAAAGCTTAGGAAATTTCTGGAGGAAGAGGCCTGCAATAAAAACAATTAAGCCGAAGTTTATTACCTGATGAGGTGCTTATCAGCAATATTGCTTTTTGGTTTTGCCTGTTTAATTTCAGAGGCACAGACTCCTGTTGGCAGCTGGTCCGATCATCTTATTTACAACACTTCTATCGGTATATGCAATGGAAATAATGAGATTTATTCATCCACTGGCTCTTCAATACTTGTTTTCAACAAGGAATATAATGAGCTCAAAAAACTGTCACGCATCAGCGGACTTTCAGAGACAGGTATAAATGCAATTAACTGGTCAGCAGAATATAACACGCTCGTAATCGCCTATAATTCAACAAATCTCGATCTTGTTAAAAACAACACTGTAGTCAATATTCCCGATATCAGCAGGAAATATATTCCGGGAAAGAAGGAGATCAGCAGGATAAGGATCAACGGGAAATATGCCCTTCTTGCCTGCAGCTTCGGTATAGTTGTAGTTGATCTGGATAAAAATGAAATATTTGATACATGGAAACCGGGTCAGAATAACGATGTCCCGGAAGTCCTCGATATAGCAGTCAGTCAGAACACTATTTATGCAGCCACTTCTTCAGGTGTATATGAAGCAGCTATCTCCAGCACAGGTCTGGCCTATTATGGAAACTGGAGTATTATTGACAAATTCCCTGATCCTGCAGGCAGATATACTGCTTTAGTTTACTCCGGAGGGAAACTATATGTTAACTATTCTCCCCCGGGAGCCGACGGCGACAGGGTATATGCCTGTGATGAATCTGCATCACTGCTAAGTTATGTTCCCGGAATATTTAACAGCTCTTTCGGACTTTCTGAAAAGGGTTTTATTATAACTTCACAGTCAATGGTCCGCCTGTATGGCAGTGACGGCTCACTTATCAGGACTGTCGAAGCTCAGTCATCTTCCTCCTCTGATTTCAGACAGGCTGTTGAAAGTGATGGCGAGTTATGGATTGCTGACAGGATATCAGGGCTACTCAGGTCAAATGCAGGTTCATCCTTTACAGAATACACACTCCCGGGACCGGTCACAAATAATGTATTTCACATATTCTCGCAAAACGGCAAGACATTGATCACCGGTGGAGGTGCCGACGCTTCATGGAATGCACTGTCGAGAACATTCCAGGCATCAGCGCATGAAAAGACAGGCTGGAGCTCGCTGGAGGCGCCCGGGGTGACGGATGCAATGAGATCACTGATCGATCCTGAAGATCCAGATCATGTATTCATCTCAACGTGGGGAGGAGGTTTGCTTGAATTTAAAAACAATGAGCTTCTGAAGCAGTATTCTTACAACAACTCACCTTTGCAGACAATCATTCCCGGAGAACCTTATGTGAGGATCTGCGGAATGGCCCTTGACAGAAAGAAAAACCTGTGGATTACCCAGTCAGAAAACAAGGGAAGCCTTAAGGTACTGAAGCCCGACGGATCGTGGATTATTAATCCCCTGACTATTGATGCCCGGATCACCAGCGACCTGATTATTGCGAAAAACGGCATTAAATGGATACTGTTGCCGGGGGGCAACGGCATTTCCGTTTTTGATGACAATAACACTCCTGAAATATTTACTGATGACAGGTTTAAAAAAATGTATGTTGAAGAATCGGATGGTGACATTATCCCTTATGTATATTCAGTTGCTGAAGACAATGACGGTAATATTTGGATAGGAACTGACCAGGGTCCTGTTGTATATTACAATCCTGAAAAAGTGTTTTCAGAAAAACTGAAGGCATACAGGGTAAGGATACCAAGGAATGACGGTTCAAACATCTACGACTATATGCTGAATAATGAAACAATAACTGCAATAGCTGTGGACGGGGCAAACAGAAAATGGCTTGGAACGGCTAATTCGGGAGCTTACCTGCTTTCACCGGACGGCACACTGCAGTTAAAAAAATTCTCAGTCGACAATAGTCCAATCCTCTCAAATACAATAACTTCAATAGCTGTTGACAATAAAACCGGAGATGTATGGCTGGGGACAGCAAAAGGAATTCAATCTTACAGGAACGATGCAACTGAAGGTCTTGAAAAATTCACTGAGGTCTATGCTTTCCCAAACCCGGTAAGACCAGAGTTCACTGGCAATGTTACGATAACGGGATTAATGAAGGATTCCGACATCAGGATAACAGATGTCAGCGGTAACCTTGTATATAAAATAGTATCATCAGGCGGAGAAGCATCCTGGGACCTCAAAACTTACAACGGGAAGAGGGTTGCCACAGGCGTTTACATAGCTTTCTGCTCAAGCAGTGACGGACTGGCTTCATGTTCAGTAAAAATCCTTGTAATGAAATAAGCTGCTCAGTCGGTAATGAGGCTCTGTATCCTTTCAATCTGCTGCTGCTTGTTTACCTCCCTCAGACTCCTGGCTGTTTCAGTGAAATACTGATGTCCTGAAATGAACTTAACCTGTATCTTGTTCCAGTCATTGAGCGAGCCTATTTTGTTCTGGGCTTTAAGCTCTTCATAGAGGGTATTGGAAACAGGAATAAAATCACTTCTTCCAAGATAATCAAGGTCGGAATCACAGATAATGTTCTCAAGGAGATTAGTTGGCCTCGGAGGCAGTTTTGTTGACATTATGATATTGCATATCCGGTCAATCTGCTCCTGTGAATAGTTGAATTTTGGCAGCATCTCGCGGGCTATCACTGTTCCGTGATATTCATGATTGTCGTAAGCAACGGTATGCCCGACATCATGGAAAAGTCCTGCAGTCTTTAGCAGAAGTATTTCCTCATCTGTACATCCTTCACCCCAGCCAATAAGTTCAACCTCCGTGACTACATCTACTGTGTGTTTAACATTATGATAGTACAGATAAACAGGAAGTTCCTTTTCAAGCTTATCAAGGATTATCTCCTGTATGTCGGTGAACTGAATAAGCCCGAATTTAATCCTGAAAGCCTCGTTGGGGGCCTTTCCCAGTCCATCAACCGAAAACTCAGGCTTAAGTCCAAGCACCCTGTACATCTGCAGATCGCCTTTGTACTTAACCGGAAGCTTCCCATAATACTCACAGTCAAAGAATTCCTTCACGAGTTCGTACGTCATTACAGATATAAGTATTGTTCCCTGTTCTGAAACGGCTTCGACCCTGCTTGCTGTGTTTACAGTATCGCCCTTAATGTCATAGTTTACTTTCTTCTTCCCTGATATTGTTGCTGTTACAGGACCGGTATGGATTCCTATTTTCAGGTCCCAGATACGATGTCCTTCCCCTCGTTTTTTTGCTTCATATTGCTCAAGGAAATTCCTCATTTCCATTGCAGCCATAACAACATCAACAGGGTTTGTTATATTTTTAACAGGGATCCCGCCCGCGCACATATAAGTGTCGCCGATCGTCTTTATCTTTTCAATCTTGAATTTCGCAACAATGGCATCGAATTCATAAAGTATCTCATCAAGCTCATCCATAATGCCTGATGACTCCATCCCCTCTACAAGCTTTGAAAACCCGTGAATATCAGCAAACAGGACTGTCGCCATGTTGAATTTGAGCGACTT
>JAKLDT010000127.1 GCA_022703405.1 Bacteroidota bacterium | reverse complement strand
TAAAGGATTTCCTTGTTAAAATTAGCAGGGAGAAAATTGAACAATTCATAAGGCCCTATATTGAAAGAAGGTTGTACAGATGCCTGTCCCTGGCCCGTGATGAAGGAATTTCTGTTTATTACCAGAGATCAAAGACATCAACACTTCACAGGGAGGATATTCTCTGTATTTTTCCGGGTACAGTAGTGCCATCGTTCAGGTTTGTAAGAAATGAGGATGAAAGCACATATAATCTCGGACTTGATGCGGGAGGGAGCAGGGTAAATCTCAGGCAGAGCCCCTCAGAGATAATCTGTAACTTTCCCTGCCTGATAAGGGAGGGCCATAGAATCCTTTTTGTATCTGATATTGAAGGAATTAAGCTAAAACCTTTCCTGACAAAGGATTTTATCAGAATTCCCGGAAATACAACACTCAGGTATTTCTCCACCTTTGTACTTAATGCAATAAACGAGTTTAAGACTGAAGGTGAGGGTTTTACAGTATGCATGACAGAGCCTGAGAAACAAGCTCACCTTGTACTTGAACCAGGCTTAAATGGACTGCCTGTTCTGACACTAAGCTTCAGATATGAAGAAACATTTCTGTACAGCAATGATGCTCGCCGGTCAATTACAAGGTTCTCAGATGACGGAGGAAATTATGTTTTCACAAAGTATAACCGCGATCCTGAATGGGAAGATAATTGCAGGAAAAAACTTGGAGACCTTGGTTTCATATCGGAAGACAATATCACATACCTGCCGGGGATTATGGAAGGCGCAGGAGAAGCAGTCAACTATCTGATAATTGAAATAATCAACCAGAGCTATGAAGAACTTATTGATTCAGGCTTTGTTCTTACATCGAGGCTTAAGGAAACATATAATCTTAAACCGGTAAGTATTGAGATCAGCAGCCGGATGATAAATGACTGGTTTGACCTGAAAGCTGTTGTTACAATTGGCGAATGGAAACTGCCGTTCAGTCATTTCAGAAAAAATATCATTTCAGGCATCAGGGAATTTATTCTGCCTGATGGCAGCATTGCAATATTACCGGAAACATGGTTTTCAAAATACAAAGCCATTTTTGAATTTGGAGAAAGCCTTGAAGGCTCAATAAAAGTCCATAAACAGCATTTTGTTCTTCTTGAGGGACATCTTGCAGGTGAAAAAAATCCGTATTCAGCAAAGTTATCAAAGCTCCTTATCCCTGAGCAGCTTAACGAAGTACCAAAACCTGCAGGGCTTAATTGCGATATGCGGCAATACCAGTCAGAAGGTCTCAACTGGCTTTCCTTTCTTCAGTCTTCCGGACTTGGCGGATGCCTTGCCGATGACATGGGGCTTGGAAAAACAATACAGACCCTGGCACTACTTCAGCATAATAAGGAACAAATAAAAGCTTCTTCAAAGAATATTACTGTGGGACAATTGTCGCTGTTTGGGGACAGTACACAAAAACTCACATCCCTGATTATAGTGCCTGCTTCACTGATCTATAACTGGGAAAATGAGATCCGTAAATTTGTCCCGGGGATGAGTGTTTGCAGCCATAAGGGAATACAGAGGAAGAAAAATACAAACAGCTTTTCAGGATATGATATAATTATATCCAGTTATCATACTGTAAGACAGGATATTGATTTTTTAAAGCATTTTCATTTTCATTATATCATCCTCGATGAAAGTCAGGTTATAAAAAACCCCGGGTCTGTTCTGTACCATACAATGATTATGCTAAGATCTGATTTCAAGATAGTACTGACAGGTACTCCTGTTGAGAACTCCCTCACCGATCTCTGGTCTCAGTTGAATTTTGTCAATCCTGGATTGCTTGGCGATCTGGCTTTTTTCAGAAGGGAATTTGCAAGGCCGATTGAGAAAAACAATAATGAAGAAAAGGAAGATAGTCTCAGGAAAATAATCAAACCATTTATTCTCAGGAGAACTAAGGAGATGGTTGCAGCTGATCTTCCGCCGCTTACTGAACAGACAGTATACTGTGACATGACTGAAGAGCAGTTCAGAATTTATGATGAAGAAAAATCTGCAGTAAGGAACAGCATTATCCAGAGCATTGAGAATGACGGAGTTGAAAAATCAGCTATAGTAGTATTGCAGGGACTTATGAAATTACGGCAGATTGCAAACCATCCGCTGATGACATCAGAAGACTATAAGTCTGGTTCAGGTAAATTCGATACTGTTTTGCAGGACATTGAAAATGTTACATCAGAAGGGCATAAAATACTTATCTTCTCCTCATTCGTCAAGCACCTGAACCTGTATGCAGAAGCACTCAGCAGCAGGGGTATAAAGTTTTCGATGCTTACAGGTGCAAGCAGCAACCGTGAAAAGATAGTTAATGCCTTCCAGGATGATCCGGAGAATAAGGTCTTTCTCATTTCACTCAAGGCGGGAGGCACAGGATTGAACCTGACTGCAGCCGATTATGTTTTCATTCTCGATCCATGGTGGAATCCTGCATCGGAAATGCAGGCAATGAACAGGGCCCACAGGATTGGTCAGGACAAAAATGTATTCATTTACAGATACATAACTAGCAATACTATTGAAGAGAAAATAGTAAGGCTTCAGGAGAAGAAATCGAAGCTTGCCGATGCCTTTATCTCAACAAACAACCCATTAAGGGATATTGAGGTAAATGATATTCTAAAGATAATTGGTTAAGAATACCGGTCGGGAAATAAATAACCGCAAAGGTTTCTGATTCCTTTGCGGTTAATATTCTGCATTATGACAGGCGTTCTGTCATATTTTAACCTGTCTGCTAAAAATTATCCCTCTCAACATAATGAGTATGAAGAAGTTCATGGGATACATGACTGTTTGGTTTGCCCAGGAAGTCTTTATAAATGGCAATAACTTCAGGATTCTGGTGTGATTTGCGCAGAACCATGTGTTCATCTTCAGAATATATTGCCTTCATCCTGTTCTTCCTGATAGTCGGGTTTGTCGGTATAGGCTGACCGCCACCACCAAGACATCCGCCAGGGCAGGCCATTATCTCAACAAAATGATAAGGAGCCTTACCGTTTTTAACCTGCTTCATAATCTTGTTTGCATTAACAAGGCCGTGAGCAATTGCAACTTTCAGTTCAGCGCCTTCAAGGAATTTCCAGTCTTCAAGGCAGCCCTCAATTTTTACAGTAGCTTCCTTCACACCATCCATCCCGCGCACCGGGGTGATATTCAGGTTATTGAAAGGCACTTCGCGACCTGTAACTATCTCATAGGCAGTACGAAGAGCAGCTTCCATAACACCACCTGTTGCTCCGAAAATAACACCGGCACCTGTTGAATCGCCCATTATTGAATCGTATTTAGCTTCAGAAAGGTTTCTGAAGTCGATTCCGGCTTGTTTTATCATCACTGCAAGTTCCCTTGTGGTAAGTACAAAATCAACATCCTTGTATCCACTGGCCCTCATCTCAGGTCTGTCAGCTTCAAATTTCTTGGCTGTGCAGGGCATAATTGATACCGACACAACCTTTGAAGGATCGATATTCCGTTTCTGGGCATAGAAGGTTTTTGCAAGCGCTCCGAACATCTGCTGAGGCGATTTGCAGGTGGATAGGTTAGGCAGGAACTCGGGATATTTATGCTCAATGAATTTTATCCATCCCGGAGAACATGAAGTGAACATGGGAAGAGAAATCTTCTTGTCTTTATCAACAAGAGCCTTTTTGAGCCTTGTAAGCAGCTCTGTTCCCTCTTCCATTATTGTGAGGTCTGCTGTGAAATCGGTATCAAGCACTGAATCGAAACCAAGCTGTTTAAGTGCATTTACCATTTTTCCGGTAACCCTTTCACCAGGGTCATAGCCCAGGTCTTCTCCAAGCGCAATCCTTACAGCTGGAGCTGTCTGCACAACTACATGTCTTTCAGGATCATATATTGCATCCCATACCTGGTCGATGTAGGTTTTCTCAACAAGAGCGCCTGTAGGACAACGGTTCACACACTGTCCGCAGTTTGTGCAGACAACATGGCTCATTGGCCTGTTGTGAAATGAAGATATCTTCTGGTGCGCTCCTTTGTTTGCGACAGCAATAGCTGAAATGTATTGCAGCTGATCACAGGTTCTCACACAGCGCTGGCAGCGTATGCATTTGCTGTCATCCTTAATAAATGAAGGGGAAGACCTGTCGATTGTATAATTATGGTCTTCAACAAGATCGAGAAATATTGTATCGCCAAATGCAAACTCATTGGCAAGGGACTGAAGCTCGCAGTTCTGATTTTTGTAACATTTCGTGCAGTCCGAACGGTGTTCTGAAAGCAGGAGTTCAATAATATGCTTGCGTGCATTCCTGACTTTCAGTGTATTTGTATGTATATCCATTCCTTCTGATGCCGGAGTGGCACATGATGCAACAAGCGTCCTGGCGCCAGTCTGTTCAACAACACATACGCGGCAGTTTCCTGCAACACACAAATCCTCGTGATTGCAAAGAGTCGGGATGTTTATATTCAGCTTCCTTGCAGCCTGAAGCACTGTAGTGCCCGGGTCAACTGATACTTTCTGGTTATTTATAGTAAGATTAATCATAATTCCTTTTTTAAATTGTTAGTAGATAATCTCTTCCCTGAAGTTTCCGACAATCGATTTAAATGCATTTCCGACCGACTGACCGAGTCCGCATTTAGCAGCTATCTTCATTGTATCGGCAAGCTTCGTAAGCTCATTCAGGTAAGTTGACTTCACCTCGCCTTTTTTTACCTTTTCAATGCCTTTAAGCAACTGCTGACATCCGACGCGGCATGGTGTACATTGTCCGCATGATTCCTCAGCAAAGAAATCGAGGTAATTATGAAGTACATTATACATCGACCGTGAGCTGTTGAAGAGCTTCATTGATCCGCCTGTAGGAACACCTTCAAAACCAATTATTGTTTCAGCAAATTTCTTCCTGGGAACACAGAAGCCTGATGCACCTCCCACCTGTACTGCTTTAGTATCACCGTCACCGAACTCATTTACAAACTGCTGAACAGTCATACCTAGTTCAAGTTCAAAAATACCCGGAGTAGGAGTATCGCCTGAAACAGAGAATACCTTGGAACCTCTTGAGTCTTTAGTGCCATACTGGCTGAATTTCTCAGGACCATGATTGATGATCATCATTGCAGTTACAAGAGTCTCAACATTGTTAATTGAAGTTGGCTTGCTGAAAACACCTGCTACAGTTGGGTAAGGCGGTTTGTTGCGCGGCTCTCCCCTTTTTCCTTCAATAGACTCAAAAAGAGCGCTTTCCTCACCACAGATATAAGCTCCGCTGCCCATCCGGAATTCGATGTTGAAATCGTAGCCCATTTCCCTGATCATTTTATGAAATTCATTCAGCTCAATGAGCAGTTTAGGCAGCAGATACCTGTATTCACCTCTGAGGTAAACAATTCCGGACTTCGCTCCGATAGCTTTGCCTGCAATAGCCATTCCACCGTATACTTTGAGTGAAACCCTGTCGAGTATCTCCCTGTCCTTGAATGTTCCGGGTTCACCCTCATCAGCATTGCAAACTATGTATTTCTCAGGTTCTTTCTCTGCTGCAGTGTATTTCCACTTCAGTCCTGTCGGAAATCCGGCTCCTCCCCTTCCCTTAAGACCGGAATCGAGCATAGCCTGGATAATTTCAGCACTTGTCATTTTATATGCTTTCTCAAGTACCTCTTTCGGAGAGATTTTTTCAAAAATCAGACCGACCTTATTTAAAGCTTTGTTTTCCATCTCTTTAGGGTTTATTTCTGCATGTAATTTTTTATTATTTCAGTAACCTTCTCTGGCGTCAGCTCAGTATAAGGCATCTCATTAATAAGGATAGCCGGTGCTTTATGACACCATCCTATGCAGTTAGTCTCAAGGAGAGTAAACTGATTATCAGCGGTTGTCTCTCCAACTTTTATTCTGAGAATGTCTTCTATTGTATGAACAATATCTCCCTTTCCCTTCATTGAACATGTAATTGTTTTGCAAACCCTTATTACATATTTCCCCCTGGCCTGGGTATCGAGAAATGTGTAAAATGATGCTGTTCCGTAAACCTCAGCTGCTGAGACATCCAGCTCCTTCGCGACTTCCACCATAGCCTCATCGGTCAGGTAATTGTGTTTCAATACAATATCCTGAAGAATTGGCATCAGGCTCTCCCGAGTGTTGCCGTGTTTAGCGGACAATTCCTTGACAAGATTTCCTACCTGGTACATTTCTTCCTGTTTTTAATAGATTAATGATAAAATAATTTAATTGAAGTTAGTTTAATAATTCTGCTGTTAATTTAATAACAATACTTTCATAAAAAAGAGAAATCTCTCATTCTTTGTAATTTAGAATTAGACTAAAGAAGAATAGTGAATAAAAAAACAGGGTGCCTTCTGTTGGATAAATTCAGGATCTGTCAGGGAACAGGCAGCTGATTTCACAAGTCCTGCCCCATTTCCTATATTTGCAGATATTATTATTCACAATGGACTTTCAGAAACAATTGAGGGATTTGACACCGGAGCATGATTTCTTTGCAGGGATTGACTCTGACGGCTGCGTATTTGATACTATGGAGGTAAAACAGAAAGAGTTCTTCATACCGCTGGCGCTCAGGTATTTTAATCTGTTCCAGGTATCAAAGGCAGTAAGGGAGACCTGGGAGTTTGTTAACCTATATTCAGTGAACAGGGGCAATAACAGGTTCATAGCCCTTTTGAAAGTCGTTGATCTGCTTAGTGAAAGACAGGATATAATTGAAAGCGGAGTTACACTTCCTGACCTCTCAAGACTGAGGGAATGGACAGTAACAGAAAGTAAACTTGGCAATTCAACACTACGAAAATATTTTGAAGCTACCGGCTACAAATCACTTGAACCCATATTAAAATGGAGTGAAGCGCTTAACAGGGAAATAAGTGAATGGCTGCACAAGGTATCACCTTTCATGTATGTAAGGGAGACAATCGACAGTATATCATCCTTTGCCGATATCCTTGTTGTATCGCAGACTCCACTGGAAGCGCTTGAACATGAATGGCATACAAATGATATCAGGAGATATGCAAGAATGATAGCAGCACAGGAACACGGGACAAAAACAGAACATATTGCTCTTGCAGCAAAGCAAAAATACCCTGACAACAAAATACTCATGATAGGCGATGCGATAGGTGACCTTGATGCCGCCAGAAAGAACGGAGTGCTATTCTTCCCTGTCATACCAGGAAAGGAGAACGAATCGTGGCATCAGCTTATGAATGTGGGAATTGAAAAGTTCAGAAAGGGAACTTTCAGGGGAACTTATGAAAATTCGCTTATTGACAGCTTTCTGAAAGCATTGCCTGAAAATCCTTCATGGAAATCAATAAAATGATTGCTTTCCATAAAGCTCCTTCCGGTTTTTTTTGTTAATTTTATACAGAGAGAAGCGGTTAAATTCAAAAAAAGGAGGTATTTATGGCAATTGACTATTTATGCAAGGTTTGCAGGGGTCACCTGCTCGTAAAAAATTCAATCGTACTTGCCACTGCCAAGAAGAACCATTCGCAGAGAGGCCTTGTTTTTCTTAATCCTGAACTGGGCAACTACACAACAACCACCCATCCTTCATTTAAGATAAAGGAAGGAGAACAGTATATCTACACCTGCCCCATCTGCCATTCACAGCTCAACAGTGCAAAATACAAGCACCTTGTCAGAATAATTATGATTGATGAAAGCGGAAAGGAATTTGATATTTACTTTTCGGGTATTGCCGGAGAAAAATGCACCTTCAAGATAAGGGGTAATAAACTTGAAGACAGAAAGGGGCCGGATGTCCAGATCTACAATAAGTACTTTGACATTCCCGAGGAAGACAGGAAATATCTGTAATCCTTTTACAGTGTACCCAACACCGTGCGACGGGCATCGTGTGCCATGCGCCGTGTATTATGCTCTATTCAACAGGCACTGAAATCTCAACACGGGTGCCACAGGCCTGGCCGGAATCATCGTAAAGATCTGTTATTGAATAATATATTGATCTTTTATTAAGCTGATTAAGTATATCATAGAATTCACCTGTCAGTTTAAGGCCTTTCCCGGTTGAAAGCTTATTACCTGCTGCCTTCTCCCTGCCTATCCCATTGTCCTCAATAACAATTTTAAGACAGTCATCTTCCCTGCTTATTGATATCCTGAGCATGCCATTCTGATCACCCGGAACAATTCCATGCTTAATTGCATTTTCAGCAAAAGTATGAAGAACCAGTTTGGGTACTTTTTCATCACCTGTGACTCCCGGCCCCAGATCGACCGAATAACCCAGCTTATTTCCAAACCTCAGCTTCTCAAGCTCCAGGTAGGTATTCAGGAACTCAATCTCCTCATTAAGAGTGCGATATATCCTTTCAGCGTCGTTGAGCATCACTCTCAGCAATCTTGTAAACTTATTAAGGTGATCATACGCTGCCTGTCTTTCTTCAAGGTA
>JAKLDT010000126.1 GCA_022703405.1 Bacteroidota bacterium | reverse complement strand
GCAAGTTCATAAACGATGTCGGCTACTGGATTCCTGTTGATGCAAAGAGGGATGATGAATTCACCTATTTCAACATAAACGGGCTAAAGGCCGGCCTCCAGGGCTATGGTGATGTTGTGGTTCATACACTTGTCGTTTCTGATGCCTGCGAATCGGGCCCTGGCTTCTATACTGCAATGCGATCGGTAAATGAAGAACCTGCATGCAATAATACAACTGTTGCCGGGCTTAAGTCAGCACAGGTCTTTTCTTCGGCCGGTTATGAGCTGGCTGTTGACAATTCAAAATTCACTTCAACATTTGCAAATACCCTTCTGAACAATAAAAATGCATGTGTCCCGATAGAAAGTATTGTGAAATCCGTAACAGCAGCTGTTGCTACGGAAACCGGGCAGAAACCGAAATTTGGGAAGATTCAGGGACTGGAAGATATGAACGGAACATTCTTCTTTATTGCAAAATAGATATTGTATGTCACACATAAAACTTTCCAGGAGCCGGGCATGGAGATATGTCGGGCTGCTCCTGTTTTGGTCTGTTGCCGTTATTCCGGCTGGAGCACAGGACTATTTCTTTGATAATTATGGCATTAAGAAAGGCCTTAGCGAACAGAAGGTCTATACTCTTCTCCAGGATTCTAAGGATTATATCTGGCTGGGAACTGCAAACGGACTTTCACGGTTTGACGGAAGGAAGTTCGAAAATTTCACCTCGCGTGACAGTCTTTCACCAAGCGGGGTCAGATCGATATGTGAGGATGCGGAAGGGAATATCTGGTTCGGGCATCTTTATGGGGGCGTGACGCGCTATAATGGTACAATATTCGAAAAGGCAGCCTTCGACTCAATAACACTGAAAGGAGACATTACCTCAATTGCCCAGATCGGAGAAAAGATCTGGTTCACATCAGCAGGCGACGGAGCCCTGCTGGCTGATTTTCCAATTAAGGACATTACTGAAATAAAAGCTAAACAGTTCAGGGGCAAAGACGGGCTCAGCGATCAGATCTTCGGACATACAATAAACAGGGACAGCTCATTTATCTGCGTGGCTGATTACGGGATGAGGAGGTATAACCGTGAGGAAGGGAAATTTGAGAATTACCGCATGCCTCACATGACAACCTACTTTAATGCCACCTGCCTTAAGGAAGACAGCAAGGGCAATATATGGTTCGGTACTTATAACGGAGGTGTTTATAAATACCTGATGTCTGAAAGCCGCATGGAGATCATTGACCTTATCCGCCTTGGTGCTGCAAGTAACTGGGTATCATGCTTTGAGGAGGACAGGCTGGGACGTATGTGGGTGGGAACATTCGACGGCGGTGTTGTGATGTTCGACAGTACCACGGTAACTGTTTTCAACCAGAAAAACGGTTTTATCCCGACAAGGATCTATGATATAATGGAGGATGTTGAAGGGAATATTCTTATTGCTGACCAGAATAATGGATTGACGATCTACAAGGGAGATGCCTTTGTTTCATTCAATAAGCCTGATCTTCTTCCGGATCCCAATGTGAATGCAATTTACCAGGATAAGACAGGCGCTGTATGGCTGGGTACAATTGCAGGAATTTCAAGGTTTATTCCGGGTTCGGATAAGCCGGCTGTGATTTTTAATGAAAAGAATAACCTTATTTTCAAGGATATACGGTTTTTCCATGAGGACATGGATGGTAACCTCTGGATTGGAGCCAATTCAGGCGGAGTGATGATGTACAATATGAAAACCTCAAAGTTTGAGGCACAGCCTGATGTTAATTCATCAATGTATACCGGAGGACAGGTGAAAGCCCTCGAAATTGACCGGAAGAATAATTTATGGATAGGCACTGTTGACGGAATAGCTGTTGGCACTGCCGGACAGTTGAACTTTAAAAGGTACAATTTTCTTGATAGTCTTATAATTGGCCCGATATCAGTTCTTTATAATGATCCTGAAGGAAATATGTGGATCGGGGCCGAGAGCATGGGAGGGAAACCTGGTCTGATAAAATATACTGCATCGGAAGATAAATTCAGGCGGGTGCCAAAGTTATCAGGAACTGTTCCGAAGGCTCTTGTAATGGACAAAAAGGGTATTCTGTGGATAGGAACAAGTGAGGGACTGATAGGGTTGCGCAATGACTCAATTGTATCAAATGTAACACAGCTTGATGGTTTGCTTTCAAATAACATTAACCTGCTCACCAACGGGGATGACGGCAGTATTTATATTGGTACCAACTCAGGGCTTAACCGGTTCATTCCTGAAACCCAGCAGATATTTTCATACACCGAGAGAAACGGATTCCCGGGCATAGAAACAAAGCAGCATGCTGTTTTTAAAGCAGCTGACGGCTCTATCTGGTTCGGGACTGCCAACGGAGCAACAAGGCTTAATCCTGAAAAGACCTCAACCGAGTCGCTTCAGCCACTGACTCATATTATGGGCATGAGAGTCAATTATGAACCAAGGGAGATGAAGGCTGGGATGAAACTCAGTTTCAGGGAAAAATCAATACTTTTTGATTACTACAGTATCTGCCTCACAAATCCTGAAGTGGTACGATACAAGGTTCAGCTTCAGGGTGCCGATCCCGGGTACAGACCTGTTACTGACCAGACCCAGGCTATCTATTCCGGATTGTCACCCGGAAAGTACACCTTTAAGGTTCTTGCAAATAACAGCCAGGGTATTTGGAACCGGGAACCTGTAACATTCAGCTTCATTATTAAGCCGCCATTCTATCTAACCTGGTGGTTTATTCTCATCTCCATAATCCTGATACTTATAATAATAATTGCCTACATACAGATAAGGGAGCGCAATCTCATCAGGGAGAAAATGATACTTGAAGAGAAGGTTCGGGAGAGAACAGCTGAGGTTGTTCAGAAGAGCCTCATTATTGAGGAAAAGAACAGGGACATAACTGCAAGTATTAGGTACGCTGAAAGGATACAGAGGGCAATGTTGCCTAAGGAGGAGGCCTTCAAGGATACTTTCGTCCTTTTCATGCCAAAGGATATTGTCAGTGGTGATTTCTACTGGATGCACGATAACGGCGACTGGCTGTTCATTGCAGCAGTTGACTGCACCGGTCACGGGGTGCCGGGTGCATTCATGTCGATAATAGGGCACAACTCGCTCAGTAAGGTTGTTAGGGAATATGGACTCACAAGGCCTGCTGCCATACTCGATCAGCTTAATGTTGAGGTTATGAAGGCCCTTCTCCAGCGTCATGAGAAGGCAATTATGGATGGAATGGACCTGGCGCTTATCGCTATTGAGAGAAAGACCGGCAGGGTTGAATATGCCGGGGCCTACAATCCTCTTTATGTTGTCAGAAAAGGTGAAGTTTTCACATATAAAGGTGACCGCTTCCCGATCGGGATGACTACAATGGATGAAAAGAAAAACTTCACTAACCAGGTTGTGGATGTACAGCCCGGCGACATGCTTTATATGAGTTCAGATGGCTATGCCGACCAGTTTGGCTCAGCAGAGATAAAGAAGTTTAAGTCCAATAATGTCAAACGTGTTCTTTCTGAGATCTGGAATCTTCCTGTTATGGAGCAGAAGGCAAGGCTTGAGAAAGAGATACTTGACTGGAAAGGCGATCTCGATCAGGTTGATGATATTATGATGATAGGCACTAAAATACCTGAGAACTAGATTTTTGCAATACTTCTCGGATCGTGGATCCAGGGTTCGTTTTTAAGAAGCAAGCCCACAACCTCTTCAGGGGTGGATGCAAGCTGCCATATACCCTTATGTTCAAATCTCAAAAACTGACCATCAATCAGCTCTTCAAGAAAGCGGATTAGAGTATTATAAAAACCCTGAGTATTGAGAATTATAATTGAACCTTTGAAGAGGCCAAGCTGCTTAAGTGTAATTGCTTCTGTCAGTTCCTCGAGGGTTCCAACGCCTCCGGGAAGAGCAACAACTGCATCAGCAAGGGCGAACATCTGCCTTTTCCTCTCACCCATGTCGTGAGTGACGATCATTTTAGTAACACCGCTATGGTCCCAGCCCTCCTCTTTCATGAAGCCGGGGATTACACCGGTGATACTGCCGTTGTTTGATAGAACTGAATCGGCAAGTCTGCCCATAAGGCCTATTCCGCCACCACCAAAGACAACATCCATTCCTGCGTCTGCAAGCAGCTTTCCCAGCTCGCCGGCTGCCAGTGAATATTCATTGTCAATCCGGCTGCTTGAAGAGGCAAAAATGCAAACTGTCATCTTATTATGGCTTATAGCAGGGCGTTCAGCTTTGTAAGGAAATTATTTTTAGGAACAGCGCCAACCTGTTTGTCTGCAACTTTCCCGTCCTTGAAAAAGAGAACAGTTGGGATATTTCTTATTCCGTATTTTGCTGCAACACCAGGACTGTTGTCAACGTCACATTTTGCAACAACGGCCCTGTCGGCATATTCTTTTGAAATCTCTTCAACTATCGGAGCAATCATGCGGCAGGGTCCGCACCATTCTGCCCAGAAATCAACCATTACGGGTTTACCTGATTTTACAACGATTTCATCGAAGTTCTGATCATCTACTGCTATTGCCATAAATCACTTTTTATTTAAAACTGCAAAGATAGCTAATTAACTTTATATGACTATCTGTAATCATGCATTTAAACTCATTGATTTTCTTCGTTTACCCCGGCCCCAAGGGGAGCGAAGAAAATCAATTGGCTCCCCATGGGGATGGGGTAAAACAATTGATTTTCAAGCATCTTTTGATTTTTTATTAAACATTCTTGATACTCAATTAACTTTATATTCTATGCCGGGAAAGTCATCGAGGAACGAAATCAGGTCATTGTTGAGTCTTATCTTATAACTCCTTGAAAACATTGGCAATGATATTTTATCTTCGGCATCCTGGAAGACAAAGCGCAATTCAGTTTCCCCTTTGTTTCCCGACACAAGCTCCTTGAGTTCCCTTATCATTTCATTTGTAATGTCAGCAGGATCTATTTTAAGTGTTACAGATTTAATAAGCTCATCCTTAACACTTGAGAGCAGGGTGATCTTTTTGATCTTCAGTTCAATCTCATCTTCTCTGAATTTTCTTACCTGTACTCTTCCGTTAATAAGCAGGTAATAGCCTATAGTGCAGTATTTGCTGTTTTCGATATAATCCTTGTCAAAGAGCATAAAGCGGAAAGAGTCGGAATAGTCCTGTACAGTAAAGGAACCATAAGGCTTGCCGTTTTTGCCGATACCGTTCCTTGTGTCTGTAACCATCCCTGCAACAACAACATCCCTGTCGAGCCAGTCGCGAAGGTTTTGCAGATCAGCAAGAGTTGCTGTTGTGAAGGTGCTTATCTCAAGTTTGAAGTCATCGAGAGGATGGGAGGAAAGATAGATTCCAATGACCTCTTTTTCCTTATTCAGTTTTTCAAGTTTTGGCCAGTCGGGGCAGCGTGCAGGTTCAGGCTTGACCATGTCGAAACCTCCGGAATCGCCAAAGAGTGAATGCTGTGATGAATTCTTTACTGTTTTTGCATTGTTTCCGTAGCGGATTATGCTCTCAATAAAGCTGCTTCCTTTTGAGTCGAGTGCGAAATACTGCGCCCTTGAAATGGAGCTGAAACAATCCAAAGCACCTGCAACAGCCATAGCTTCAAGGTTCTTCTTGTTAAGGGAATTAAGGTTTACCCTTTCCACAAGATCATGAATATCGGCATACAAGCCATTTTTCTCCCTTTCCTCAATGAGCTGCAGCACGGCAGCCTCACCAACACCTTTTATTGCTCCCAGACCGAAGCGGATGTTCCCGTCCTTGTTCACTGTGAACTTAACATGGCTCTCGTTCACGTCAGGCCCGAGGACTTCAATTCCCATCCTGCGGGTTTCATCCATGAATGTTGTTATCTTCTTGATATCGTTAATGTTCCTGCTGAGAACAGCCGCCATATATTCAGCAGGATAATGCGCCTTCAGGTAACCTGTCTGAAAAGCAACAAGAGCATAGCAGGTTGAATGTGATTTATTAAAGGCATACTGGGCAAAGGCTTCCCAGTCGGACCATATTTTATTAACAACAGCCTCATCATATCCTTTTTTTGCACAGCCTTCAAGGAACTTGACTTTCATCTCGTCCATTATCGACCGTTTCTTCTTGCCCATCGCCTTTCGCAGCGAGTCGGCCTGTCCCTTTGTGAATCCGGCAAGTTCCTGTGAAAGGAGCATAACCTGTTCCTGGTAAACAGTAATACCGTAAGTGTCCTCAAGGTATTTTTCCATTACCGGAATTGGTGAATCGATCTTTTCAAGGCCATGTTTCCTCCTGATGAACCTGGGAATATATTCCATGGGACCGGGCCTGTATAGGGCGTTCATAGCTATCAGGTCCTCAAGCCGGTTGGGTTTCAGGTCGCGGAGGTATCTTTTCATTCCGGGTGATTCAAACTGGAAAATACCCGTTGTTTCACCATTACTGAAAAGTTCATAAGTTTTCTGGTCCTCAAGAGGAAGATGCTCAATATCAATTGTTATGCCTCTTGATTTTCTGATATTCTCAACAGCATCCTTGATTATTGAAAGCGTTTTAAGTCCGAGGAAGTCCATTTTGAGGAGTCCGACTGACTCAACATGACTGCCATCATATTGCGTGGCATAGAGATCTGTGTCCTTTGCAGTACACAGAGGTATGTAATTATCGAGAGAGTCTTTACCGATTATTATTCCGCATGCATGCACACCTGTCTGTCTTACTGATCCCTCAAGAACCTGGGCATAGCGAAGTGTCTGTGCGATGAGCTTGTTTGATGATTCTTTTTCCTTTGCAAGTTCCGGAACCTCGGAATAGGCATCCGAAAGAGTTACTCCTGGCCTTTCAGGAACAAGTTTTGCAAGGCGGTCGGCATCAGGCAGAGGAAGTTTCTGTACCCTGGCAACATCCCTGATAGCCATTTTAGCAGCCATGGAGCCAAATGTTATAATATGTGCAACCTTGTCGTGCCCATACTTGTTTACAACATATTTCAGGACATCCTCCCTGCCATCCTCATCGAAGTCTATGTCAATATCGGGCATTGAAATGCGGTCGAGGTTAAGGAAGCGCTCGAACAGCAAACCATATTTAATAGGGTCAATGTCTGTTATTTTAAGGGCATAAGCTACAACCGATCCGGCAGCTGAACCTCTTCCCGGACCAACAGAAACGCCCATCTCCCTTGCTGCCCTGAGAAAATCCTGCACAATGAGGAAATATCCCGGGAACCCCATTTTAGCTATTGTCTCAAGCTCGAAGTCAAGTCTTTCGGTATGCTCATTTGTAAGGCTTCCCCAGCGTTCTTCTGCACCTTTGTAAGCAAGGTGGCGCAGGTACTGATCGTTGTCAGCAAAGCCCTCAGGAAGCTGAAAATCAGGCATTATGGGATCTGAATCGAGCTTGTATTTCTCAATTTTCTCAACAAGTCCGGCAACATTGTCTATTGCCTGGGGAATATCACTGAATATTGCCCTCATCTCCTCCTCGCTCTTGAGGTATTCCTGTTTTGAATATCTGAGGCGGTTGGGATCATCAATGTCCTTTGCCGTATTTATGCAAATAAGCCTGTCGTGAGCTTCTGCATCGTCGGCATTAATAAAGTGGACATCATTTGTGGCTATTATATTTACATTATGCTTTACTGAAAGTTTCCGGAAAGCTTCTATAACTTTCTGTTGCAGAGGGAAAGCAGACCTGTCGGCTTCAGGATCATAAGTTTCGTGGCGCTGTATTTCAAGGTAGAAATCATCGCCGAAGATATCCTTGTAAGTTTTGAGTGCTTCTTCTGCACCAGCCATTGTGCCATTCAGTATCTCATCCTGGATTTCCCCGGCAAGGCATGCCGAAGATGCAATAAGCCCCCCGCTGTATTTCCTCAGCAGTTCCTTGTCAATCCTTGGTTTGTAGTAAAAGCCTTTTATCCAGGCAATTGATACAAGCTTTATGAGGTTTTTATAACCTGTTAGGTTTTTTGCCAGGAGTATAAGGTGGTCACCTGATCGGTCCTCTTTAACATTTGTTTCACTGATAGATCTTTTGGCGACATAGATTTCGCATCCGATAATTGGTTTTACGCCTTTTTTTACTGCAGCATTGTGAAATTCCTTGACCCCGAACATGTTCCCGTGATCAGTAATTGCTATAGCCTCCATTCCAAGGGCTTTAACCTTGTCGACAAGTACCGGGATACTTGAAGCTCCATCGAGTATAGAGTACTGAGTATGAACATGTAAGTGAGCGAAACCTGACATAGGAAATTTAATAAATAGTTGTTGTAAAAATAGGCAAAAATGGAATAGGAATCCTGTGCATTTCATACCGTGTTGATAAATTAAACTGTAGATCAAAACATGACATTTGTCAAGTCAGAGCTGCAGATCGTTAGTTGTGTTAAAAATTTAACACTGTGCTGTTATAAATTGCTCTTAGAATGAAGAGCTCTGCCTCTGATGAATACGGGGGTATTCTTGGATTCATTTATTTTTTGTTAACCTAATACTTAAGCTATGAGAAGAATTCTCTTG
>JAKLDT010000125.1 GCA_022703405.1 Bacteroidota bacterium | reverse complement strand
GTGTAGGTTTTTTGCTTTGCAGCTTCGGCCTCATCCTTTTTCCCTGCTTTCATGAGTGAGCCTATCTCTTTGGATATCAGGTTCATTTCATTCTGCAGAGCGTCGGTCTTTGTCTGGATTTCCCTTCTTCTGGTATCAAGTTCAACAATATTGGCAATAATTTCTCCGGCGCTGAAATTTTTTATTTTAAGTCTTTCAATGATGAAATCCCTGTTTTCGCGGATCTGGTTAATTGTAAGCATAGTTAGGAGTATATTAAAAAAAATGCAGGCTGCTCAGAGCCTGCACAAAATTATTAAAAACTACTGTAAATATTTTCCTGTATTGAAAAAGATTTCAGGAGTTTGTTTACTGTAAGATCAAGACTATTCAGTTACGGGCTTAACCGAAACGTATGTTTTATTGTCTTTTCTTCTCTTGAATTCAATTTCTCCGTCAGTGAGAGCAAAGAGAGTATGGTCTTTGCCAAGGCCTACATTAAGCCCGGGATTATGTTTTGTTCCCCTCTGGCGGACAATTATGTTGCCTGCTTTAGCTGTCTGGCCTCCGAAAAGCTTCACACCAAGCCTTTTGCTCTGTGAGTCGCGTCCGTTACGTGAGCTACCCGCTCCTTTTTTGTGTGCCATAATTCTTTATTTTTAAAGATCTTTACTTGTTCTACTTATTCTTTTTTTGCTGCTTTCTTAGCTGCAGGTTTCTTTTCTGCAGGTTTTTTCTCAGCTGTCTTTTTTGCTGTTGCTTTTTTTACAGGAGCTTCCTCTGTTACAGGTTCTGCTTTCTTAGCAGCTGCCTTCTTTGCTTTTGCTGGAGCTTCAGCTTTTGGTTCTGCAGCTTTTGGTTCAGCTTTCTTAACTGCTTTTTTTGGAGCGCCTTTCGGACCGATGCTGACTATCTCAACATGAGTCATGTTCTGGCGATGACCATTTTTAATCCTGTAGCCTTTTTTCCTTTTCTTCTTGAAAACAATCACCTTGTCAGCTCTCATGTGCTGGAGTACGTGACCATCAACAACATAATCTGAAACAACAGGTTCACCAACAGTTATGTTTCCGTCATTGTCAATGAGGAGCACTTTGTCGAACTCAACAACTGATCCCTCTTCTGCTTCGAGACGGTGAACAAAAATCTTCTGACCTTCCTCAACTTTAAATTGCTGTCCGGCAATTTCTACGATTGCGTACATTTCGTTTTACTTTTTAGTTACTCCGTGAGGCGTATATGGAAATATGCCATATAACTTCACCTGCCCCTGACGGATTTATTTTAAATCGGACTGCAAAGATACATAAAATAAGCAATTTTCAAACCGGATGATACTTTTTTTCAGTTTGATACAGCATAAGCCGAAAATGCAAAGCTGATTTATTGCTTCTTAATTCCGTGTTAATAAAAAAGAAGTCAGCATCCCCCGTGATACTGCGATAATATTTATATTTGTTTGATATACCGGAACTTTTTCGGATAAGGTTTGTAATATGTTGATATGAAGAGAGTCAGGTTAAAAGTGATGGGTATTTCCTACAGTCAGACTCAATCAGGAGCCTATGCCCTGATACTGAATGAAGAGAAAGGCGACAGGAGAATTCCGATAATTATCGGCGGCTTTGAAGCCCAGGCAATAGTGATCAGGCTTGAGAACCTTAATCCGCCGCGTCCCCTTACTCATGACCTTTTTAAAATGTTTGCTGATGAGTTCGGGATATCTGTTCTTGAAGTGTTCATTTACAAGCTTGAAGAGGGCGTATTCTATTCAAAGCTTATCTGCAACAACGGAGAGAAGGAAATTACAATTGACAGCCGTACATCTGATGCTGTTGCTCTTGCCCTGAGGTTCGGATGTGCAGTATATATCACCGAAGAGATCCTTGATAAAGCAGGGATAACTGTAAATCCTTCATCCTCAGACCTTATAACTGATTCATCCGTTGAAAGCATTCTTGAACCTGAAGCCACAAAATATGATTCGTCAACCGATGACGAGCTCTATAAAATGATCGATGAAGCTGTAAAAACAGAAGATTATGAAAGAGCTGCAGGCATCAGGGATGAAATTGAAAAACGGAAGAAAAAGAAAAAAAAGTAGAAATACTTCCGTAATACTCCTGCTAACAAAACTTAAGTCATGATTAAAAGATTCTTCTTACCGGCAATGCTTTTATGTATTGCAGCTGTTGTTTCAGCAAAAGATTATAAAGTTACCTCGCCTGACGGGAAGCTTGTTATAGCTGTCACAAAAGACAGTCAGTTCAGCTGGAAGGCAACATACGAAGGAAAGGATCTGCTTGCTTCCGGAAATACTTCAATGGAACTGGCAACAGGTACCTTACCTGCATTAATGGACAGGATAAAAAAGGGAACTGTGAAAAAATTAACAGAGACTATAAGACCTGTTGTTCCTACAAAACGATCGGAAATTGCAAGTGTCTGTAACCAGCTTGAACTTGTTTTTTCCTCAGGAACCATAATTGAATTCAGGGTATTTGACGACGGATTTGCATACAGGTTCAGGACAGCAATTGATGGAGAGATTACAGTTCTGAATGAAACTGCCGACCTGGCCTTCCCTAAGGGAATACATTCATTTTATCCGCTCGAGGAAAGCTTTATGTCGCACAACGAAAGGACCTATATATCGTCCCTTGCAGATACAATAGGAGAGAAGCATCTTGCCAGCCTTCCGGCTCTTTTTCAGGTAAGCGGGACAGATGTTCTTATAACCGAAGCAGGAATTGAAGATTACCCCGGAATGTGGCTCAGGGGAAATAAAAACGGAAAATTCACGGGAGTATGGCCAAAATATCCTGAAAGTGAGGAGCTCAGGCAGGACCGCAATCTGTTTGTAACTAAAACAAAGCCTTTCATTGCCGTAACAAAGGGAACAAGAACCTTCCCCTGGAGAACATTTGTCGTTGCAAAAAACGATTCGAAACTTGCTGAAAATGACCTGGTTCTTAAGCTTGCAGCTCCATGTAAAATTGAAGATACAAAATGGATAAAGCCTGGTCAGGTTGCCTGGGACTGGTGGAACGCAAACAACATCAGCGGAGTTGATTTCAGGGCAGGTATTAATAATGAAACTTACAAGTATTACATCGATTTTGCATCAGCAAACGGCATTGAATACATTATCCTTGATGAGGGTTGGTATGTGCTTGGCGATGTTATGAAACTGGTTCCTGAGATAAATGTTGACGAGCTTTGCCGTTATGCTGAAAGCAGGAATGTGGGAGTTATACTTTGGGTAGTCTGGAATTCATTATGGGATAAGATAGACGAGGCCTTGCCGCTTTGGGAGAAATGGGGTGTGAAAGGGATTAAGGTCGATTTCATGCAGAGGGACGATCAGAAGATAGTGAATTTCTATCAGGAGGCTATTGAAAAATCAGCTAAACATCACATGCTCATTGATTTCCATGGAGCATACAAGCCTGACGGAATTAATATTACATGGCCAAATGCCCTCACCAGGGAAGGGGTCAAGGGAATGGAAAACAATAAATGGAGCAGGGACATCAATCCGGATCATGATGTGACACTTCCATTCACACGAATGGTTGCAGGGCCAATGGATTACACACCGGGAGCCATGGTTAATATGGACAGCGCCAACTTCACTCCGAAGTTCACAAGGCCTGAAAGCCAGGGTACCAGGGCACACCAGGTTGCACTGTATGTGGTTTTTGAAAGTCCGCTTCAGATGTTGTCCGATACACCTACAAATTACATTAAGGAGCCTGAAACGACAGGCTTTATTACAAAGATTCCCGTTGTGTGGGACGATATAAAGGTTCTTGATGCCAGGGTGGGGGATTATCTCCTTCTAGCCAGGCGTTCAGGCAGGGAATGGTATCTCGGAGCCCTGACCGACTGGAAAAGCCGTGATCTTGACCTTGATCTTTCATTCCTCCCTGCCGGAAGCTACAAAATGGAGATCTTCCAGGATGGGATAAATGCCGACAGGCATGCTGAAGATTACAAACACATGGTTGTCACAGTACGGTCGGGTGAAAAGATGAAGATTCATCTGGCCCCCGGTGGAGGTTATGCAGCAATTATTACGCAGGCACAGTAGAAAAATCGATTATGAGGCAATATCTTGATTTACTTGAACATGTTCTTGATAAGGGAACCAGGAAAGCAGACAGGACAGGTACAGGGACAATAAGTGTGTTTGGCTATCAGATGCGTTTCAACCTTGAAGATGGTTTCCCAGTAATGACAACAAAGAAACTGCATCTGAAATCAATAATTCATGAACTGCTGTGGTTTATTTCAGGGAATACAAACACTAAGTACCTGACAGACAATGGCGTAAGTATATGGAATGAGTGGGCTGACAAAGAGGGGAATCTGGGGCCGGTATATGGCTATCAGTGGCGGTCGTGGCCGGCTGATGGTGGAAAAAAGATCGACCAGCTGGCTGCAGTGGTTGAGAGCATACGCAAAAATCCTGATTCCAGAAGACATATTGTAAGTGCATGGAACGTCGGAGACCTTGACAGGATGGCTCTTCCGCCATGTCATCTCCTGTTCCAGTTCTATGTGGCCGAGGGCAAACTTTCGTGCCAGCTTTACCAGAGAAGCGCTGATATTTTTATCGGAGTCCCCTTCAACATAACTTCTTATGCCCTTCTTACAATGATGGTGGCCCAGGTAACAGGGCTTAAACCGGGTGATTTTGTACACACACTGGGAGATGCCCATATCTATCTTAACCATATTGATCAGGTAAAGCTTCAGCTGACAAGGGAGCCATATCCCCTGCCTGAAATGAAGATAAATCCTGAGGTGACTGATATAAATAATTTCAGATTCGGGGATTTCTCACTTGTGAATTATACGTCTCACCCCCATATCAAGGGAGATATTGCTGTTTAACCTATCAGATTTAAGAAAAGTGAAAAGGATGATATCCATAATTGTTGCAGTATCGGACGACTGGGGAATAGGCAAGGATAATGAGCTTCTCTGGAGAATTTCGGAAGATCTTAAACGCTTCAGGCGGCTTACTACAGGGAAAACAGTTATTATGGGCAAAAAGACCTGGGAATCACTGCCAAAACGACCCTTGCCAAACAGACGGAATATAGTTTTGACTGATATACCTCAGGAATGCATAGATTGCTCAATTACAGCATATTCAATTGAGGATGCACTCGCAAAATGCCCCGAAGGCGAGGAAGTGTTCATTATCGGCGGAGGCAGTGTATACCGCCAGTTCATGGCTATTGCCGACAGGCTTTATATTACACATGTTCATCGGAAGGCGCCGGCAGATATTTATTTCCCGGTTATTGACAGCGGAATATGGAAAATCAGGGAGCAGGAGGAGTTTCCGGAGTCAGAAACAAATCCTTTGCCATATACATATATAATATATGAGAGAAAATAAAGACTGAACTAAACTATTGTTCTGATAATCAGTTCAAAAGGTAATCGGGTTTATGTCTTTTATGAAGCTTTAAGAACCTTCAGGCTTATGTGCTGAAGTTTCTGTGCGGCATATTCGGTAGTGATTTCAAGCTCATCGGTTTTCTCTGATGGCATTTCATACATTGCATCGAGCATTATAGCCTCACATATCGATCTGAGTCCTCGTGCACCGAGCTTGAATTCAACAGCCTTGTCAACAATATATTCAAGTACCTCATCATTGAAAGTCAGACTGATACCGTCCATCTTGAAGAGTTTTATATATTGCTTTATCAAAGCGTTCTTTGGTTCTGTAAGAATTGCCCTGAGAGCTTTCCTGTCGAGAGGATCGAGGTGTGTAAGTACAGGTAAGCGTCCGATGATTTCCGGTATGAGGCCGTATGATCTGAGATCCTGGGGAGCAATGTATTGCAGCAGGTTATCCTTATCGACCTTATCCCTTATTTTGGAAGCGCCGTAGCCGACTATCTGTGTGTTAAGCCTTGAGGCTATTTTCTTCTCTATTCCTTCAAATGCGCCGCCACATATAAACAGTATGTTCTTTGTATCAACAGGAATCATTTTCTGTTCAGGGTGCTTGCGCCCTCCCTGCGGGGGGACGTTAACTATTGAGCCTTCAAGCAGTTTCAAGAGACCCTGCTGAACACCTTCTCCCGATACGTCCCTTGTGATTGAAGGGTTATCGCCTTTTCGTGCGATCTTGTCAATTTCATCAATGAATACTATACCCTTTTCAGCTGCCTTAACGTCGTAGTCGGCATTCTGAAGCAGCCTTGTAAGCAGGCTTTCAATATCCTCACCCACATAACCGGCTTCAGTCAGAACTGTGGCATCGACAATAGTGAATGGAACATGGAGCATTTTTGCAACGGTTCTTGCAAGCAGGGTTTTGCCCGTACCTGTTTCACCCACAAGGATGATATTAGATTTTTCAATCTCGATATCCTCGCTATCGGGTTTCTGCATCAGTCGTTTGTAGTGGTTATAGACAGCGACTGAGATTATTTTCTTTGCAAGGTCCTGGCCAATAACATAATTATCAAGAAACGCTTTGATCTCAGAAGGTTTGAGGAGGTTTATAGTATCGAACTTCTGGTTTTTCTTGTTGCCGAGCTCCTCAGTCATTATTGAATGGGCCTGTTCAATACAATGGTCGCAGATGTGCCCCTCGAGACCTGCTACAAGAATATTAACTTCCTTCTTTGTTCTTCCGCAAAATGAGCATTTATCCATTACCGGCTCTATTTTTGAGTCTTCTGAAGAATCTCATCAATCATACCATAATCCTTTGCTTCCTGTGAGGTCATCCAGTGATCCCTGTCGGAATCCTTTTCAACCTTTTCGAAGGGATTACCGGAGTGGAGAGCAATTATCTCGTATAATTCTTTTTTCAGTTTAACTATCTCACGTACAGTTATTTCTATGTCGGAGGCCTGACCTTCAGCTCCACCCATAGGCTGATGTATCATAATCCTCGAGTGCTTCAGGGCTGATCTTTTGCCTTTTGTGCCTGCAGTAAGGAGCACTGCTCCCATTGAAGCGGCCATCCCTGTGCATATTGTTGCAACATCGGCCGAGATGTACTGCATCGTGTCATAAATGCCCAGTCCGGCATAAACTGATCCGCCGGGACTATTGAAATAGATCTGTATGTCTTTTCCGGGATCAGCTGAATCGAGGTACAGCAACTGAGCCTGGATAATATTTGCCACATAGTCGTCGATAGGGAGTCCCAGGAAGATTATCCTGTCCATCATCAGGCGTGAAAACACGTCCATTGAAGCGACGTTGAGCTGGCGTTCCTCAATGATTGTCGGAGATATGTAGCTTCCGAGGATAGAACTATATTTATGAAGTGACAGGCTGCTTACTCCGTGCCTGCTTCTTGCAAATTTTCCAAAATCATCGTGCAGATTCATTTTTCTGATATTAAAGTGTTGAACAGCAAAGATAATAAAAAACGTCCGGGATCATGCAATGTGCTGATCCTTATTCAAAAAGCTTATTGAATTCCTCGACTGTAACGCTTTTGTTTTCAATATTGAGTTTTTCCTTAAGGAGACTTATTACTTTCTCTTCGAGCACCTTGTCAGCTATTCTTTTTGCATCCTCCTCGCGTTTAAGGGTTTCCCTTGCATAAGTTGCTATGTTTTCGTCAGTTACATAGAACAGTCCGTACTGCTGGAACTGGTAGCGGGTGATATTTTCAGCTTCCTTCAGCAATTCTTCCTCAGTAATCTTAACCTCATTATCTTTCGCGACCTTATTCTTGATTATCTGCCATTTAAGGTCCTTGCGGAAAGAATCAAATTCCGATTCTATCTGTTCTGCGGTTGTTTTATCATTGACTCTGAGCAGCCATTTCTTCAGGAACTCTTCGGGAAGGCTGAACTCTGTTTTATCGAGTGCAAGGTCCTTAACGTCGAGCATTAGTTTATAATCACTTTCCTTTTTAAGGTTGGCAGCTATCTCTTCTTCAAGCTTCTTCATGAATTCCTCTTCAGTGGCAACAACACCTTCGCCATAGATCCTGTCAAAGAGCTCTTTACCAAGTTCGGCAGGGTAGAAGCGGTTTATCTCGTTTACTGTAAACCTGAAGTCGCCGCTTATTTTTTCAGCTTCCTCCTTCTTTATTTTGAGCAGTCCGCCAACTTCACTGTCATTGGGGAACGCTTTCTTTATATCGAAAACGAGCACATCACCAGTTGACTTTCCGAGGAATGATTTTTTGATTTCTTCATCCTTGATAATATCAATACCGAGTGTTGTATCTTCAGCTGAAGGTCCGTCAGCAAGTGCATTGCCATCTGCGTCGGCAGCTTCAATTTTCCCTTTCACAAGATCCTTATCCTCAATTGCATCAGCCTTTCTGAGTTCCCCGAATCGTCTGGTGTAATTGTTGAGATAATCATTCTTCATCTTTTCATCGATTATTATCTCATGGAAGCTGACCTTGTTTTTCTTTGAAAGCTTCAGTTCGAAAGCAGGCGCAAGGCCAAGTTCAAATGAAAAAGTGAAATTATCCTGTGTGTCGAAGTCAAGATGATCATGTTCATCTATTTTTGGAAGCGGATCACCGAGGATCTCTATTTTCTCGTCAGAAATATATTTCTGTATACTTTCAGTAACAAGCTTGTTTATTTCGTCAACCTGAACAGCTTTACCATACATTTTGCGGACAAGGCCTATCGGAACCATTCCCGGGCGGAATCCTTTTATATTTGCTTTCTTCCTGTAGTCCCTGAGAACAGTTTCAACTTTCTCATCCCAATCAGGTTTGCTGATCTCTACTTTCAGTACG
>JAKLDT010000124.1 GCA_022703405.1 Bacteroidota bacterium | reverse complement strand
AAATACTCCTCAAGTCCGAAGGCGTCGTTGTGATATCCTGTGACAAAATATACAGGTCTCTCCCAGTTATTATGCGCCAGGATATCAAGTACAATAAGCTGGCTCTTCAGAATTGAATTCCCCTTTAATTTTATGTCAATATACGGCACAATCTTATCCCTGTCCTCCGGCTTAACTGTACCTGAGGCGATAACTTTTTCAGCATCAACAGGAATCCTGATAGTCCTTGATGGAAGAATATCAAGGATTTCAGTTGCGGAAATCTGGACCTTCGTTCCCTTGTTATCGCTTGTCACCCAGTCAATCACAGTGGATATATCAACGGGGTCTTTAGTCTTCTCAACTATGAATACCTGGTTGTTTATCCCGTCATAATATTTTTTGGCCGGCAGTGAAACAGGCAGAGGGTCAGACTCATAAGCTTTTCTTTTCATCTGGTCGATATACCAGTCGGTGTTAAGCAGCATGAGGTTGCACACTCTCACATCAGTCCGTTTTCCCTCAACTTCCTGGGCGTACCAGAGAGGGAAGGTGTCGTTGTCGCCGTTTGAAAAAAGTATTGCATTCGGGGCGCACGAGTTGAGATAATTGAAGGCTACATCCCTTGCAAGATATCTTCCCGACCTGTCATGATCATCCCAGTTTACTGAAGCCATTACTGCAGGTACTGCAATAATGCAAATAACTCCTGCAAGCGGTGCGGCAATTTTCTCTCCGGCCAGCTTTGCAAGAACCTCAAAAACACCAAGAACTCCAAGGCCTATCCATACTGCATAGAAGTAAAACGATCCGACATAAGCGTAGTCCCTTTCCCTGGGCTGATTGGGATACTGGTTAAGATAAAAGACTATTGCAATTCCGGTCATTACAAATAACAGCAGGACAATTATCCAGTTCCTGTTGTCCCTGTTCAGCTGGTAAAAAAGACCTGCCAGACCAAGAAGAAAAGGCAGCAGATAATATTTATTACGGGAAGGATCATTTTTCATATCGGCAGGCATGTCTGATGTTCCCAGCCTGGGTTCATCAAGGAAGTTTATGCCGCTTATCCAGTTTCCGTTTACGGCTCCCCCTGTTCCCTGGGTATCATTCTGACGGCCCGAGAAATTCCACATGAAGTACCTGAAATACATATACCCGAACTGGTATGACATCATAAACCGCAGGTTTTCGATAAAGGTCGGCTTCCTGACAATTTTTTTCTCACCAGAGGCATCAGTAACCTGCACGGGAGTGCCTTTCACTTCTCCCCATTCCTCATATACCTGGCGATGATCGCTCTGCTCACTCCACATCCTGGGGAAAATTGTAATAAACCTAGGATCGTACACCCTTTCAAGATTCCGGCCTGTTACAACATATTTTCCATCCTCAAGGGCATATTTTGCTTTGCCATCCTTATAATCCAGAACAGGAGCATTATAATACGCACCCCTGAAAAGCGGCCTTTCCCCGTATTGTTCCCTGTTAAGGAAGTACAGGAGGTTAAATGGATTTGAAGGATTATTCTCATTAAGAGGAGTGTTGGCATTTGACCTTATTACTATAATTGCATTTGAAGAATATCCTATGAGTATCACAATTATAGCAGTAAGAGCGGTATTCATGACATATCTGTTCCGGGAAGTAAGATAATAAACCACTACCCCGATAAGGATAAATACAATTAGGTTCAGGAATACAGAACCTGAAACAATCCAGATACCTGCAAAAAACAAAGCAGATACTGAGAAAATTGCATTTTTTGTAATATTTGCAGATACAATTGAGGTCCTCACAGCAAGAATAAACAGTGCTGCCAGTATAAGCATGTGTACAACAACTCCCGAATTTACCGGCATCCCAAGCGTATTGACAAAGAAGAGATCAAACCAGGAAGATATTGTTACTATTCCGGGCATTATCCCGTACATCAGAAATGCAAGCATAAGAACGCTTATCAGAAGCGAGATTGCAATGCCTTTCCAGGAAAAGTCGTACTTCCTGAAATAATATACAAGAACGATACCGGGCAGTGTCAGAAGATTCAGCAGGTGAACACCTATTGACAAACCCATCAGGAAGGCGATAAGTATAATCCACCTGTCAGAATATGGTTCATCAGCAGCATCTTCCCATTTAAGGATTGCCCAGAAAACTATTGCCGTGAAAAAGGAAGAAGAAGCATAAACCTCTCCCTCTACTGCAGAGAACCAGAATGAATCAGAGAAAGTGTATGCAAGAGCACCGGTAACACCTGCAGCCATAACAGCAATGAGCCTTCCGGAAGTCAGGTCCTCCTCGCTTTTAATCAGTATCTTCCTGGCAAGATGCGTGATAGTCCAGAACAGGAACAGAATAGTGAATGCGCTTGCAAGGGCCGACATTGAGTTGACCATAGCTGACACTTTTGATACATCTCCACCGGCAAAAAGAGTGAAGAACCTTGCCATTACCATAAATACCGGGTTGCCCGGAGGATGGCCTATCTCCAGCTTATATGCTGATGCAATGAACTCACCGCAATCCCAAAGGCTGGCAGTTGGTTCAATTGTAAGCAGGTAGGTAAGAGATGCAATTGCAAAAACAACCCAGCCTGTTATATTGTTTATCAATCTGTATTTCTTCATCAGAGTAAAACTTATTGATCCGTTGTGCTGTCAGAACAAGTGACGAAAGTACTTAATTTTTTCATACTTTCGCCAGTGGCTTTTAGTTGAGATAATTACGTTTACTGCAAGCACAGGCTTTTCAATGAGAATTAAGCAAATCATTTTAATTATTCTTTTAACACTCCCGGGAATACTCATTTACGGACAATACTATGAAACAGGTCAGGACCCTGCATCAGTTAGATGGCTCCAGGTAAAGACTGACAGGTTCAGGGTAATTTTTCCAGAGTCATACGGACAGGAGGGAATCCTGTTTGCCAGATCGCTTGACGAATCATTTGGACAGCTAAGAAAAGTATTCCCCGACAAAAAATTCCGCATTCCCGTAATTATTCACAGCTACTCAACCGAGTCAAACGGATATGTGGCCTGGGCGCCAAAGCGTATGGAAATTTATCCTGCGCCCGATCAGAGTTCAATTCCGCTTGGAACACGAACACAACTCACCCTGCATGAGCTGACCCATGTTTTCCAGATGGCTTCCCTCAACAAGGGATTCTCAAAGGCTGCGTCATTTTTTCTTGGCGAACAATTCACCGGCCTCACTGCGGCAATGCTTCCTTTATGGTATTTCGAAGGCAAGGCAGTATTTACCGAGTCAGCACTTACAGCCTCAGGCAGGGGAAGGTCACCATATTTCCTGAGGGAGTTCAGGGCGATAAGTCTTGAAAACGGGAAGAAATTCAAATACGACAGGATAGTAAACGGTTCATTCAGGGAATATGTGCCCAACCATTACTTTTCAGGTTACCAGATTGTTACATACTCTTTTGCTAAAAACGGCCTGGATTTCTGGAACAATAACCTCGATTATACGGCTAAGTACCCCTTTCTTGCTGATCCTGTAAATATCTCCATGCTCAGGCAGGCAGGCATCACAAAAAGGAAGCTTTATGAAGAGGCCTATGACACTCTCGCCCTCCTGTGGACAAAAGAATTATCAGAGAAAAAAATAGATTCCTTCATACCGCTGAACAAAAGCAAGAAGGGTGAATACGTGAATTATTACTCTCCTGTCGTAATAGGCAGGGACAGCATTCTGAGCATAAAAACTTCACTGAGGGATCCTGCAGGATTTGTACTGACTGATACAAGGAACAAAACTGAAAAAAGGATACATACAGGAGGGCAGATTTATTCATTTCACCTGTCGTACGGAGGAGGAAAAACAGCCTGGGTTGAATACAAGCCTGATCCCCGCTGGGAAAACCGGAATTACATGATAATAAAGACAATGGATCTCAGGACCGGCATTGTCAGAATCCTGTCTGAAAAATCACGCTACCTCTCTGCCGCCATCTCACCTGACGGGACAAGGATAGCGGCATTTGAAAACTCCGTAAGCAATAAAAATTCACTTGTAATAATTGATGCATATTCCGGTATTGTTATAAGTTCAGTCAGTTCCCCGGAAAATGCCGCACTGCAGCGACCTGCATGGAGTACTGACGGAGAAAAAATCACTGTTATTTCCTTAACAGATAAAGGAGAGGCTGTACTTTCTTATTCACTGAAGCAAAACACCTGGACAACACTTGTCAGTTACGGCAGAAACGACCTGCAGTCAGCAGTGCTCAGAAACGATTCTCTCTTTTATATCAGTTCAGGTACTGGCTCTGAAGAGCTTCACCTGATTACACCTTCAGGCAAAAAAGCCTGTCTGACAATTTCAAAATATGGAATTAATGATATAAGCGCTGATGAAAGGAACCTTGTATTCAGCAATTATACATCAGGGGGCTTTGAAATATGCAGCATGCCTGCAAAGGATATCAGGACTGTTCTTAATCCGCCTGAAGATTCTGCTTCATACCTGATAAACCGTTTTGAAATCAGTGACGATAAGCAGGAAGACAATGACATCTCAGCTTATAAAACTGAGGCATACAAGAAACATCTTCACCTGTTCAGCTTCCACAGCTGGATGCCATTTTATGCTGACATTGAACAGGTTAAGGACGATCCTGCCTCAATCAGGCCCGGCATAACACTTCTGTCACAGAATCAGCTCAGCACCCTTACAACAGAAGCCGGTTATGAATACAGTGTGAATAAGGAACACATCCTTCATTCAAAAATAATCTGGAAAGGCTGGTATCCGGTGATAGAATCAGGCATAAGCTATGGCGGTAATCCCGGTATTCTTACGGGAGGAGAAAAAGTTACGAGCCCGTCCGGATCACAAAACAGCATTCACTGGATTAACATCATAAGCCTTCCCCTGCGGTATGCATCAGGCCGGTTTTCACAATACATTCAGCCTTCCGTTACCTACGATTACAGGAATAACTATATCTGGATCCCCGAAGAAAAAAGTTTCGACAACAGTCAGGGCCTGCTGTCAGGTAGATTCTATTTTTCAAACTCCCACAGGAGCTCTGTAAGGGATATTTACCCGCGATGGGCCCAGGTTTTTGACCTTAATTACACCTTTGCTCCCTATAATACTGACATTTATCCCGGGGATATTTCACTGAAGACTGCCTTATATACACCAGGTATATTTCCAAATAACGGCCTGAAACTCCGTTTTGAAAGAGAAAAACAGCAGAATGCAAGGTATTCTCTCAGCAACCGCATATCTCTGCCCAGAGGCTATAAAAACATACTTTCCAAGGATCTTACTTTCCTTTCTGCCGATTATACCTTTCCGCTTGCCTATCCCGACTTTAATATTTCAAGCCTTTTATACCTTAAAAGATTTCGTGCTGTCCTGTTCGGTGACTATGCTTCCGCATCAGACAATTATTATCTGAAAAAGAACGGTTCGGGACTTACATTTGATTACAGGCATGATTACAGGGAAGCTTTCAGCTCCTTCGGGATTGAAATGCTTGCAGATTTTCATATCCTGAGGTTACCCTTCATGATTTCAGGAGGAGTGCAGTCGGCCTGGAAAAACATAAATGAAGCCCCTGTTTTTGAGATCCTGTTCAATATCGAACTGTTCGGAATGGCTATAAACACGGAAAATAAACTGTGATCAGATACTTACAGACCTGGCGTTTTCAAGAATAAGCGACCAGGCTTTCCTCACATGCTCCATTGTGACATTTGTCTGGGCAATCACCATCCTTAATGTATATCTGCCATTAAGTGAAGTATGAGTAAGGTAAATTCTACCAGTATCATTAAGCCTGTGATTAAGTATCTCATTGAGCTTGTTAAGCTGTTCAGCATCATATCCTGACGGCCTGTACCTGAAGCAGACAACATTCATTGTACGAGGTGCAGGAAGCTCAAAATCACTTTCATGAAGGATCATTTTTTCAAGCTCTGATGCTATCCTTACATGCTCCCTTACTTTTTCCTGCAAGCCTTCAACACCGTATGAACGTATTACACTCCATAATTTCAGGGCCCTGAACCTGCGTCCCAGCGGGACACCCCAGTCACGGTAATCATTTACCTTTCCCCTTGTTCTTGTTTTCAGGTACTCGGGAAGTATTTCAAAGGTCCTGATAAGTGAAGAAGCATCCTTAACAAAATATGCAGAGCAGTCGAAATTTGTGAACATCCATTTGTGGGGATTGAATACAAGAGAGTCGATGTATTCACAGCCGTCAAGCATCCAGTTGAATTCGGGAAGAATAAGAGCTGTGCCGCCCATGGCAGCATCAACATGAAGATGAATGCCGTATTCCGAGCATATCTCCCCTGTTTTCCTGAGCGGATCAACAGCAGTTGTTCCTGTTGTTCCCAGAGTGGCAATAACGCATGCCGGTATATAACCAAGTGCCTTATCCTTTTCAATTGCTTCACGCAGCTTGTGCGTATCCATTGAAAAATCGTCAAGCACGGGAATCTTAACAAGGTTTTTCCTGCCTATGCCGCTAATCTTGACTGCTTTCTCAACAGATGAATGTGTTTGTTCAGAACAGTATATCCTTATTGTCCCGCATCCGCCTGCACCCTGTTCATTGAACGAAAAGCCGCTTTTCTTTTCACGCGCGGTGATTATGGCTGCAAGTGTTGAAGTGGAAGCAGTATCCTGTATCACACCTTCAAAATAATCAGGCAGGCCAATCATCTTTTTCAGCCAGTTCATTACCTTCTCTTCCAGTTCGGTAGCGGCAGGAGATGTTTCCCAGATCATACATTGGGCTCCCAGAGTGGAAATTATCATCTCTGCAAGTACGGAAGGAGGACTTGTGTTTGCAGGGAAATATGCATAGAAATTGGGGCTCTGCCAGTGTGTGATGCCCGGCATTATAATCTTATCCAGATCCTTCATGAAAGATTCAAAAGGCTCTGCTTTCTGTGGAGGATTATCAGGTATTTCTGAAAATATTTCACCCGGCTTTACAGGTGATTTAACCGGATAATTTTCAACATTCTCCATGTAGGATGCCATCCATTCGACAAGCTCATGGGCATGTTTACGAAATTCGTCTGGTTTCATCGGGATGGTTTTACTTCACCGAATCAGCAAGTAAAATAATCCTGTTTGCCTTTACCTCAATCACTCCGCCATTGATATCATATACTGATTCGTTCCCATCCATATCGACCATAACAACCGGTCCGTTATCGAGAGTGGAAACGATAGGGGCATGGTCTTTCAAAACCTGGAATGATCCCTTTTTTCCAGGGACCCTCACTGATTTTATATCCCCTTCAAATACTTTCTTCTCGGGTGTGATTATTTCTATCTTCATTCCTCGGAATTATTTTGTCTGGGCAAGGATCTTTTCTCCCTTTTCAATAGCATCCTCTATGGTACCTACGAGCAGGAATGCTGATTCAGGATACTGGTCAACCTTCCCGTCCATTATCATATTGAAGCCTTTGATAGTATCTTCAATTGAAACAAGTGCTCCCTTGATTCCGGTAAACTGTTCGGCAACCTGAAAAGGCTGTGAAAGGAAGCGCTGTACCCTTCTTGCACGGTGAACAACAAGCTTATCCTCCTCGGAAAGTTCATCCATACCAAGAATAGCTATAATATCCTGAAGTTCATTATATCTCTGCAGAAGCTCCTTAACCCTCTGGGCACAGCTATAATGTGCTTCACCAACTATATCGGGAGTAAGGATTCTGGATGTTGAGTCGAGCGGGTCAACAGCGGGATAAATACCAAGTTCGGATATTTTCCTGCTTAACACTGTCGTGGCATCAAGGTGAGCGAATGTTGTTGCGGGAGCGGGGTCAGTAAGGTCATCAGCAGGCACATATACAGCCTGAACAGATGTTATTGATCCATTCTTTGTTGAGGTGATTCGCTCCTGCATAATACCCATCTCTGTTGCAAGTGTAGGCTGGTAACCTACAGCCGAAGGCATCCTTCCGAGAAGGGCAGAAACCTCTGAACCGGCCTGTGTGAACCTGAACACATTGTCCATGAAGAACAGGATATCACGTCCGCCGCTCTTGCCATCACCATCCCTGAAATGTTCAGCAACAGAAAGTCCTGAAAGCGCAACCCTTGCCCTTGCACCTGGAGGTTCGTTCATCTGTCCGAACACAAGCGCAAGTTTTGATTCTTTGAGTGCATTTTTATCCACAGTAGAAAGGTCCCATCCGCCTGACTTCATGTTTTCAAGAAAGTCTTTACCGTATGTTATAACACCGGCTTCAAGCATTTCCCTGAGCAGGTCATTACCTTCCCTTGTACGTTCACCAACACCGGCGAAAACTGAGAGGCCTGCATAAGCTTTTGCTATATTATTAATGAGTTCAAGGATAACAACTGTTTTTCCGACACCAGCACCTCCGAAAAGACCGATTTTTCCACCCTTTGAATAGGGCTCAATAAGGTCAATAACTTTAATACCGGTGTACAGAACCTCCTTCTCTGTTGAAAGCTCTTCATATTTAGGGGGTTTTCTGTGAATCGGATAGCCTCCTGTTTTGTCAAGCCGTCCGATACCATCGATTGCCTCCCCGGTAACGTTCATAAGACGGCCTTTTATCTGTTCGCCAATCGGCATAGTAATCGGAAGACCTGTTGCAACTACTTCCATTCCCCTGCGAAGTCCGTCTGTTGAATCCATCGCAACTGTCCTGACTGTTCTCTCGCCAATATGCTGCTGGCATTCCACAACAAGAACTGATCCGTCATCCCTCTTTATCTCCAGAGCATCGTAGATATCGGGCATGTCAACTCCCTGTTTTTCAAAAGTAACGTCAACCACTGGTCCGATGATCTGGCTTATTTTACCGGTATTCTGTGACATA
>JAKLDT010000123.1 GCA_022703405.1 Bacteroidota bacterium | reverse complement strand
CAGATGTCAGTTTTACACCTTCCTCAAACTCTCCCACTCTTATAAGAGTCAGGTTTGCCTGATCGCTGTACAAACCTGTCATTATGAGATTTCTTACCAAAACTTTTTCAGGTCTGCGTCTGCTCTCATAAAGTAAATCAGCCTTTACCTCATTATCAACAATTTCAAGCCTGTTTAGTTTGCCGCTCAGCTTTTTCCCATTCACCTCAATTTTAAGCCTGCTGTTAAGATAATCATCAAAAATAATACTTTTCAGCAGGGAATCCTTAGCCGATTTTCCATCCGGGAATTTCCCGGAAGACACACCTGCATCAAGCAGAAAATCATCAAAATACAATTTCACAAATACTTTCAAAGAATCAAGTTCCGGAACATATTCAATACTTGTAAGAGAGACATGAACCGGATGAAGCAAAAAATATACTGTCAGAATCAGGCTTTTAAGCATTTTCCAACTCTTCAGGCATTAAATAATGCAACAAAAACCAGACCATTCATCATTTATCTTCCTCAATACTTACCCTGTCCTTAAGGTGATCAACAGAACCAACCTCAATGAAGGAAAAACCTGAACCTGCAGCAAAGTTACCTGCAAGAACTACAACGATGTCATCCCCTTTCATATTGTGCTCTTTAAGAAGATTTTTGAGTGCAATATGAATAAATCCGTCTATTGATTTCCGGCTCTCCTGCGAACCTGCGTATACACCGTACGATAAAGCCAGTTCACGCATTGTTCTGTCAGAATAGCACTGGGCCAGTATCAGGTTTATTCCCCTGTAGGCAGCCATGTCCCGGATAGTTCTTCCCATTGTTGTATCGGCAATAATGCCTTTTGCTCCTATCCTGTATGCAGTTTTTACTGCAACCTTTGCCAGATAGGCAGAAATCTCACCGGTTGCATTTAGATAAGGAATATCAAGAAACTTCTCCTTGTTTTTTTCAACCTCAAGGGCAACCTTTACCATTGTCTTTACGGCTTCAACAGGGTATTTGCCATTAGCAGTTTCCCCGCTGAGCATTATGGCATCAGTCTGTGAGTAGATTGCATTCGCTATATCGCTGACTTCAGCCCTTGTTGGCCTCGGGTTGCTTATCATTGAATGAAGCATCTGTGTGGCAACAATGACAGGTTTGCGGTTAACTATGCATTTGTTTATTATCATTTTCTGGATCACGGGAATCCTCTCATAGGGAACCTCTATTGCAAGATCGCCTCTTGCAACCATTATACCGTAAACATTATCGAGTATATCATCGATATTATCAACACCCTCCTGGTTCTCTATCTTTGCAATTATCTTAATATCACTCTTATAGCTGTTTATCACATCCTGCACATCCTTGACATCCTGTGCTGACCTGACGAAGGAATGAGCGATGAAATCGACATTATTCTCTGCCGCCATTTTTATAAAGGCCCTGTCCTTCTCTGTCAACGAAGGCAGGTTGATCCTGGAACCTGGTACATTAACACTTTTACGTGATCCGAGAGTACCATCGTTTTCTATTGAACACTCAAGCGAATTACCAAGTTTCCTCAGTGCTTTAAGCTCTATTTCTCCGTCATCAATAAGAATTCCTGAACCAAGCGCCACATCTGAGGAAAACTGAGGATAGCTTACGCAGATTGCATCCTTTGTCGTTTTTCCGGAAGGATCACCGATAACACTAATCTTTTCACCTTTCTTAAGGACAATTGGTTCCTGGGAAGAAGTGGTCCGGATCTCAGGTCCCTTGGTATCAATGAGAATTGCAATCCTGTCAGAAACTGCCCTCACATTGGCTATCATCTGAATAGCTGATTCAACAGTGACATGAGCCGAGTTAATCCGGACAACATCCATTCCACTCTCGAAAAGCCTGCCGATAAACTCAGTTTCACAATTTCTGTCAGATATTGTTGCAACAATCTTAGTCCTCTTTCTGTACATTATTATTATATTTTTGATTTAATAATTTCCATAAGCGCCTCAACAGCAAGCCTGTAACTATCTAATCCAAAACCCGATACAGTGCCCCTGCAGCTTGCTGAAATAAGACTTTTATGCCTGAATTCCTCACGCGCATACACATTTGTAATATGCACCTCTGCAACAGGTGCCTTAACTGCAGCAATTGCATCATGAATAGCCACCGAGGTATGCGTGTAAGCACCTGCGTTCAGGACAATAGCATCACACTCCCTGCCTGACAGGTGTATCCTGTCAATAAGTTCACCTTCAATATTCGACTGAAAATAGCTGAAGTTTATGTCAGGAAACTTAATTTTCAGCTTGTCAAAATACTCACTGAATGATGTATTGCCGTATTTTCCCGGTTCCCTTGTCCCAAGCAGATTGAGATTCGGGCCATTAATTATATCTATTTTCATCTGATTTATACTTTATTACAGATTGAAATCACTGATATGCAATTGAATTAGAAGTGGTAAAAATAGACAAAAATTAGTTATACTTTTACGACTTAATCTGATTAATATCAAACTAACGCCATGAGTCTTTCCTGGAAGCAGGCTGCCAGAAATTTTGAAATCTATCTCAGGCTCGAAAAATCGCTGTCAGAGAACAGTATACAGGCTTACCTCAATGATACGGGAAAACTTGAAAATTTTTTCATTGAAAAAGGCGTTGAGAAATCACCTGCCGAAGTCACCTATCCTGACCTCAAGGATTTCCTTGGCTGGTACGGGGCGGAGAGCAGCAATACAAGAACCCAGTCGAGGGTTTTATCGGGCATACGGGCATTTTACAAATTCCTCCTTATTGAAGGTGAAACAGACGATAATCCTGCCATTCTGCTTGAATCGCCAAAAATTGGACTGAAACTGCCACAGGTTCTGTCAGTTGCAGAAATTGACATGATTGTTGAAGCCATAGATCTTAGCAAACCTGAAGGTCATCGTAACAAAGCAATAATAGAAACGCTGTATGGCTGCGGACTGAGGGTATCGGAGCTGACAAACCTGCATCTCACTGATATTCACAGGGAAGAAGGTTATGTTTTAATCACTGGAAAAGGCAACAAACAGAGAATGGTGCCTGTAAGCGACAAGGCGCTTAAAGAAATAGACCTGTACATGACTGACCGCAGAAGGTTGACAATAATAAAAGATGAAAACATTGTCTTCCTAAACAGGCGGGGAAGCGGACTAACAAGAGCCATGATCTTTTCGATAATAAAGGACCTTGCAGCAAAGGCCGGCATAAGAAAAAAAATAAGTCCCCACACTTTCAGGCATTCTTTTGCAACTCATCTTGTTGAAGCCGGTGCTGACCTCCGCGCTGTACAGGAAATGCTGGGGCATGAATCGATACTTACAACCGAGATTTATACCCATATTGACAGAAGTTACCTGAGGGATACATTAATTATGTTCCACCCCAGGTCTTGATCACCAGGTTGCCGTTTTATAAATTCGATTTTTATTTTAACTTTGCGCGTAATTTTCAAAAAAATACATTAATTATCTCAAATCAATAACATTATGTCAAAAATTAAAAGAGTTTACTCCTTCGGAAACAAGACTGCAGAAGGTAAAGCCGACATGAAAAACCTCCTTGGAGGTAAGGGCGCCAACCTTGCAGAGATGTGTCTTTTAGGACTTCCGGTTCCTGCAGGTTTTACAATCACAACTGAAGCCTGTGTGGAATATTTTACAAATAACAGCACTCTTCATCCTGATCTTATGCCTGAAGTATGGGCTGCAATGAAGAAGACTGAAGAGGCAATGAATATGAAGTACGGAGATCCTGAGAATGCACTCCTCGTATCATGTCGTTCAGGTGCACGCAAATCTATGCCCGGTATGATGGATACAGTTCTCAACATCGGACTCTGCTCAGCAACCATTCCTGGTTTCCTCAAGAAGACAAACAACCCCAGGTTTGTTTGGGATTCATACCGCCGTCTTATCATGATGTATGCTGACGTTGTTATGGAAAAAGCTGAAGGCATTGAGGCTGCTGACGGAAAAGGAATCCGCAAACAGCTCGATGAGATGCTTGATGCATTCAAACATAAGAAAGGTTATAAGTCAGATACAGAGATCTCAGCTGATGAGCTGAAACAGCTTGCTGAAGATTTCAAGAAGAAGATCAAGGAAGTTCTTGGTGTTCCATTCCCGGATGATGCTAAACAGCAGCTCGAAGGTGGTATCAAGGCAGTTTTCAAAAGCTGGAATGGCAAAAAAGCCGTTTCATACCGTCGTATCGAAGGTATTCCGGATGACTGGGGTACAGCAGTTAACGTGCAGGCTATGGTATTCGGTAACATGGGCGATACATCAGCAACCGGTGTTGCCTTTACACGTAACCCTGCCACAGGTGAAAATCTTTTCTATGGTGAATGGCTTGTAAATGCACAGGGAGAAGACGTTGTTGCAGGTATCCGCACTCCGAGCCCTCTCAATGACGATACAAAAAATGATCAGAACAAACACCTGAAAAGCATGCAGGAAGCAATGTCGAAGACCTATAAGGAGCTTTGCGACATCCGCGATATTCTTGAAAAATCATTCAAGGACATGCTTGATATAGAATTCACAATTCAGGAAGGTGTTCTCTATATGCTTCAGTGCCGAGCTGGTAAAAGAACAGGTACCGCAGCACTTAACATGGCAATGGACATGCTTCATGAAAAACTTATTGATGAGAAAACAGCTGTACTGAGGGTTGACCCTGTTCAGCTTGATGAACTTCTTCACCCTATCTGCAATCCTGCTGTTGAAAGCAAGGTAAAACCTGTCGTTAAAGGTCTTCCTGCCGGTCCTGGTGCTGCAGTTGGTAAGGTTGTATTTACAGCTGAAGATGCAGTTGCATGGGCACGCAAGGGTGAAAAAGTCATTCTTCTCCGCGAAGAAACAAACCCTGAGGACGTTGAAGGTATGCGCGCAGCAGAAGGTATTCTTACAGCACGCGGCGGTATGACTTCACATGCTGCTCTTGTTGCACGCGGATGGGGAAAATGCTGCATCGTTGGTGCAGGCGGTCTCCATGTTGATGTGGCAGGCAAGACTGCAAAGGTTACAGGATCAAGCATCGTACTTAAAGAAGGTGATCTTGTAACTCTCAATGGTACAAAAGGTAACGTTTATTCAGGTGCTCTCGAGCTGATGGATGCTTCAGAAAATCCAAGGTTCCAGGAGTACATGAAGATAGTTGACAAATACAGGAAAATGGGTGTTCGTACAAATGCCGATACTCCTGATGATGCAAAAATTGCACGCGATTTCGGAGCAGAAGGTATTGGTCTCTTCCGTACAGAGCACATGTTCTACGGTAAAGGTTCAGAACAGCCTCTCTTCCTGCTTCGCAAAATGATCCTCAGTGCAAATGAAGGTGAACGCCGTAAGGCTCTCGATGAACTCTTCCATTTTGTGAAGAAGGATATGAAAGCAACTATGGCTGCTATGGACGGACTGCCAGTAACATTCAGGCTTCTCGATCCTCCTCTCCATGAATTTGTTCCACAGAGCCCTGAAAAACAGGCAGAACTTGCCAAAGCTCTTGGCATAAACAAGGAAGATATTGCAAAAAGAGGTGAAGCGCTTCATGAATCAAACCCGATGATGGGTCACCGTGGTGTTCGTCTTGGCATTACATATCCTGAAGTTACTGAGATGCAGGTTCGCTCAATATTCGAAGCTACAATGGAGCTTATAAACGAGAAAAAGAATCCGCATCCTGAAATCATGGTTCCTGTTACCTGTGATGTGTCAGAACTTGATGTAACAAAGAAAGTTGTTGACATGGTTTATGACGAGGTATGCAAGAAACACAAAGTCAGCAAAATTGACTACAAATATGGTACTATGATCGAAATACCACGTGCATGTCTTCTCGCTGACCGTATGGCTAAGAGCGCTGAGTTCTTCTCATTCGGCACAAACGACCTTACACAGATGTCATTCGGATTCAGCCGTGATGATATCGGAGGCTTCCTGCATGACTATCTCGACAAGAAGATGCTCGCTGCTGACCCGTTCCAGACTATCGATCAGGACGGTGTTGGTCAGCTCATCAAGATGTCAGTTGAGAAAGGCCGTGCAACAAGACCTGAACTTAAGGTTGGTATCTGCGGAGAACAGGGTGGAGATCCTGCTTCAGTTGAGTTCTGCTTCAAAACAGGCCTCACTTATGTAAGCTGCTCTCCTTTCAGGGTTCCGATTGCCAGACTGGCTGCAGCACAGGCTTCAATTAAATTTGGAAAATAATTAGCCTTAAATATGAAAAGGGGCTGTTAAAGGCCCCTTTTTTTTTCCTTATATTAGTCATTTAGAACAGCAGTTAAGCTTTAAAATCTTAAATTTGAAGCAGTCTCAAAACATTAGCAATGATTACATCTGAAGAACTGAAAAAATACGGTATTCATGACGTTACGGAAATTCTCTATAACCCGTCATATAACACACTTTTCGCAGAAGAAACAAAACCCGGACTGAGCCAGCTTGAGAAAGGAATCATAACAAAATCTGGAGCAGTTGCAGTTGATACCGGCATCTTCACGGGAAGATCTCCCAAGGACAAGTATGTTGTTTATGATGAAACAACAAAGGATACAGTATGGTGGAGAAACGAGAAGTCTAAAGTATCTGACAACAAGCCTATTACACAGGAAATATGGAAGCATTGCAGGAATATAACTGTTACTCAGCTGTCGGGCAAAAGACTGTTTGTTGTAGATGCCTACTGTGGCGCAAATGAGAATACAAGACTGAAAGTCAGGTTCTTAACTGAGGTGGCATGGCAAGCTCATTTTGTAAAGAACATGTTCATAAGGCCAGAACAGTCTGAACTTGAAAACTTTAAGCCTGATTTTGTAGTTGTAAATGCATCAAAGGCAACAAACCCCGACTGGAAAGATCAGGGACTCAACTCTGAAAATTTTATAATCTTCAACCTCACCGAACGCATGCTCATAATCGGTGGCACCTGGTATGGAGGTGAAATGAAAAAAGGCATCTTCTGCCTTATGAATTATTACCTGCCTCTGAAAGGCATCGCTTCAATGCATTGCGCTGCGAATGTGGGTAAGAAAGGTGATACTGCAATCTTCTTCGGATTATCAGGTACCGGCAAGACAACACTTTCAACAGATCCTGAAAGGGCACTTATAGGTGATGATGAACACGGCTGGGACGATGATGGCGTATTCAATTTTGAGGGAGGCTGCTATGCCAAGTGCGTAAAGCTAAGCAAAGAAAAGGAGCCGGGTATCTATAATGCAATACGCCGTGACGCTCTGCTTGAAAATCTTGTCATACTCGATGACGGCAGCATAGACTTCAACGATACTTCAAAAACAGAAAATACAAGGGTATCATACCCTATTTATCATATAGAAAATATTGTCAAGCCGGTATCAAAGGCAGGACATGCTACCAAAGTGATTTTTCTCACAGCAGATGCCTTTGGCGTTCTTCCCCCGGTAAGCAGGCTTTCCGAAGAGCAGACTCAATACTACTTTCTGAGCGGTTACACTGCAAAAGTGGCTGGCACTGAAAGAGGAATACTTGAACCTGTCCCTTCATTCTCAACATGTTTCGGAGGAACCTTTCTGATGCTCAATCCACTTGTTTATGCCGAAGAACTGGCAAAGAAGATGAAAGGAAGCAAAGCCCAGGCCTGGCTCGTCAATACAGGCTGGATGGGAGGTTCTTATGGAACCGGTGAAAGAATAGACCTTACCGTAACAAGGAAGATTGTAAATGCAATACTGAACGGTTCGCTTGATAATGCCGAATTCATAAAGATCCCTGTTTTCGGCCTGAGTATCCCAAAACATATTGACGGTGTTAATGACAATATACTGGAACCGGCCAGAACCTGGGAGTCAGAGAAAAAATGGAGAATTGCTGCCACCGACCTTGGACTCAAGTTCAGGAGCAACTTTACAAAATTTGCCGGTAACAAAGGCGCTGATCTGCTTGCAGAACACGGACCTGAAATATAATATATAATTTACTTATATATATAAGTATTTTATATAATAAATAATTTTATCATACCTTTATGAACCTTCTTGCTGTTACTATATCCTGTATTGCTGCCTACCTGCTCGGATCAGTTCCAAATGCAGTCTGGATTGGCAAAAAATTCCACAGTATTGATGTAAGGGAGCATGGAAGCAAAAATGCAGGAGCCACAAATGTAATAAGGGTACTTGGCTGGAAAACAGGCATACCTGTTCTTCTGGCAGACCTTGCCAAAGGCTGGCTGGCAGCGATGATGCCTGTTTTTCTTAATGCTGCTGCACCCGACACCGCATTGCTTAAAAACCTTCAGATTATAGCCGGTATAATTGCAATAACTGGGCATATATTCCCGGTTTTTGTAGGATTCAGGGGCGGAAAAGGAGTTGCCACAATGTTCGGAGTGCTGCTTGCTCTTCAGCCTCTTCTGACGCTTTGCAGTGTTGGCGTATTTCTTTCTGTACTGCTTGTCACGGGAATTGTTTCAGTTTCATCAATGATTGCCGGCATTTCATTTCCTGTATTTCTTTTCAGCATATTCAGCACGCCCTCAGTTTTGTTCAGGATTTTTACTGTTATTGTTGCAGTAGCCTTGTTGTTTACACACCGGAAAAATATCGAAAGGCTCCTTAAGGGTGAAGAGAAAAAGCTTTTTACTTTCAGGAAAAAGACAGGTCAGGAGTTATAATGATTTTTACTATTTTTAGAACAATAATATATTTGACAAGACTAAACATTAAAATATAAACCTTTCAAAATCTGATTATTATGGAAAATAGCATCAAAGGAACAAAAACAGAAAAAAACCTCCTGAAAGCATTTGCAGGTGAATCACAGGCAAAAAACAGGTATGAATTTGCTGCGAAGGTGGCAAAGGAAGAAGGCTATGAACAGATTGCCGGAATCTTTC
>JAKLDT010000122.1 GCA_022703405.1 Bacteroidota bacterium | reverse complement strand
ACTATGGGTTTCCCGGCAATGTTCCATCTTCCCGTTTTTACCCTTAATCCATCTGAAGAAGCTTTGAGCTTCCATTCAGCAAACATGCTTTCATCAGAGATAAATTCAGGGTTCGCATCTGTTTCCCTCCATACATCAGGGCCGATAAGAATAAAATTATCACCCAGCTCATCAAGAATATTGAGAGCTTTTGTTGAGACAACAGTATGTATACCACCAACCTTGTTGCAAACTTCCCAGCTGGTTTCAAAAAGAAAATCGACTTTCATTAGTTTTCGCTATTTGATAAAATATCCTATTCCGCTTTTTTCCTGCCTCTCGCAGTAGAGGTCTTTGCTGCTTTTTTCGCCGGAGCCTTCTCCCTGGCTGTTTTTAGCGTTGTTGTTTTCTTCACAGCTGCTTTTTTAACCGTAGTCTTCTTAACAGGAGCTTTCTTAAGTGTTGATTCTTTTTCCACTGTTTCAGATTTGGAAGGCCTTCCTGTCTTTTTCTTTGTGGCAGGGGTAGTTTTTGGCTTTGTCCATTCCAGTACAAATTCAGATGGCTTTGATATTTTTCTGGCAGCAGGCTTTTCCTTTTCTTCGGGTTTGAGTTTCAATAGCTTCTTCTTAAGCTTTTCTATTTCAGCCGACTGCTTTTCAAGCAGCATGTCCTTTTCAATCACCTGATTACCAAGCTTGTATATCTGATCCTGCTCGGCAGTATCAGGCAGGCAGCGTCGAAGCCTGATCTCAAAATCACTCAGGATGTTCATGTAATTCATAAAAGCATCATAAGGGCTTTCATAGGGATTAAAATAAGCATGAACTGCCCCGTCGGAGAAAAACTTGGTGGCCATATAATAAAAATGGTCACTCGATTGCAGGTAATCCCAATCTTTCATAATATGCTGGTCACCGCATTTACTGACCTTCCTGGAAAGGCTGTAGAGTTTGTCAAGTGCAGCTGTCTGCAGTTCATTACCAAGCCATGCTGTTATATCACGTTCCTCATCTGCCCATGAAATTGGATTCTGGATATTAATTGCAGACACCGGCTGAAGTTTATCGGCTACCTCTGAGGGAGTCATGAACTTGAATGGTGTTTTCTTTAAAATTGCCCCCGGCATATACTGAAGGAATTCGAAGATTCCCGATTCTTTCCAGTTATGTTCCCCGAAGGTCTCATAATCAAGGAAAACATTCAGAAGTTCGCTTGAAGGAGCAAGTTTGTTTATCCATCCTGCATACTTATCAGCAGTCAGGGGCCATGAGATCCAGTCCTTGTTTGAAAACCTGAATGCAATATCATCGCTAAGGACAAAATTGCGGAGCAACACTTTCAATCGCGGATTTATAGCGTTGCAATACAGGAAGTTAGGACTTTTCCAGCCCAGAATATGTTTTGCACCTTCAGTAAGTATTGCCTTGTATCCCATTTCTGCAACCCATGAGCCAATTTCATCGGAATATATAAGCTCGGTGTTGCGGAATGAAGTAGGTTCAAAGCCCAGGTATTTCTTTATCATTTCTTTATGTACATTCACCTGGTTTTCAAATTCAGCCCTGCTTCTTAGTGAGGCAAGTGAATGTGCATCAGTCTCTGCGAGAAACTCCACCATTCCTGTATCGGCAAGTTTCTTAAATGATTCAAGCACCTCAGGAGCATAAAGTCTGAACTGGTTTATTGCAATTCCGGTTATACTGAATGTAACCTTGAATTTTCCCTTATGCTTTTCGATAAGGTCAAGTAATATTTTGTTTGCAGGCAGATAACATTTGTCAGCCACCTTTCTCATTATCGATTCGTTTGTATAATCATCATAATAATAATGATCATGCCCCAGGTCGAAGAACCTGTATCTTTTCAGGCGGAAAGGCTGATGCACCTGAAAATAAAAACAAATTGCCTTTTTACTGCTCTGACTCATATCCAGATTTATTTATTTCCCAACACCCTGTAATATATATCCCTTACATGCCTTGCAGAGTTATCCCACTTCAGTCTTATAACCTCTTCTTTACCGTTTTTTATGATCATCCTGGCAAGATCGGGATAATTCAGAATGCCGTAAATGGCATCCGCCATTGCATCAATATCCCAGAAATCGGTTTTCACGGCATGTGTGAGAATCTCTGCCACACCTGATTGTTTGCTTATTATTACAGGTACATTTGATTGCATTGCCTCAAGAGGAGAAATGCCAAAAGGCTCTGACACTGAGGGCATTATGTAAACATCGCTCATCTCAAGCATTGTAAACACATCCCTACCCCTTAGAAAGCCTGTAAAATGGAACCTGTCGGTGATCCTGAGTGCTGCTGCCCGTCTCATCATCCTTTCCATCAGGTCGCCTGAGCCGGCCATAACAAAACGAACATTGTCCATGACCTTAAGCACCTTTTTAGCTGATTCAATGAAATATTCCGGTCCCTTCTGCATTGTAATCCTGCCAAGGAAGGTTACAACTTTTTCATCAAAGCCTTTCAGCACAAAACTTTCACCGGTCAGTGATACTGGTTCAACTGCATTATATACAGTTTCAACCTTGTCAGGGTTAATGTTGTATTTATTTATTACAATATCACGGGTAAGGTTGCTGACAGTGATAATCTTTGAAGCAGCATCCATGCCTTTTTTCTCGATATGATATACATCAGGATTCACATTGCCGCCGCTTCTGTCGAAATCGGTTGCATGAACGTGAATAACAAGTGGTTTCCCGGAGGCTTCCATAGCGGCTATTCCTGCAGGATAGGCAAGCCAGTCATGGGCATGTATTATGTCGAAGTCATTTTCTGTGGCAATTACTGATGCCACAATTGCATATTTATTTATTTCATCAAGGAGATTCTGATCATACCTCCCTGAAAAGTCGACGGTTCCGTTGTCATTCGTACGCACCATCAGCTTATAGCCTGAGACTTCAGACCGCGTCATTCTCCAGAAATCATCAGGGTCGGTATACGGTACAATCCGGGATTCCACCTCAATTTTTTCAATTTCCTTTTTAAAGCCCTGGTAATGAACCTTTTTGTAGGCAACAGGCACCTTGTTTGCACCTATAAGCCTTACAATAGACTGATCCTCATCGCCCCAGGCTTTTGGCACCACGAAAATAACCTCCAGATCGCCGAAGGTTGCCATTCCTTTTGTCAGGCCAAAACTTGCAGTACCCAAACCGCCCGATATATGCGGCGGAAATTCCCATCCGAACATTAAAACACGCATATCTGACCTGTATTATTTCTTTGAATATTTTGTTTCGAGCAAATCAATAATCCTCAGGACCTCCCCGACGCTCCAGGCCTGCGATATTGCTCCCTGTGGTGCATGTGGCGGGTCTCCGTCATAAATCTCTGAAATAGTGCTTATTCCGGCTTCATTCATAACCTCTTCCATTCCGTAAATAAGCGACCTGACCTTTGAAACGCCCTGTGCTCCGTAAACCTTCAGCCAGCCTTCACAGAAAGGACCCAGCAACCATGGCCATACCGTACCCTGATGGTAGGCATTATCCCTTTCTTCCTGACTGCCCTGGTATAGGCCCTTGTAAAACTTATTCCGCGGTGAAAGGGTTCTGAGGCCTCTGGGTGTTACCAGATTTTTATCAGCAATATCAAGAACATTCTTCATCTGTTCCTTAGAAAGCATTGAATTGGGAAGCGATACAGCAATTACCATATTCGGTCTTACAAAAGTATTCTTCCCTTCTTCATCGTTCACATAATCAGCCAGGTAACCCAGCTTTTCATCCCAAAAGAGTTCAATGAAGGAATTTTTTATCAGTTCCGGAAGATGTTCAAAGTCAGATATAAATTTCCTGTCTTTTGCTTCTTTTGACCTTTCAAGAGCAAAACAAACGGCATTATACCATAAAGCGTTGATCTCAACGTCATATCCTGCCCTTTGTGTCACAGGTTCACCATAAACAACGGCATCCATCCAGGTAAGGGCTTTGCCAGGAGCACTTGCATAAATAAGTCCGTTATCACGCATCCTGATGTTGAACGCTGTGCCATCCCTGTAAGCATAAAGAACCGCTTTTGCAGCCTCCCCATATCTTTCCCAGCAATCGAGTCCCTTTTGTTCAAGATACTGCTGAAGCGACCAGAAAAACCATAATGGGGCATCAACTGAATTAAATGCGGGATTACTCTCTGTTCCCATGTTCGGGAACAAGCCATTCTTCATCCTGTTTACCTGAGTATCAATAACATCCCGGTAAAGTGCAAGCTTGTGCCTTGCCAGTGCAAGTCCTGGCAGTGAGATGAAAGTATCTCTTCCCCAGGCGCCAAACCATGGAAAACCCGCTATCAATACTGTTTTTCCGCCTCTTTTCTCAATGAATTGCTGTGCAGCATTCTTCAGGCAGTTTATGAAATTGTTTCTGGGGATCTTTCCCGATACTGTCTTTGTGAATTTCTGCTTCAGTCCCCCGGTCTTTTCCTCTTTTGTGCTTGCCGAGAATACAACTACATCACCTTCCCTTGCCTCGTATTCGAAAAATCCCGGGGTTAAAAGATCTTCTGAAAAGTCATATCCACGCTTCTGCTCTTGAGGGTATTCTATACCCAGATACCAGTCTGGAACAGGCACAAAATCGACCTTTGTTGAGAACTGCATGTTCAGATAGGGAAAACCCTCATAAAGTTTAGCCCTTATTCCGTTTTCGATATAATCAATTTTTGTGTTGGCATTCATGTTGGCATGGGTGAGCTCATGAATATTCCTGAAAGCCAGGAAAGGCCTGATTTGTATTTTCATCGGCTCCTGGGCTTCAAGGATTGTAAGCCTCTGCATGAACTGCTCTTCGTAATGAACAAGGAGTCTTTCCAGTTTCAGCAAAACATTGCCTACCCTGAATACCCTTGATGGAATATTGTCGGCATCAAAATCTTCTATATACTTGTGTCCCTTGGGATTAAAATAATCACCCTTGTACTTCCTTATTCCGATATTAAAGCTCTTATCATCATTTACAACTGTAAGATCCAACTGTGAAAGAAGAACATACCGGTCGCCTCCCAGTTCATCAACAGGACATACAAGCATGCCATGGTATTTCCTCGTATTACAGCCTACAATCGTCGTTGAGGAATATGATCCTGCCCTGTTGCTTCGGATCAGTTCCCTTGAAAGTGAATATTCCAGATTGACTACCTGACTTTTGTCAAATTTTATATAACTCATACAGATAGAGATTGTTTAATAATTACAGTCAGGTAAGGTACTAAATTATTTCATCCCGGCAAAATGACTCCATTCTGCAAAGAAAATTAATAATCCTAAATTATAGTACTGCCGGAGAAAAAAAAGAATAACTTTGCACTTCATTATTTTTTAGAAACTTACTTAAATAAATATACTGATGGTCAGGAAATTTGTAATGTTTATCGCAGCAGCAATTACACTCGCTGGATGTAAAAGTCATGTTGCTGAAATCAAGGGTACTTTTATGAAACCTGTTGCCGGCAGTTATGTTTACGTTGAAGAATTGCAACCTGAGGCTTTAAGCAGAATCGATTCCGCTGCAATATCGCCGGAAGGCGAGTTTTCAATTCAGATTGAACTTGACCAGCCATCCTTCTACCTTCTTAAGGTAAATGACAATAACTTTCTTACAATGGTTCTGGAACCAGGTGAGAAGATAAAAATGAACAGTTACTTCGATTCTCTGAGCTATCCTGCTTCACTTACCGGATCCAAAGGAACCGAACTGATGGCTGAATATAATCAGACTCTGAGGAAATCAATTAAAAAGTTCAGCTCCCTGAACTCAATATACATGGAGAACATCAACAATCCCGATCTTCCAAAGGTTGTTGAAAGTCTCGACAGTATGGCACAATCATATCTGAATGAGATAAATACATATACAAAAAACTATATCGACGAGAACCTGACATCCTTAGTCAGCCTTGTTGCACTCTATCAGCAAATTGCCCCGAGTGTATATGTTATGAATCCTTCTCATGACCTTAATTATTTCATGAAGGTTGACTCATCACTTGCCAAAAATTATCCTGGAAATGCTCTTGTTGTCTCACTCCATGATCAGATTACAGAAATGGCTGCAAGCGTCAAAAGCCATGCCGGAGAAACAGAAGCTGCCGGAGAAGGCGCCGAAGCCCCTGAAATCTCACTGCCAACACCTGCAGGTGATACAATACGGCTTTCCTCAACAAGAGGTTCCTATGTTCTGCTCGATTTCTGGGCATCATGGTGCCTCCCATGCAGAAAGGAAAATCCGAATCTGGTGCAGGCCTACAGCAAGTATCATAAGAAAGGATTCCAGATATATCAGGTCTCACTTGACAAAACAAAAGACGCCTGGGTAAAGGGCATTAAGGATGACCAGCTTGACAAATGGGTGCATGTAAGTGATGTTAATTACTGGAATTCAGTAGTTGTACCGCTTTATAAAATTGAATCAATTCCTGCTAACTTCCTCCTCGACAAGGAAGGCAGAATTATAGCAACAAACCTCAGGGGTGAAAACCTTGACAAGAAACTTGCGGAAATCTTTAAGTAAACCAAAACATTATCAAACACAGTAATCCGGTTTTTGAATGAAACGAATATTATTTCTTTTACCGCTTTTAATAATTTACAGCGGATGCAGGGAGAAAAACTCATTCATGGTACATGGCAACGTAAAAGGTGAAAAGTCAGGTTATATCTACCTAAGCCACGTTGAACTTGACTCTCCGCAGCTTGTCGATTCTGCAAAAATAAAAGGCAACGGAAGTTTCAAATTTAGAGTAAAAGCCTCAGAACCTGACTTCTATCAGGTTTCATTTTCAAATTCAAATTTCATAACTCTTCTTGCCGCACCAGGTGAAAAGATTAGCCTGGACTTCAACAGCAAAAACCTTTATGACAATTATAAGGTGAGCGGATCGACAGGATCTGAAAAGCTGCAAATGCTTGATCAGTCTCTCATTGACACAAAAAGGAAACTCGATTCACTTGTTGTATTGTATAACAAGGCTGCAACTGAACCAGACTTTGACAAGAAAGGCCCAGGGCTTGATGCCAGCTACATTGAACTTGTCAAGGCTCAGAGAAGGAAAAACATTGAGTTCATAATTAATAACATCACTTCTCTTGCCGCAATAAAAGCTCTATACCAGAGGATTAATGAAGACACTTATGTTCTTTATGATCCAAAGGATCTTCAATATCTGAAAATTGTATCTGATTCACTCAATAAATACTATCCCCAGTCAAAACATGTTCAGGCTCTTACAAGGGATTTTGAGAAAGAACTGCAGATAATGAATACAAGAATTCTCGGCAGCCTGTCTGAAAATCTTGAACCTGTCAAATTAAATCCTGATCTCCGTAATACTGAAGGCAGAAGAATTTCACTCGAATCACTGAGAGGAAAATATGTCCTTGTTACATTCTGGTCTGTCAGGTCAAAGGAATGTGTAGCCGAAAACCTCCAGCTCAAGGAATTCTATAAAATGTACAGCAAAAAGGGATTTGAGATCTACCAGATAAATCTTGACGCCAATGAAAATGACTGGTTGTCAGCAGTCAAATTCGATGAGCTGCCCTGGATAAGTGTCAGGGAAGACAATCCTGCAAATCCTGTAAATGCACGTCTCTTCAATGTCAGGGAACTGCCTGCAAGCTACCTGTTCAACAAACAGGGAGATCTTGAAGCCACAAATCTTCACGGAAGAACACTTAAACTGAAACTTGACCAGCTCTTTAATAATTGAACAACTGCATTGAAGGAACAGGGTAAAATATATTTTGCATCTGACTTTCATCTTGGTCTGCCTGCAGGAACCCCACCACTGCAGCGTGAAAAAAAAGTTGTCTCATGGCTTAACAGTATTGCCGGCGATGCATCTGAAATCTATTTACTTGGCGATATATTTGATTTCTGGTGGGAGTACAAACTTGTAGTTCCCAAAGGTTTTACAAGATTCCTTGGAACAATATCAGCTATTACTGATTCTGGCATACCCATTCATTTTTTCACCGGCAATCACGACATGTGGGCCGGGGACTATCTTCAGATCGAATGCGGAATGATAATCCACAGGGCTCCTGTTACAAAGGTATTTAATGAAAAGGTATTTCATCTTGCACATGGTGAAGGCCTTGGAACAAGGGATGCCGGCTACAAAATACTTCTGGCAGCTTTCAGGAACAGAACCCTGCAGAAGATGTATTCTGCGATTCATCCGGCCCTTGGAGTTGGTTTTGGCCATCGCTGGTCGCTCAGTTCAAGGCTGGGAAAAGGAATTACCCTGGAGTTCCTTGGCGAAGACAGGGAGGATCTTATTCGCTATGCAAAAAGCATTCTTGAAAAACAAAAGACAGATTATTTCATTTTCGGACACCGGCACCTTGCCATGTCATATAAATTAGGCCAGACTTCTGAGGTTATATTTCTTGGTGACTGGATACATACCGGCAATTATGCCGTCTGGGACGGAAAAAAGCTTAGCCTTAATACTCCTGCTTAACTTCCTGTATTTTCCTTAACCTTTACTGTCAGGGTATAATAAGAATAAGTATCATTGACTGAATCAAATTTGTATTCCAGCCTGCTGCCTGATTTCTTCGCCATTTCAATAAGCCCGAGATTGCCGGTACTGTCTGAGTCAGGATCCTGATCGGTAAGTGCTTTTACAAACATCTCCTTTAGCCCTTCACTGCTAAGGTTATTTACAAAATCAATCTTCCCCTTCAGCTCTTCCACCCTGGATGTAAGAATGAGATTTCCTGTTGTGAGATAATAAATATGATCAATGACACGTATCATCGCAACAGGTTTGCCAAATTTCTCTTCTTCATCCCTGCCGGGGCTGTTACCTTCAACATTATCAAGCAGTTCAACAAGAGTACTGAATACCCTTTTCCGTTGCATCCATTGAATATTTGTCTCTTCCGATAGCTTTGTCTCGGTAAAT
>JAKLDT010000121.1 GCA_022703405.1 Bacteroidota bacterium | reverse complement strand
GCCATACAACCTTATTGTTAAGGCTACAGCCTATGGATTCAGGTTTAAGGCAGAAGATGAGAGGGGTTTAATGTTTCAGGACGACATTAAATTCCATGATACTGCAGAAAAGGACCTTAATTCGACCTTCACAAGTCTGTTGAATTTTGATCCTGTAAGAGAATCAAAAATAATAAGTGAGATCACTCTCTGTTTAAACGAAATATGAAATCCTCCTCCAGCCTGTTACGGCGAATCATACCTTTACTTATTTCATTAGTTCTTCTGTCATGCTCCTCGAAGAAAAATGAAAAAAGCAAAGTGCCTGAAGTCAGGATAAAAATGACTGATGGTGTGGAACTTGCAACTGACCTGTATATTCCAAAAGGCAAGCGTAAATATCCGACAATACTAATCAGAACACCATATAACAAGCAGGCTGAAGCTGCGACAGCAAAAGGCTTTCGTCTGTTCAATATTGCAGTTGTTGTACAGGATGTCAGAGGTAAAAATGGTTCAGGAGGAGAATTTTATCCATTTGCAAACGAAAGGTCCGATGGTCTTGAAACGCTCAGATGGATCAGGAAACAGCCCTGGTCAGACGGAACCGTATGCGGATGGGGAGGAAGTTACGTCGGAGTAACACAATGGGCTGTAGCCGATTCACTCAACCTAATGTTCCCGCTCCTTACAGGGGGAAATCTTTATGATTTTGTCTATCCTGACTCATTGTTTTCATTGCATTCAGCACTCTCATGGGGTGTCATAAATGCTTCAAATTCTGAGAATAAAATTCCGAAGGACAAGCTTTCATCAATGATGTCAGTGCTCCCGCTGTCGGCTGCCGATGATTCAGCGATAAAGGATGTCAGATTTCTTGATGACTGGATAACCCATGAGAAAGCTGATGAATACTGGCAGGCATTGAATTTCAGGAACCTGGGCAGGGCGCAGATGGTTTCAATTGCCGGATGGTATGACATCTTCCTGAAAGCCCAGCTTGATGATTTTATTGCAGCAGAAAAAAGAGACAGCGGCAACAGCAACAAGATAATAATAGGCCCGTGGTGTCATGGAAGCCAGGGTGAAGAAAATGATTATGGAGGAACAAAAAAAACAGGTAATCCTGCAAAATTGTTCCTGTATGCCAAAAACTTACTCAAAGGGAGAAAGGCACAGCTTCCAAAGCCTCTCAGGGATTCAAAATACAATCTGTTCGTGATGGAGAGGAATGAGTATGTAGGATCAGATATCTGGCCTCCGTCGGGTACGAAGATTACGCCGTATTATATCGGACCTGAAGGATATCTCAGCAAATTACCATTAAACTCTTCAGGATCACTTAAATACAACTATGATCCTGCTGATCCCTACCCGAGTCTGGGTGGCACAATTCTGGGTGATGGTGTGGGACCAGCCAGGCAGAACAGCAATGTGACAAGAACAGATCAGCTGGTATTTGAAATGAAAATTAATGACAAACCACTGACGCTCCTGGGTCCAATATCTGCAACTCTCTGGGTTTCAAGCGATGCTGCCTGTACCGATTTTATTACAGGCATTCAGGATGTTTTTCCTGATGGAAAGATCATTAATATCCAGGAAGGAGGTGTAAGGCTTGAAAAGACAGAGAAAGGCGTACCCCGGCAAACTGAAATTTCAGTATGGTCAACAGGTTATCAGCTAAATCCCGGCCACAGGCTCAGAGTATTTATTGCATCATCATGGCACCCCAGGTATAACAGGAACCTGAACAACTGCCAGCCTCTTGCAACAGGCTATGAGCCGGTAACTGCTGCTCAGAGTGTTTATTATGGCGATAAAATGTCTTCTTCAATAAATCTGCCTATATTTGAAGATCAAAATTCCAATAAGGGTAATTACTAATTAAAGGAATCACATGGATATAAATGAAATCATTAAATCGGATATCAGATCATCGCTCACACGATCCGGATTGCTTCTTTTCCTTGCAGGCTTCTTTATCTTTATGGGGATAATTACCGGCGAAATATTTTATACTGCAGAATTCAATGCAAGAGATAATTACATAAGTGAACTTGCAGCAAGAATTCATCCTGATGCCACTGTACAGAAAATATCAGCGGCAATATTTGATTATTCAATGGCTCTTGCAGGGCTGATGGTATTGACAGCCACATGGTATGTACATAAAATATTCAAGAAATATCTGATGACAATTCCAATGGCTTTCCTTGGAGTTGGTATTATAGGAGTGGGCTTGTTTCCCGGACATCTTGAACCATATCACGGAATTTTGTCGCTTGTAGTATTCATCTCAGGAGGCATATCTGCCATTGTTTCTTACAAAATTGTCAATGCCCCTTTGAAATACATTTTTGCAGCTTTCGGAATAATTTCCCTTGTTCTGCTTTCCTTCCAGAAGTATTTCATACCAACTCTGGGTGTGGGTGGAGCTGAACGCTGGCTTTTTTATCCTGTTGTTTTCTGGATCACAGGCATGGGGACTTACCTTCTGGGAATAAAGGACGGACATAAAAACACCCTGCAAGCCTAAAATAATAAAATGACCAGACGGGAAGTAGTCAGGGCTGTTCTGGATGGGAAAAAACCTCCATATACTCCATGGTCATTCAAATTCACTGTTGAAGCCAGGGAGCTGCTTGTAAAACACTACGGAACCGACAATCTCGACAAAGCCATTCATAATCATATACTTACACTTGGCGCCGATATAGGTTTCTTCAACATTATCGGAGAAAACCTGTATCAGGATGTTTTCGGAGCTGTTTGGGACAGAAGCATTGACAAAGACATAGGGAATATTACAGGAACTGTTCTTTCAGAGCCCACTCTGAAGAATTACACTTTCCCCAATCCACGTGATAAAAGGTATTTTGCTGATATAGAACAGCGTACTGCTGCCAGTCCTGACATGTTCAGACTCTTCGAGATAGGCTTTTCATTGTATGAGCGCGCCTGGACACTCCGCGGAATGGAAAACCTTCTCATGGATTTCATGGTGAACCCGGGATTTGTGCATGAGCTGCTGGAAGCCATTGCAGATTATAATATTGCACAGCTGAAGGAAGCCTGCAGATATGATATAGACGGAATCTGTTTCGGTGATGACTGGGGTCAGCAGAGCGGACTGATAATGGGCTATGATACCTGGATGGAATTCATCTGGCCTCAGCTTAAAAGAATGTACAGGGCAGTGCATGATGAGGGTAAATATGTCTTCATTCACTCATGCGGGGATGTTGACGAATTGTTTGATGATCTGACAGATATTGGACTAAACTGCTTCAATCCCTTCCAGCCTGAGGTTATGGATATACACAGCCTGATGAAAAAATACAGGGGAAAACTTACTTTTCACGGCGGCCTGTCAATTCAGAAGACATTACCATACGGAACAAAACAGGAAGTGATTCAGGAATCGCAAAGGCTTTTAAAAGCAGGCCTTGAAGGATCTTATATTTTTTCACCCTCCCATGCCGTAGAAGGCGATACTTCACTCGAGAATATGCTTACCTTTATTAATGAAGCACAGGTACAGCTAAAATGAAAATCAACACAAAATATGTTCTCTTCCTGTCGGTTGTTTCGGCAATGGGAGGCTTGTTATTTGGTTACGACTGGGTTGTGATAGGAGGAGCCAAACCATTCTATGAGAGGTACTTTGACATCACATCCTCTCCCACCCTTCAGGGATTTGCAATGAGCAGCGCACTATTTGGCTGCCTTATCGGGTCGGCAATCTCCGGGAATATAACTGACAGATTCGGGCGGAAAAAACCGCTGATTTTCTCAGCATTCCTTTTCATTGTTACTTCACTGGGAACAGGTGCTTTCAATTCATTCACCTCCTTTATGATCTTCAGGATTATGGGAGGCATAGGAATAGGAATAGCCTCAAATGTTTCTCCTGTTTACATTGCTGAAATATCGCCTGCTCACATGAGGGGAAAGCTTGTCGCACTGAACCAGTTCACTATAGCCTTCGGAGTTCTGGCTGCCCAGCTTGCCAATATGCTGATTGCTGAACCGGTAGCAATTGATGCCACCGATGCAGTAATACGGGAATCGTGGAACGGACAAACTGGCTGGAGGGTGATGTTCTGGGCCTGTGCAGTGCCTGCTACTTTGTTTTTCATTCTCATGTGGCTCGTTCCTGAAAGTCCAAGATGGCTCACAAAAGCAGGTTTCAGAGACAAGGCTATGAAGGTTTTTGAGAGAATAGGGGGAACTGATTATGCTGTAAAAGAAACGGATGAGATAATTCTTACTCTGAAGGAGGCAGAATACCATGGTACCAAAGAGAAATTCTCAAACCTGTTCAGCAAGGATCTTGCTCCGATAATTATACTCGGTATTATTCTTGCCGTTTTCCAGCAATGGTGTGGTATAAATGTGATTTTCAATTATGCTGAAGAGATATTTTCTGCTGCTGGTTATGGTATTTCAGGGACTCTCTTCAATATTGTTCTGACAGGTGTTACAAGCCTTATATTCACCGTAATAGCCATGTTTATAGTAGACAATAAAGGAAGAAAACCTCTTATGCTTGCAGGAGCAGGAGGACTGGCAATAGTGTATACCATTATAGCTGCCGGATACTTCCTTGAGATAAAAGGCTTTTTTATGGTTTTCTGGGTAGTTACTGCAATCAGCATTTACGGATTAACACTTGCACCAATTACGTGGGTGCTTCTGTCTGAGATTTTCCCGAATAAGATCAGGGGTCATGCTATGTCAGTTGCCACTTTTGCTTTATGGTTTTCCTGTGCAGTACTGACCCTGACATTTCCCTTCCTCAACAGGGGTCTTGGAACCTCAGGCACTTTTGTTGTGTATGCAACTATTTGTCTAGCAGGCTTTTTTTATATTCTCAAAAAACTGCCGGAAACAAAAGGAAAATCACTTGAGGAAATTGAAAGAGAGCTTACAAATAAATAATCCTATCTCACTGTTTAAGCTTATAAGTTCTGATCGCCACGGACTGTAATTCAGGCAGCTGTTTTACCAAGACCAACACTGAAGAAATCTCCGAAAGGAACATTGACGGCAGGCTTGCTCTCCCTATCCCAGTACATTTTCAGGACAAGGCTTCTGAGCATCTCAGGCGACCTGTCGCTTATAGTGACCCACATCCTGAAATGTTTTCAAAGCTCACCCACCTGGGTTCCATGAAATCAGAATACTGGAACATCGCTGAAGGAAATGCAGATGACTGACTGACCTGATCATCGTTTTTTGTAGCACAAGCTGTGCCCAGGACAAGACAAAGAAGAAAAACATACCTGATTTTCATATAGTTAAATGTTTTTATAAACAGTTTTTAAAGCAGGATACAAGTTTTTATAACGATTGAATTTATCTGTATAATAATCCTGTCGGGATGGAATAATTCTTTTCACGGGTCGTACCCATTCTCTTGCAATATCTTTCACATCAGCCTTGTCATTGCAGGCCTTTGCAAGCATGGCAACTCCCATGCAGCCCGCCTCAGTCACATCAAGGATTGTCACAGGCATTCCAGTAGCATCGGCTTTAAGCTGAACATGTTTCTCCGACTTTGAACCGCCGCCGATTATCCTCAGCTCATCTACCTGATAGCCAGACTGTCTGAGTATTTCTAAATTGAGTCTTACCTCCATGGCCACCCCTTCAAGCAGCCCTTTCAGCAGCTCGGCTTTTGTAACAGAAAGGTCGAGTCCGAGTATAGTTCCCTTCACATCGACATCAAAATACGGTGTACCAGAAGGTGTGAAGTAAGGAAGCACAGTCACCCTTGATGGCTGATCAGGCAGCATGTCCAGAAGTATATCATAAGCATCCTTTCTTTCATCCCTGGCTCTTACGGTTTCTTCTCCCCCCAGCTGATCTCTGAACCACCTGAAGAGGTTGCCACCAGTAAGGCTGAATGCTACTGTTGCATACATGCCGGGGGCAGTGTGATCATAAGTGCAGAGATTGTTCCTGTGAAGCTCCCCGGTAAATACCGGCCTGTCAAAAGCAGGAGTTATGCACTCCACAGAGCCTGATGACCATACTGCAACGCCAGGATCAACAGCTCCTGCGCCAAGTCCCGAACATGGCTGATCGTGTCCTCCTGTTACAATGAAAGTTTCGTCAGAGAGTCCAAGAGATCCTGCGATATCTTTGTTTAAAAATCCGGCAAGTGATCCTGATTTCATTGGCCGGGATAGTTTTTGAGTGTCGATTCCGGCCTTCCCGGCAATAGTAGTATCCCACTTGTGCGTGATGACATCGAACAGCATTGTTCTTCCGGCAAGAGGCCAGCCCATTGAGGGAGAAGCAATTCCAAGCCTGTATTGCAGCAGATCCTCAAAACAGAGTATTCTTTCTGCTCCGGAGAACATTGCAGGCTCATTTTCTTTCATCCACAGCAGCTTAAAAAGCGAAAACATAGGATGGGGTGTATGTCCTGTTATATTATACAGTTTCTCCTCGCCGAACCTGTCAACCCAGGGTCTTATCAAATCCACTGCCCTTACATCAGATGAAACAAGGGCGTTGCACATGGCTTTTCCCTGCCTGTCAATAAAAGTAAAAGCCTCACCCTGGCTTGATATTCCTATTCCCCTGACAGATCCTTTTCCGGCAAGGCTTGCTGCCTCCCTTATAACATCAAAACATTTTGAGATAACCTCATCAGTATCAAGCTCCGCCCACCCGGGGTGAGACGAGATAATGCTGTATTCCCTGTATGAAGAAGAGACCTGTTTTCCATTGTCATCAAATACAACAGCCTTGCAGCCTCCGGTGCCGATATCTATTCCCAGGAAGTGATTCATACATACCACATTTCAAGATAAGCAGTGACAATTTTTTTCATCCCGGAAAAAATTATATCCTGCCTGTAAACTGTAGTGTAATGTGAAAGCGAAGCCTTTGAACTCCTGTCAGCTTTTTGTCCAAGAAGACCGTCAGTATGCATTTTTTCAGCCTTCTCCCTGCCTGTCACTTTTGAAGCATTCTGCACCATTTCTTCAAAAAGAACAGGTGCGGTATTTCTTTCAAGTATAGTCCAGATATTAACCTTGGCTATGCCATCAGCAAAGAGGTTCTTTATCTGTTCATTACCAACCGATGAAGTGCCATGAAGAACGAGTTTTGGACCTGTGAGCCTGCTGATTTCCCTTGCAAGATCACCATGATATTTAAGGTCAGCAGCGCTGGCCCGGTGTTCTGTTCCAAGGTTCGCTACAATAAAATCCGAACCTGTCATTGTAAGATACTTAATTGCCTGTTCCGGAGTTGTCAGATCACTTCTTTCATCGCCTGTCGCATCAACTATTTCGTCACAGGCTCCTTCGATAACAATGTCTTTTCCCCTCGATTCGACAAACCTTGCAGTATATTTGATATTCTCATCAAAGGGCAGGGCTGAAGCATCATACATTATCATAGAGAACATATTCATATCCCATTCGAGAAGAGGTTTGTCAGCATCCCACTGGGTATGATCAAGATGTATCATTACGTTCAGCTTTTCAAAAGGAGAGCCCTTTGAAGTAAGAACACTGATATCAGCAAGGAACAGCTTCAGTCCAATATCCCATTGTCGTGTGTGGGTATAATATACCGACTGACTTCTGTGGCTGTACTGATTTGTTATACCGATAGTTACAGGCAAATCCGTCCGTCCTGTCTTTTTGCTGTGATCGAGAGTGGCGGAAAGGATTGCCTCTGTTGTTGTAAGATTTTCAGTGTTGAAAGTAGGGATTACCCATTTCCGCTGAGCTGCTTCAGCGTATATGTCGAGGACTTGTTTTCTTTGAAGAATTAGTGGCATGGTATTGTTGCTGGTTACAGTGCTATAACTTTAATCCCGGTCAGTTCACAGAATGCCTTCAGTTCCTCGTAAAGATGTTTGCCGTAGCCCAGACAGGCATACTCGTTGTTCCAGGCCTGAAGCAGGTCGTCTATATTACATTCAGCCTTTACAAAGCCATGAGGCCAGAAAGGTATACCACATTCCAGCCTTCTTTTTTCTATCTGACTTTTCGGAGGTTCGAATATTGTGCACCTTGTTATGACCATTTCGAACTCGCCGTTATTTCTTCCCAGTCGTGCAAGAACACCTTCACCGACTTTGCAGATAAGCTCAACTGATATACCTCCGGCTTCACCCTCGGTAGGTATTCCGTGCTCGGCAAAACCTGCCGGACCCAGCTTACCGGCCAGTGAGGGCGGGCAGGCTCCGTCGCCAATTATCTTTATCTCATTATTTGTTTTATCAATATGCTGAAGATCACCATAATAAACAGGCTCTTCACTCATATCGGTAAGGCATTTGACTGTAAGCGCTGTATTGAAATCACCTAATGTGGAAGTGCCCATGCCATCTTCGAGTATCATGCTCTGTGCAAAACAGGTAGCGCTGTACTCATCACCCAGACCCGGGAATGACTGGATAGTATAGAAATCCCAGTCGTTCTTTTTCACAAGCTTTTTAATTGCAAGGTAAAGACGGATTGATTTTTCAGCCTGTTCATTTTCTGGAATTGGCCTGGCAAAAAGTTTCTGAATCTTTTTTCTGGCCTCGGCAATTTCTGTTTTGGTAATTTTTTTGGCTGTATCAAGCAGTTCGGAAGTATCGCGTGAATCAATGTCGATGCCGAACATTTTCATCCACTGTGAGGGATCGGCAGCACCGCAGGTCTGGCCCATGCCTCGTCCGCCGAAGGTTCCTATTGTGCTCATATTGAGCCTGTTCTTCATTGCGCTTGCCCTGCAGTATGAAATAACTTTTTCAAGCTCTGCAGGATCTTTATAGCTGCCATAAACGAATCGGTGCCTGAGACCAATCTCCTTGAATGCTCCCTGCATTACAAGTCCGCCTACAGGTCTCCAGCCCTGGCTGCCCGGAATTGTCCAGAGCACTATTCCCTTGCCTGTTGTGGCAAAATCACGTACAGCTGCAATGAGGTGCGCTGCCCAGACCCAGGTACCTGAA
>JAKLDT010000120.1 GCA_022703405.1 Bacteroidota bacterium | reverse complement strand
CCTTCTCCAGCTCACCGTTAATCACTTTTTTATACAATTCATCGATTATTTTATAAGCTTCCTCCGGCCTGCCGGCATCCATCTGCCCTCCTGCCCTGGTAAAATAATCACCGGCTCCCCTGTAACCGAGGAATCTTGCTGCCGAGGCCCTTTCAAAAAAATTCTCCTTCCCTGTTGGCACTGCTTTTGCTTCTTTAATTATCTCATTCACAGGCCTTCCTATGAATTTGCCTTCATACATCGAACCAGGTATTGAACCCGTGTTTATGAAAAAAGTTCCCGGCATATTAAGTTCGTTCATTATTGGAACAGCCTTTCTGAACTGATTTATGGAGCCGTCATCATAGGTAATTGAAACAGCCCCTTTCTTTCCGTACTGCCATTTTGTAATTTCAGTTTTTCCGTAATTACTGCTGCAGCTGACAAACAGTATAATTAAAATAAAAAAACATGTTATATAACATGTTTTCAAAATTGCTCCACTGTATTTCATAATACTGATAAGGTTATGTTGAGGTGAATTTCTGAAATAATAAGGTAAAATACAATACTTACCTTGCTGTTTATCAGGAATTAACATTATTTAGCAAATATGCCTGGATAACAGATCTTAATAAAGAGTTTTTCTTATTTTTATATGACAGACCAAAAAAACCAAAAACATATACAAAATTCTTAACAAGCAAGCTATGAAAAGACGCGAATTTCTGGGTAAAACACTGGCAGGTACTGCAGGCGTGGCCATCGGAGCTTCAGGGCTTATTGCATCTTCCTGCAAAGGAGCTAATGACAGGATTGTGCTTGCGCTGATTGGTGCCGGGGGAAGAGGCGTCCCGACAATTATCAGCTGCTGTAAAAACAACACCGGGGTTGAAATAAAGACAATATGCGATGTTGATGACTCCAGGGCTGCTGCGGCTTCGGCAGAGGTTGAAAAACAACTTGGATATAAACCGTCGACTGCAAAATACATGAAGCATGTTTTCGATGACAGGGATATTGATGCTGTATGGATAGCGACTCCTGATCACTGGCATGCACTTGCCACTGTCTGGGCCTGCCAGGCCGGCAAGGATGTTTATGTTGAGAAAACTCCCAGCCTCTGTCTCTGGGAAGGCAGAAAAATGATTGAAGCAGGGAAAAGACACAGGCAGATAATTCAGACCGGCTACCAGAACCGGAGTGGTGCCTATATTGCAAAAGCCAAGGAATTTATCGGGAGCGGTAAGCTTGGTCAGCTTGTACATATAAGGATCTTTAACATGCTTCCTGGCGGGAAATGGATTGCTGAACCGGACACTGAGGCCCCTGCTTCTCTGGACTGGAATGAATGGCTCGGCCCTGCACCGGCAATACCTTTTAATAAAGGAGCGTTCATCGGCTGGTTCTATTACTATGCTTATAATCCGGGAACACTTAATGATGCTTCTCACCAGCTTGATATTGCAAGGATGCTGATGGGCGATCCGGACCATCCGAAATCTGTTTACGGATGGGGCGGAAATCATGTATTTGGCTCAGAAAGAAATACTCCTGAATCTCAATCAATTACCTACGATTTTGAAAAAATCACAGTAACAGTCGAGAGTTGTAATGCAACTAACTATATGTCAAAAGCATCCAATGAGATCAGGATGGATCCTGCAAAATATCCTGAGTGGAAGACAAATGCCGACAGAATTGAGATCTATGGGACCGAAGGTGTGATGTTCATGGGCAGGACCGGCGGAGGATGGCAGGTCTATGGTCCTGGTGAAAAACTTATTGCACAGGAAGGTGGTATACATCCCGATGTTGAACACCAGAAAAATTTCATCGATTCAATAAGAAGCAGGAAACAGCCAAATGCAAACATGGAACAGGCTCACCTCAGCGCTTCACTTGTTCATTTTGCAAACATTGCATACAGGGTTGGCAACAAACAGCTGTTAATCGATCCTCAATCGGAAAAATTCATCGGCAATGATGAAGCAAACAGCTTGCTTAAAGTAAGTTACAGAGAAAATTATACAGTTCCAGAAAAAGTTTAAAACAACAACAACATATCATGGCAAGTGCTAACGATAAAGTAGTCCTGGCGCTTATTGGCGCAGGAGGAAGAGGTACCCAGGTCATTCTCGGAATGCAGAAGTGCCTTCCGGGGGTGGAAGTGAAATATGTCTGTGAAGTCGATAAAGAACGCGGAGGGAGAACAATTGATGAGCTGGGCAAACAGCAGGGATATAAGCCTCTGCGTGTTGAAGATATGCGCCAGACCTTCGAAGACAAGGATGTTGATGCGGTTGTAATATGCACACCTGAACACTGGCATGCCCTGGCGACAGTATGGGCCTGCCAGGCAGGCAAGGATGTCTATGTCGAGAAGAACATATCAATGAACATCACCGAGGGCCGCAAGATGATTAATGCTGCAAAAAGATACAACAGAATCATACAGTGCGGTTTCCAGAACCGGAGCGGCGCCTATAACATGCATGCAAAAGAATATATACAGAGCGGGAAACTGGGAAAAATTGTATTCCTCAAGGCATATTGCATGCTCCCCGGGAATAAACCCTGGAACTATAAGGAAGACGAGCCTGTTCCCGAAGGCCTTAACTGGGATATGTGGCTGGGCCCTGCTCCAAAAGTACCCTATAACGTAAGCAGGCATAAAGGCTATAATGAATTCTGGGCCTACTCCTGCGGACTTCCACTTGCCGATTGCTGCCATGTTATCGACCTGGCCCGGATGGTTATGGGTGATCCTGAAAACCCGCTGTCAGCATTCTGTGCCGGCGGCAGGGTGCTGTATAATGACAACAGGGATATACCTGACAACCAGACTATAACATACGATTTCGGCGACTTTCCAATGACCGTTGAAGCATCTATCTACGGCGAATACCTTCAGAAAGCTCCACCCGAGGTACGCTATGGAAGAAACAAGTTTGCCAACTGGCCTTTCCTCAGCGACAGGATGGAAATCTACGGAACAGAAGGAATGATGTACCTCGCACGGCATGGAGCCGGATGGCAGGTGCTTGGCAGGAACAGCGAGGTTCTTGCACAGGAATATGGCTATTTCCCCGATGAAGAACATCAGCAGGACTTCATAAGATGTATCAGATCGAGGAAAATGCCTAATGCAGGTATTGAACAGAGTCATAAGAGTGCAACTCTTGTACACCTTGCGAACCTTTCATACAGGGTTGGAAAGAAGCAGCTGTACTATGATGGCGAAAAAGAACTTGTTACAAATTCCGACGAAGCAAATACAATATCGAAGGGTAGTTATCGTCCCGGGTTTGAAATCCCTGACATTTAAGAAGTTTAACCACAGAGCACACAAAGAAGGCACAGAGAACACGAAGGATTAATGATAAAACACTCTGTGAACTCTGTGTAAACCTCTGTGTTCTCTGTGGTAAAATAAAAATATTTCAATAAAAACAATCAATGGAATCTGAAAAGAAGAATCTCTTAAAGAAACTTATAATCGCGGGAATTGCAGGAATAATAATAATTGCATTTTTTGCAGTATTTCTTATTGTCAGAACATACGGCCGTACGGAGATACAGATAGATATTCACCAGAACAAAAAGATAATCCATCTCTCAAACTTTGCCGAGCCTCCACAGTTTGCTATATGGCTCGAAAATCCTGCCAGCGGGGAACTGAAAACCGTTTTTGTCACACACAGGGTTGCAAAAGGCGACTGGGAAGGAAAGGCAAATGTACCTGTCGCACTGCCCCGGTGGTACCAGCTGTTCAGAGGAGACAAAAAGACAGACAGCTCAACGGCAAAAAACAAAAATAAAGACATGGCTATCTCTGGCGCCACTCCGAAAGCAGATTATTTCTCAATGAGAATTGAAGTCGAACCTGGTTCTGAATGGCTCTGCTGGATCGAGATGAACCTTGCAGGTGATTTCAATGATGCCTTTCCTGAAATAGATGTTAAAACACTGAGGGAAGACGAATTCAGCAATGGTCAGCCTGCCCTTATTTACAGAAGTGTAATAAAGGCTGTTGAAGGTTCTGAGTTCATACCTGAAATCATATCGCAGTCAACATGGAACAAGGGAGAAGTTACAGTGGAGGCCGTCAGCGAGGGTATAACAACTGCTAAAAATGTCTTTGATGATATTAAGATCTCTATAATAAAGCCGAAACCAAAACTAATCAACAAATACAAAATCACCAGCTCACAAGGTCTTGCAAACAATTGAAAAACATAAATATCCGATCACTTATCCGGATGAATAATTATTAATCATGAAAAAACTTATTGTTATTTATTTCACAATACTTTCTGCCTGGATACTTCCTGCCGGCGGACAGGATGTCAGCCCGGAACAGCAGAAGTTTGAGACTGACAGGACAAATGACTATGCTTCCCAGCTTGAGAAATACCTGAGCTCTTACCTTGTTACACAATATGATCAGCGTGCCGCTTCTGCCTGGCACAGGGACTACAGCAGCATTGATGCCTTTGAAAGGAGTGTTATACCCAATCGTGAGCGTTGGAGAGATGTTGTTATCAAACCTCCAATCCTCTTAAAGACCGGTGCGCTGACGTCGAAGCCTTACACTATAGAAGGGATTAAAGGAGAATGGATAGAGCTGCCTCTCGGAGAGCTTACTACCCAGGCATTCCTTGCATTTCCTTCTGCAGGGGAAAAAAAGGGAAAGCTCCCCCTTGTAATTGTTCAGCACGGCATAGGGAGTACTCCTGAAACACCATTCAGAGGAGGCGGTTATCACGAATATGCAAAGGAATTGCTTAAGGCAGGTTATGCAGTACTGGTTCCGATGAACCTGATGTCAGTTGAGCGCCGGAACCGTATTGAAAGGCTGTGCAGGCTTGCAGATATTAGTCTTCCCGGCATCGAGCTTGCCAGGGTGCAAAACCTGGTTGATATTGTACTTGCCGATCCAAGGATTGATCCTGAACGTGTAGGAATGTGGGGAGTTTCACTGGGAGGAATGGCTACAATGTTCTGGATGCCTCTGGAACCAAGAATTAAGGCTGGTGTGGTATCAGCATGGTTCAACCAGAGAAAGAACAAAATGGCTGTACCTGATGAAAGGTATTCCTGCTTTCTTGAAACAACTGAAGACCATGCATTTTTTACCGGCTGGCTCACAGAATTTACCGATCACGATGTTGTTTCGCTTATCTGCCCGAGACCGCTGCTGATACAGCATGGCAAACAGGACAGGATAGCACACTGGCCCCAGGTTATTGAGGAATTTGAAATTGCAGGGAAACATTATGAGAAACTTGGTATATCTGACCGTATTGAGATGGATCTTCATGGCGGCGCTCATGAAGCAATAATTGAAAGCGGGATCAGGTTTATGGATAAATGGCTCAAAAAGTGAAACAGAGCTGAAAATTATCAAAATAGCAACGTTTCTATTTAACTTATTTAACAATTATTAGACTATTTTTATACTTTATTCGAAATCAGGGATTTATCTTTGTAAGGCAATACCATTATTAGAATAATCAGGGATTTTGTTCACTCAGTATCCATGGTTATGATAAAATGAATACCAGAATTACAAAGCATTATTGCCCAAAGCAGACTCTGATATTAAAAAAGACAGAACCTGAAAGAACTTTCCGCTGCGGAGGAAAAATTCTGTTACTCATTCTTTTACTTGAAACAATCTTTTCTCATTTTTTTACACTAAACGCCGAAAAAATAGTCACAGTAGCTACTATAGGCGACCTGCCACCCGTAATTAAAAGTGACAATAAACAAGATATAGTCAAACATGTTATAAACTTCTGGGACAAGGAATTAAAACATGTTCTGAGAAAGAAACCCGATCTGATTGTTCTGCCTGAGTTTTGCGACCTTTCATCACTTGGGGAACCCTATCTGAGCATCAGAAAAAACCAGGTTCTTGATTTCTTTGCATCTGTTTCAAAAAAGAACCGGTGCTATATTGCATTTGGGATGCAGCGGATGGATGAGGGAGGTAACTGGAGAAACTCTTGTGTAATTGTAGGCAGGAACGGTGAGATTGCAGGAATATATGACAAGAATTTTCCGACTATAGGTGAAATTGATCTGGGCATCAAACCAAGTGATAATTCAGAGCTTCTCAAACTCGATTTTGGAAAGGTAGCAGTTGCAATATGTTTTGATCTTAATTTCGATGAACTCAGGGCAAAGTATGCAAAGGAGAAGCCTGACATGATAATTTTTTCTTCAATGTACCATGGAGGATTATCCCAGAGATTATGGGCCTATACCTGTGAATCATATTTTGTAGGTTCAGTTTACAGAGGCTATCCGTCTGAAATCAGGGACCCGAGAGGAGATGTGGTTGCATCAAGCAATAAACATTACAACTATGCAATAGCTAAAATAAACCTCGATTTCAAAAGAGTGCACCTGGCATATAATTATGTCGGGCTGAAAGCCCTGAAAGACAAATACGGAAATACAGTAAAAATCAGTGAACCGGGTGAATCATCCTCGGTGATTGTGACAAGTGAAAATCCGGCTGTCAGCGTCGAAAAAATGATCAGGGAATTTGATATAGTCCAGTTTGATGATTACCTCGACCAGGTTCGCGAAATCAAGGTTGAAGAAGGAAATCACTGAAAGAAATAAAAACAGCCTGATTATTTTACCACAAAGTAAAAACACAAAGAACACAAAGAAATAATACTTAAATATTAATCTTTGTGAACTTTGTGTGACCTTTGTGGTTTCCGATGGCTATCGGAATGGATTTTATTAAACTCCTGCAACCCTTCTCTTATACTCGGCAAGTGCTGCATCAAGCCTTTCGCGTGATGTTGTATCGCCGGGAATATTATGTGAAGGATGTATATAAAGCTTAACGCCCCTGTCTGCAAGTATCTCTGCAACAGTGGTAACTGTCATCCATACACAGGTAACGAAGGCCATTGTTGAAACCGGTCCAACCTTGTCCTGGTGGTTCTTGAGCGGAACAGATGCATCCTGAAGTGGTGCGCAGGTGTCAACAACAATATCGGCAAGATCAAAGATTGTTTTGCCGCAGGAATGTCTTGTCTGCTTTCCTTTTGCTTCTGCAGCTGATCCGAATACTACAACTTTCATCCCCCTTTTTCTTGACTCCAGTGCAATGTCAATATTCACATTGTTTATTCCGGTATGCGAGAAGAGCCACATTGTGTCGTCCTTGCTGAACTCATAGCTTTTCATTATCGACACACCATAACCTTCAACCCTCTCAAGGAACAGGAACTGATGAACACCCATCTCCCCTGTTATCTTTGTGAAGAAGGTAAGGGGAAGTTCAATCATAGGATGGAAACCAACAAATCCTCCGATACGCGGATACATTTCTTCAATCGGAATAGTTGCATGACCACAACCGAAAGTATGAACCCAACGGCCTTTCTCAATAGTGTCTGCCATAACTTCCGCAGCCTTGCGGATATTTTCCATCTGTGTTGTCTCAATGCGGGACATAATGTCCCTTGCATTGTTAAGCCATTGTAGTGCTAACATAACTTTTTGATTTTTAATAATTTATTTAATATGTCTGGTTTTATTTAATATCACTGCTGAAAGAATTATCATTATAAGTGTTTCCGCAAAGGCAAAGGTAAGCAAATGTGTCACTCCGAAATGCTGTGCCACCAATCCCATCAGAAAATTAATTATTGTATTGCCGATAAGTGCAATGAAAAATATTATGCTGAAGGCAGTTCCTGACAGTTCAGCAAAAAGCCCTCCGGCTATACCCAACATTATCGGGAAACCGCCTGCCAGTCCTGCTCCGAGAAGTATAAGCCCTGCAACAGAAAAGTTATATGAATTGCCGAGCTTCAGTATAATAAGGCCAGCAATAATCAGAGAAAAGGTAATTATCAGTAACCTGAGTGAGGAAAATCCCCTGAAGAGACTGCCGGTTAAAAGCCTCATCGCAACAAGTCCTGCAACAAAAAATGTAAGGGCAAACAGTGCAGTGCTCTGCTCTGTGCCAAGCCTGGTTGTTATATAAGTAGTTGTCCAGTTGTTTATTATCCCCTCAAAGCCACTCTGGAAAAAGAGAAAGAAGGCTATAAGAAGCAGCGAACCGTTACCGGCCAGCTTAACTGTTTCCCTGAAAGGAATTCCCTTTGATTGTTTTGGCGGAGGAAACTTAATTACAAGGAAGAACAGGGCAATAAGCAGTGTAAGTACACCTACTGCCGCTATAATTGTTTCAGAGCTGAGCGAATTACGCATCAGGCCAAGAATTAGAGGCATCCCAAGGGCTCCGACACCATAGAATACTCCAAGAAGGCTGATATTGGCCCCTTTCCCTGTTTCGCTAATATCGGCCACAAGTGCATTTGTTGCACCATTTATTGCTCCACCTCCAAGGCCTACAAGCAATATGAAAAACTTAAGCATCAATTCCGATCCTGTAAATGCAATGCCAAAAAATCCTGCGGCAAGAATCACTGCGGAAACAGCCAGCAACATCCTGTAACCCTTCCTGTCGGCTATCGGACCAAATAACAATGATCCTGTCAGGATTCCTGTCGGAAGAATTGAAAATAAAGTCCCTGCAGCTATCTCATCCAGTCCCAGCCTTGTACGGAGATCCGTTACAATTGAACCAAGAGTGATCATGCAGATGCCAAATAAAAGCATGCCTGCACATGCAGACCAGAACACAATCTTTTTACTGTACATAGTTCATATTTTTCATTATTTCACCGAACTGAGGGCAAGGTATGCAGCTCCATATACTCCGGCATCTCCCTTAAGTGCTGACCCTGTGAGCTTAACCTGGGAAATTCCTACAGGCTGTGCCCATTTCTCAGCTTCCTCAAATATTGCCGGAAGAAGAAGCAGAGCAGGACCAAAAACACCTCCTCCGAAAATAATCATTTCAGGATTGAACAGGCTGACAAGATTGGCAACAGCCATACCCCAGAATTCAATACACTGCCTTATTATGCCTGATGCAAATTCGTCTCCTTTTTCATAAACTGCGAAAACATCATGAGAACTGATATTTTCCGGATC
>JAKLDT010000012.1 GCA_022703405.1 Bacteroidota bacterium | reverse complement strand
CCGAGCAATTTCGTTACCCTGTTTACTGTTCTGAAATGATAACTGTAATCCTGATCTATAAAAGAATAATCGAGGGGATATTCCGGAAGAACCTCTTTCCACACTTTTTCAACTGCTTTAAGTGAACCTGGCACATTGCCAGGAGTGAGTCTGATAAGTATCTGACTGAGGTAGCTTGTATCAGCAAGAAGAAAGGCCACCGGCTCTATAGGCTGATCAGCTCCCTTGAAGTGGAAGTTTTTCATAACGCCGATTATTGTCCCGCTTATTCCCATAAAACTGAAGCTCTTCCCGATTGGATCACCAACATCCATTAGCCTGACAACTTCTTCATTTATAAGAAAATTACCAGTTGTATCCCGTGCAAAATCCGAAGGAAATTCTCTTGAAAAATCCCTTCCTGACACAAGCTCCATTTTCAGGGTGGAGATATAATCATAATCAACTCCGTTTGTCCCGATAAGAACGTGTTTATCAGGATCTTTCCCGGGCCAGCTGGCGCCACCTGAGTTGCTTCCAATCCTGACAGGATTCCACAGCGCAGCTGTAACTCCCTGTATAAGAACATCTTTTTCAAGTTCTTTTTTAAGTGAATAATATTTTGACTTAATGTCTCCTCCCATCTGAATGGCAATCAGGTTATTCTTGTCAAATCCAAGGTCCTTTTCCTGCATGAATGCAAGCTGCCTGTACATGAACACAGCTGAAAGTGCTATCAGTATTGAAAGTGTAAACTGAACAACAACAAGAACCTGTCTCAGTCTTCCGTTTCCCCTTCCTGAGAGGGTCTCGCCTTTCAGAACCTTTACCGGGTTTATCGCTGACATGTAAAATGAAGGATAGACACCTGATACAAAACCTGCTACGAGACCAGCTGAAAGGAAAGCCAGCAAAAACCTTGCTGTCAGGAGGTCAGAAAATACAAAGAGCTTGCCTGAAATATTATTGAAGAGTCCAAGTGACAGTCCTATAAGTATAAAAGCTATTACCATTGCTGCAGCTACCTGAAGCATAGACTCCATCATGAACTGGTAAACAAGAGATCTTTTATCGGAACCTGATACTTTTTTTATACCTATCTCCTTGCCACGCGAAGCTGCCCGTGCCGTAGCCAGATTAATAAAGTTTATGCAGGCAATCAGCAAAAGGAATACTGCAATAAGTGAAAAAATTATCACGATAATTAACAGTCCTTTTGTTTCTGTATATCCAAACTGTCCATACAGATGAATATCTACAAGGGGGAAGACACTGTATTTTGTCTGAGTTTCAGGTTCGTGCTCAAGAACTACGTCAGTCAGCTTTTTATTTACTTCTGCTGAATTAAATCCTTCTGACATAAGCATAAAGGTATATATTGAATTGCTCCCCCAGTGATCATCATACATCCCTGTTTCTTTTAAAAAGGAGAAGGGCATAACAGCATTGAAAGTGAACAGAGTGTTACCCGGAAGATCCCTTAAGACACCCGTTACAGTAAACTGATACTTATTCTCAACAAGAATTGGTTTCCCGACAGGACTCTCCTTCCCAAAATATTTTGCAGCAAGTTTCTGAGTAAGCAGAATTGAATGAGGATCATTGAGCAAAGAACCGGAGTCACCCTCAAGGAGATCAAATGAGAATATTTTAAGAAGGGTTGAATCTGCTGCTATAACAGATGTTTCATAGGAAACTTTTTCACCATTCCGGAACAGCATCCTTGGCATCCATGGAAAGATCCTGACCTGCTCTTCTATCTCCGGAATCTTCTCCTTCCATTCCGGGCCGGAAGGGAAAGGTGTAACTGAAACATGGTATTTCTGACCGGAATAGAACTGGTCTTCTTCAATCCTGTAAATCCTGTCAGCCCTGGAATTGAAGCGCTCATAGCCAAGTTCGTCCATAACCCACATCAGAAGCAGCATGGAAGAGGCAAGACCTACTGCCAGTCCTGTAATATTTATAAGTGTGAAACCCGGCCTTTTTGTGATATTGCGGAGTGCAATCAGGAAGAAGTTCCTAAGCATGATAAAAAGTATTGGTTGCATCATAAGGACGTTCAGGAACCTCTTTTGATGCAGGCAATACAAAAAAAACTGTCAATAATTTATACAGCCCTGATTTTCAATACACAAAAATACAACATGTGAGCATAATGTGAGGGATCAGTCAGCTCTGTAATAAACAGTTTTAAAGTCGGTATCCTTTGCAATAAATACTCCGTTGTGATCAATAAACAGATCCCTGAGATTTGAATTCTTCCAGAAATCTTCATAGTGGATAAGATCAGATGTCTTTAGTATGCCGTAACCCGGGATCAGAACATAATAAATGCCATTCCGTTTTGTAAATGTATTGTTCATACCTGTTGTCCACTCAGGACTGACATTATGCACCTTCACAAACTCATCCCCCGGTTTTTCAGCCCGGTAAATTGTCATACCATTTTCCTGGGTACAAATCAATATTTCATCTTTCTCGCTGACAAATAGTTTTAATGAATATCCTGGTACCGGGATTTTTTCCCAGCTTAACCCATCATCATAAGATATAAACAGGCTGGAGGCATTCGACCCATGAAACAGAAGTGCTCCGTTTTTAAGCCTGAATACATCCTGAATACCTGATTCACTTATCTCTGAACCAGCTTCGTACCAGGATATTCCACCATCCTTCGATATTTTTACCGGATATCCAAAATAATAAGCCCAGATATATCCATCATTTGAAACAGAATTAAAAATATAATAGGGCCTGTCGGGAAATGGTTTTGTGCATTTTATCCAGCTTAAACCATTATCAGAACTTTTAATAATATCACCTTCCCAGGTACTTATATAAATAATACCGTTTGAATCAGCACGCAAGGTCCTGGCACTCTGCAACAAGCTATTGTTGAGCTCTGTCCATTCATAGTACCTGTCTGCCTGCCTGTACAGTCTGGAAGAACTTGCCATAAGTGTCAGTCCGGCAGATGAATTTGCAAACAGATCCATAATATTTCCATCAGGATCTCCGGTATAAGCATCCCACTCCCCTTTCCTGAATCCATAAGCCGTAAGTTCGCTTGCTGTCAGATAAACTCCGGAACTATCATATACTGAGGCCCTTAATATCTGTTTAGAGGTTCCATTCCCCAGCTTCCAGTGCATGGAAGCCTGCCCTGTTTTGTCTGACCATACATTTGCTTTGTCAACAGTTCCATCGCCGGAAACTACATCAAATTTTACATTAAGCCTCCTGGAATTCTGATTCAGCACATTAACAGAAACAAAGACAATGCTGTCATCAACATACTCACCTGCAAAATGTTTTGTTCCCTGAGTATTATTAAAATAAAAATTGTACAATCTAACATAATCAGTAGCAGGATCAGGATACCTTTCACAGGAGAGAAGCAAAATTGCCGGGATTAATATTTTAAAAATCCTATGCGACATAGACACCAGGCCTTATCCTTTTTGTGGGATTTTAATACCTATGTTTAATGAAAGTGTTCCGTTTTTTATAACAGTACCTGAATTCTTCCTGTCATAATTATTGTTGAATACCGAATCATCAACTAGGTCCATAATTCCTGATCGCCAGGAAATATTCAGATCAACTGAAGTTATTTTCTTTAAAGGAACTGAAACACCTCCGCCAAGCTGGAATCCGCAATCCATCTTTTTTATCTGTCCTTCAATATCATCACTCACAGTTTTTTTAATGACCCGGTAATCATTCAGTGAACGAGCAGTATAAAATGCCTCTCCGGAGCAATGCGCATTCATTCTGTAACTTACATACGGCCCGGCTTGTATGAAAATCATTTTCCTGCTGCCTAATCTGAAATCAAACAGAACAGGAAAGGTAAAGTAATCTATATCTGTTTTTGTATCAACATTATATTTAAGATCACCTGACTGCACATACCTGAAAAAAGAAGTACTTGAATCAGACAATGAATAGCCTTTGCTTTCAAAAAGAACTCCTGTCAGTATGGAAGTATTTCGGGAAAGAGAATAATTCACTAAAAATCCAGCTGTTGTTCCGGTATTCAGGGAGTATTTATCCCTGAATTTACTGCTCAGGTTACCTGAAACATTCATTCCCCCGATAAGAGTGTAAGACAATCTGCTGTCTGTTGTATCTGGCTTATTTTCAACATTTTTATTTCTGTCCTTATTGAAAATATCATAAGAAATTCCAAAAACAAATTCAGATGAACCATGTCTGTATTTCATTTCAGGAAGAATTTTCTCTGTTCCGGCCATATAGCCGTAACTCAAAGATGCTGTAAATCCTCCGGTCAGCTGATATGACAGGCCAGCTGAAAAGCAGTAAGCGATGTCATGCATCGCTGGTTTTGGCTGACTGTAGTAAGACGGCAGGTTAAGTGAATAATCCTTTACGCGTGAATATAACAAGCCCGTCTTAATATCCAGTTTTATTATTCCTGGTACAGAATATCTGAGAAACAGAGGGAACCTCAGAAAAGAGAAATCTGTTTTAGCCAAGGGATCATAATAAGGTGCTATTAAGGATGACAGATAGAATTCAGTCCCGCTATAACGGCTATAAGAAAGATGTTCATAAAATACTGACAGCAAGTCGATACCTGTCTGCAAACCCAGCTTCTCATTAAAATCATAGCCAAATCTGAAGGCTGTGACAGGGCCAGGTATTGATCTCCATTTCCCGTCAAGGTTCTGTCCCTGTATATCTGAAAAGTTAATACCGCTGTAGAATCCGGCATTGAATTTCTGGGAACTGGCAGGCTGAAAGAAGCCTGCCAGTATTATAAGAGAAATTATAACAGTGTTCCTGCGCATTAAAGAAATCAAACTGTGATATCTGAATTTGTTCAATTTCCGTGCCACATTATTGATATAATACAACTATCTTTCTGTCATCACAGACTCCATCCTTTACGGTACTCATGGTGCAGATACTGATCTGCTTCCGGAAGGTTTGTGAAGCCTGGTTTAGCAGGATCAAACTTCAGAACCATTCCGCTCAGTTTCTCTTTAAGTTCAGGTCTGAGGCATACATTGCCAAGCAGAACTGTCTCAGTAAGCGGTCCTGCCCATTCAAAATCAGATCCGCCTGCAGGACCTCCCTTGCATGCATTGATCCACTCCTGCTCATGTCCCGGTGATGAAGGAATTGATGGTTTTGGAGGAGTATAAGAATCTCTGAGTGACTTAGGCAGTATCTTATCATCAAGAATATATCCCTTATCTCCCACATAGAGTGTCCCTCCTGTACCGAGCTTCATTCCTTCATCGAGTTCCTTCATGAGCATCGGACGAAGACCTCCGTCGTACCATGTGAGGGTAACCGGTGGCATGTCAGCTCTTTCAGGAAATTCATATTTAACAATTGAACCTGAAGGATAGGTATCAGCATTAACGAGAGTTGAAACAGCCTGAACTGTTGTTGGATACTTCAGCTTAAGCGCTCTGAAAATCGGATCGAGTGAATGACAGCCGATGTCACCGAGAGCTCCTGTGCCATAATCCCCCCAGCCCCTCCATACAAAGGGGTGATATGCAGGATTGAAGGGACGTTCGGGTGCAGGTCCCAGGAAAAGATCCCAGTCCAGTTCAGGAGGAACCGGCGGAGTATCTGAAGGGCGTCTTACTCCCTGAGGCCAGTATATCTTTAACAATCCATTATTCGGACGATCGGTCCACACATGAACCTCACGAATTGGTCCTATCACTCCGTCCCATATCATTTCACGCAATCGTCTTGGCCCATCTGATGCCTGACCCTGATTACCCATCTGGGTGGCAACCTTGTATTGCTTTGCTGCCTTAGCCAGTGTTCTTGCTTCCTGAACAGTCTGGGTTAAAGGTTTCTGGGTATAGACATGTTTGCCTCTCCTCATAGCCTCCATACTGATGACAGCATGGGTATGATCAGGAGTGGCGATAATAACAGCATCAATATCCTTCTGGTTGTCAAGCATTTTCCTGTAATCTTTGTACTGCTTTGCTTTAGGATACCTTTTAAAGATCTTCTGTGCCGGCTCACGCCAGTCAACATCACAGAGTGCGACGATATTTTCCGTCTTCTCTACATTTTCAAGGTTAACACGACCCATCCCCGCAATACCAACTCCAGCAATGTTAAGCTTGTCGCTTGGTGCTATATGACCAAGTCCGGAAACTGCCCTTGCCGGAATTATTGTCAATCCGGCGAGCGCTGCAGAAGATGTTCCAATGAACCCCCTCCTGCTGATCGGTTTTGAAGTGTTTTTGCTCATGACAAGGATATTTAAATTTCGAAACTTAATTATCTGTATTACAGCAGATCCCTATTTCTTCAGAAAATATATTTCACAATTTACAATAACCCCCCTTTCAATTTCCCCCCACGGGGGGAAACGGGTTCTATACCTTATTATTAGTTATTTTACCGGCCAGTCATCTGTTCTGAAAGAGGATGCAGGTATTCCTTCAGTATTGAAAAGATCTCCGACGATAAAGTCCTTGAATGCGTAACGCACAGCAACAGGAGTATTTACAAATTTTGAAACAACTGTAACACCCTGACCGGCAATGAAAGCTTCAGCAGGGTAGAACACTTTGTTTTCACCTGCAACTTCAAAGCAGCTGAGCTCTTTACCAAAAGATGTAAGTCCGTTCACTGCGTTATCAAATGTAAGCTTTACCAGCTGGCCTTCGATTTTCATTTCTTTCAGCACAGGACCATCGGCGGCGAAACCTTTTTTGCCATAGGTCTTTGCAAGCGCCTGGTATGCAAGCCTGTCGCCTCCTGCTTTCTTATCAGCAGGATGAATACAAAACTCCTCACCCAGGTCCATGATGCAGGCCATTCCTATATTACTGATTGAAGTTGAAGCCTTAAGCATCGCTTCCCTGATATATGCAGAATTCAGTCCGGTATTACCATAATTATATGGTGCAACCTGAACATAGTAAAACGGGAATTCCCCGACGCCCCATAATGAACGCCAGTTTTCAACAAGCCCCGGAAGAAGCTTAACATATTTTTCCGGTTCATTCCTGTTCGATTCGCCCTGGTACCATATTGCGCCCCTTATGCCGTAGCCAACCATCGGATTTACCATTCCATTGAACAGGACAGTTGGCAGTTGAGGAGAAAGTGTACCAGTAAGGTTTTTATCAGGAAGAGTCAGAAAATCAAAATTCTTTATACCTGCTTCACTCATCCAGGGTTCAATCCTGGTACCTCCCCAGCTTGTATTAATAAGGCCGACCGGCACATCAAGGGCCTTATTGAGCATAAGTCCGAAGAAATATGCAGTAGCGCTGAAATTGCTTACAGTTTCAGGCTCACAAAGCTGCCAGCTTCCTTCAAAATTATCCTGAGGCTGAAGATTTGTGGCTTTTGTTACAGAGAACAGCCTGACAGAAGGATTTTCAGAGATTGCAATAGCCTCATTCGAACCGAGTACCGGCTGATTCATATAACCTTTAACAGGCATCTCCATGTTCGACTGACCCGAGCAGACCCATACTTCACCGATAAGTACATTCTTAAATTTGATTGTATTGCTCTCACTTACAGTTACTTCATAAGGACCTCCTGCTGAAGGAGTCGATACTTTAACCTTCCATTTTCCATCACTTCCTGCTTTGGCTGTATAGCTTTTCTTATTCCAGGAAGTGCTTACTTTAACTGTTGCATTCTTTCCTGCTATTCCGAAAAAGGCAACATTTGTCTTCTGTTGAAGCACCATATTGTCAGAAAATATTGCAGGGAGTTTAACCTGGGCATTCAGTGAAATTGTACTGAGGACCAGGAAAAAAAGCATTGTTAATAAATTAACAGATCTTTTCATATTTAAATATTTAAGATATAAATTTTAAAAAAGCAGGAATATGGAGATAGCATATCTTATTTAACCACAAAGGACACAGAGGAATATCACAAAGAACACAAAGGTTTAATATTCTGACTCATAACTCTGCGCTACCTTATTACCTGTTGCACTTCTTGGTTAAGAGTTGCTTTTCCAACAGTCCATTTAAATTGAAGTTATTATATTTCATTACCAATCACATAGGGCTTCCTGTAATTCCTGGTGAGCATCAGGTCGGCTTCAGGATCATTTGCAAATTTCTCATATTCGCCCATGAATTTCAGCTCTCTTCCAAGCCTGTAAGAAATATTTGCCAGGATGGGAAGTGATGATGAGAGATGTCCTTCCAGAATGTCGGCATGCAGATCGTCGTTATTGCCTGACCGTATTGCGTCAATGAAATTTGCATAGTGCTCTGTGCCGCCCGGAGCTGCAAGATAGACGCCCGCCTTATTGTCCTCAGCTGGTTTTGCAGCGGAAAGGGCTGAACCGGCAAATGGCTCCTTCTCTCTCTTCCTGAAAGCCTTCCATGTTCCTTCATTGAGTTCCATGTATCCTTCAGTGCCATAAAAGGTATTACCTATTCTTATATCAAGACTTGATTCTCCGTTTGTATATCTTCCTCTTGTTTCAAACTCCAGCATCTTTCCGTCAGCATATTTGAACAGGGAAGTCTGGGTATTGGGAGTTTCCTGGGCACATTCTTCAGGATCGATACCAAAAATACCACCTGTAGAATAAACTGAAACAGGATGTTCATTTTTATTCAGTCCCCATCTTGCTATATCAAACTGATGAGGTCCCTGGTTACCTGTATCGCCATTGCCTGTATCCCAGAACCAGTGCCAGTTATAATGCAGTCTTTTTTCATTGTAAGGCCTGTATGGAGCCGGCCCCAGCCACTGATCATAATGAAGGGTTGATGGAGGAGTGCTGTCTTTTGCAATTCCGAAAGAATCGCGTGGTTTATAGCAGTTCCCTTTAGCCATGAACACCTCACCTATTCCTCCTTCGTGGAGAAATTTCATTGCAGCAATCACATTTGCTATTGACCGGTTCTGAGTGCCAGTCTGTACTCTTACATTATATTTTCTGGCAGCTTCTACCATTTTTCTTCCCTCAAAGAGGTTATGGGAAGCAGGCTTTTCAACAAAGACATGTTTACCTGCCTGACAGGCCCATATTGTTGCAAGCGCATGCCAGTGATTGGGAGTGGCAACTGAAACGGCATGTATCTCCTTGTCAGCAAAGACTTTCTGCATATCCCATTCTGTCAGTGGCTTTGCACCACCCTTATCCTGTATTGCCTTTACCTTGTCAGCAAAGAACTGTTCATCTACATCGCAGATTGTTTTCAGGTTTATATTCCTGCTTTTTGCAAGAGCCATCCATGAATTGATATGGTCTCCACCCCTGCCCCTGAGCCCTATAACAGCCATATTGATCCTGTCATTTGCACCGGGGATCGCAGAATAAGACCTTGCGCTGAATCCCATTCCGCCGATAGCTATCCCGGCAGTACCAAGAACACTTGTCTTGATGAAATCTCTACGTTTTGTCATTGCGTTAAGAGTTTTTGTTAGTTATTTAACTTGTTTATAATATTATAGTCCGAAGTCTGAAGTCCGAAGTCTGAAGTCTGAAGTCCGAAGTCCGAAGTCCGAAGTCTGAAGTCCGAAGTCTGAAGTCCGAAGTCCGAAGTCCGAAGTAATCTTCCGTCTTCCGTCTTCTGTCTTCTGTCTACAACGTCCATTTCCTGATTTTATATCCTCTGAAAGCATAAAACACAAGGTACAGATAACATGGCAGCAGCACCCAGTAGGCATGATACAGGGAGAAGTGATCAGCGAAATAGCCATAGGCAATTGGAACAAGTGCGCTTCCGCAAAGGCCCATTATAAGTACTGATCCTCCCTTCTTTGTAAATCGTCCGAGCCCGTCAAGGGCAAGCGGCCATATAGTTGACCACATAAGTGAATTTGAGAGCCCAAGAATAACAAGTATCCATATTGAAGGATGAGAAGTATGGCCAAGAAATGTCACCTCTCCTCCTACAATAAAGAATACGAAGGTAAGGACTGTTGCAGAAGTGGTGCATATCCTGAGAACATTCAGATGATTCATAAACCTGGGTATCAGTACAATACCCATCAGAAAGCCAAACATTGTAACACCCAGGATATATGAGGGGAATACTTTTGCCTCCAGCAAGGGGATATTGATCGACTGTGCATAGGCGATAACTGTATTGATTCCCGTGACCTGTGAGCCTACATGCAGGAATATTGCAAGGGTCCCAAGAATGACATGAGGAAACTGCATAATGCTTGTTTTCTCTGAATTCACTGCTGCTTCAGTTTTATTCTCCTTGTTCGTATCAATCTCCGGTAAAACCGAATAACGGATAAACAATCCCATGAGAAACAAGACAACTGCAGTGCAGGCATAGGGTACAATTACCCTCTTGATGACTTCATCGAGCACACCATTACGGGTAACTTCATCCATCAGCGGAATCTGTTTGAACAACTCATTGTCAGTGGGTCTGAGAATTGCGGCAGCAAGCAGCAAAGGAGCTATAATGCCTGCAGTTTTGTTGAAAACACCCATAATGCTCATCAGCTGGGCGGCCCTCTCCTTCGATCCGAGAATTGTAATGTAGGTATTTGCGGCAGGCTGAAGTATTGCCAGTCCGGTCCCTATTGAAAAAAGGCCTATAAGGAATATACCATAAGTTCTTGAAAATGCTGCAGGAATAAATATCAGAGCACCAGTAGCCATTATCCATAATCCGATCATTATTCCTCTTTTGAAACCCACTTTCTCGAGCAATGTGGCTGCAGGAACAGCCATAACCAGGTAGGCAATATAAAATGCAAATGCAACAAGCAGCGACTGAGTATTATTAAGTTCACACGCAACTTTAAAATAAGGTATCAGAATTGCATTAATCCAGGTAGTGAATCCGAAAATAAAAAAGAGCAAAGCAATTATTGATATAGACAATACCTTTTTACGGGTAGATAATGAACCTGAATCTACTGTTTCAATACTTGACATAAAAGATCATTTATAAATCACTGAAAACTAAATTACCGGCTCCCAGCCCTTCTCATATTCCCTCGACCAGAGTTTCTGTGCATCCGGATCATTCAGTATATGACCGTTAGAAGGATCGATATTTAATGTATGGCCCGTTCTCTGGGCTATATTGCCCAGCTGTACAAGCAGCGTACTCTTGTGACCGCTTGTGATATCTGCATTCAGTTTTGTACCTTTTCTTATTGCATCCAGAAAGTTCACAATATGTACAGCATCGAGTCCGCCTGAAGGATTGCTCAGGTTTCTTGAATCGATTGCAGTTTCAGCCTTCACATCCTTAATTACCTTACCCTGAATATCATATACGGTATAGGCATTTCCTGCGTCGATCCTGAGAGAACCGTTTTCGCCGGCAAAAACAACTCCGACCATGCTTCCTTCTATTGGCCTTCCATTGCAGCTTACACCTTCCCATGTCATAGCTGTGCCATTGTCAAACTCAATTGATATTACCTGTGTATCAGGTGTTTCCCAGTCATCCTTATACCTGTACCGGCCACCTGCCGATGTAACTTTTACAGGATAATCAACTCCGAGTCCCCATCTGGCCAGGTCGGCATAATGTGTTCCGTTGTTAAGAGCCTCTCCTGTACCCCAGTTCCAGAACCAGTGCCAGTTATAGTGGATAAGATTATCCTTGAATGGCTTCCGTGGAGCAGGCCCCTGCCATAGTTCATAGTTGAGCCATGAGGGAACAGGGACTTCTTTTCCTGTTCCGATAGAAGGACGATTATTTGTATACCAGGTTTTTGCGAAATAAGGCCTTCCTATTATGCCAGATTTAAGCTCGGCAATACCGGCGGCAACATTAGGGAAGGATCTTCTCTGGTTACCCATCTGTATTATATTCCTGTATTTCTGAGCTGCAGCAACAAGCAATTCACCTTCGTGTGGATTATGGCTGCAAGGCTTTTCGAGGTACACATTCTTGCCTGCCTTCGAGGCAAGAATGGCAGCCGGTGCATGCCAGTGGTCGGGAGCAGCAACAACAAGAGCAGTTAACTGCTTATCTTCCAGAGCCTTCCTGAAATCAGAATAAGCCTTCGGACGTTTCTTTCCCAACTTTTCGATAGCATCTGAGCAGGTGGCTTCAGCCCTTGAATCAACATCACACACATATAATATCTCTACATTTTCCTGTTGTGCAAAACTTCCTGCCAGTGCCTTACCTCTTGAGTTGACACCCATCATTGCAACAAATATCTTGTCATTAGCTCCCAAAACAGATGAGTAGCTTTTTGCACTGAACCCGGGAAGAACACCACCAATGCTCACTGCAGCAACACCTGCAGCGGACTTCTTAATAAACTCTCTTCGACTGTTAGTCATATATTTTCAGAAATTACAGATTTAATAATTACGCTATTTTAATTTTTGCTGCTTTTTTCTCTGCCTCAGCTCTTACTTTGGCCACCTCAACGGGAATGCCTCCCTTCTTCTTGCTTACATCGGCAGCGGCCATGAAAGTGAAGATCTCAAGTGTTTCCTCCCTCTTCACAGGTTCAACACCAGTTTTGAAGAATTCAAGAATCTGAATAAGAAGAGGATCATATCCTGCATAGGTACCCAGCGACATGCTTCCCTTCTCTCCGAAAGCGGTTCCGCCATAGCCATGCTGACCTGAGCGTGTTCCTCTGAAAGTGCCTATACGACCGTCATTCCATACCCCGGCAACAAAATCTGTATCCTTTGTTGAAACACGTGTAACAGTCTGGCAGCCAGCACCCATCACTGCAATAAGAGCTTCAACTCCATGTATTCCGTACCAGAACAGATCGGGATGAGAAGGTTCAAGAGAACATGGTGAAAAAGTATCAGCACCTGTCACCTTGCCTATCTTGCCTTCTGCAACGTCCTTTATACCGGGCATGTACCTCAGCGACGAAGCTGAAAAAACAGGTACCTTATAATAATCAGCGGCCTTGAAAATGGCTATTGCATGCTCCAGGCTTGCAGCGATCGGTTTATCGATGAACATTCTTTTGCCGGCTTTGAAAACAGGCAATGCCTGCTCCAGGTGCAGCTTGCCGTCATTTGTTTCAAGAAATACGTAATCAACTTTCGAGATCAGCGCTTCAATTGAATCTACGATCTCCACGTTGAACTTCTTTACTTCCTCAATATAACCTGGTATCCTGTCATAGCTCGATTTAATATCACTGCTTCCCTTTGGATAAGCAGCAACTATCCTGAATCCTGCAAATTCCGGCTTTGCATCAGCGGCATTTATTGCCTTCACAAAGGCTACGCTGTGTGATGTGTCAAGACCAATTATACCCAGTCGTGCCTGAGACTGCTGTGCTTTTCCAAATAAAAATTCCGATTTAGAAGCCAATCCAAGTCCTAAAGTTCCGATAGCTGCCGTTCTTACAAAATTGCGGCGGTTTAATTCCCTTTTCATAGATATCAATTTTAAAAAAGTTGTAAGTCAGATTTGTGTTAATGATTTTTTCCGACTAAAGATAATTATTAAAATCAACCGACTGGTTTTTTGTTTTATTAATATTCCTTAAGTTTGATCAAAATCTTACAACATGAAAGAGTCATCAGATAAGACATCGAGAAGGGAATTCCTTACAACAACAGGACTTGTCTCAGCAGGAATAGCACTGGGCGCTAGCCCGTTAAATGCTGCTGCATACAGGAATACAAAGGGGGCAAATGAAAAAATCCGTGTGGGATTCATTGGTGTGGGCAACAGGGGAACACAATTGCTTCAGCTGTTCATGGCGAAACCAGATTGCGAAATTGCTGCCCTGTGCGATGTTTATGAACCTTATATTACCCGCGACAGGTCTCAGGTAGATCCGAGATATATTAAAGATATGCCGGGGCAGATCCCGCTGATGGATGAGAAGTTCCCCAACAAGGTAGCAAGATACTCTGATTACCGCAAATTACTTGAAGACAAAAGCATTGATGCAGTGTGCATTGCAGCACCCGATCATTGGCATGCAATAATGACTATCGATGCAATAAAAGCCGGCAAGGATGTTTATATCGAGAAACCTCTTTCGAAAACTATTGCCGAAGGTCGTGCTATGGTGAATGCATGGAAGGGAAGCAAACAGATTGTTACAGTTGGCCTGAACAGAAGAGGTGCACCAACTTTCCAGAAGCTGGCAAAGGAGATACCGGCAGGAAAGATTGGCAAGGTAACCTACTCAAGCGCATGTCATGTAAGCAATATGTTCCCCTCCGGAATCGGAAAAATGAAACCTGAGGAACCACCAAAAAATTTCAACTGGGACGCATGGCTGGGCCCGAGGGCATACAGGCCATACCAATATAATATTGCACCATACAGGTTCCGCTGGTGGGAAGAATACTGCAACCAGATAAGCAATAATGGTGTTCACTACCTCGACCTTATCAGGTGGATGCTGAATGAAGAAGCCCCTTCAGTTATCAGTGCACACGGCGGAAAGTACGCTGTTGATGATGACAGGACAATACCAGACACTTTCAATGTTACATTCGAATTCGCCTCAGGCACACTGGTCAATGTCCAGGTACTTGAAGCCAGCAGCGGCAGCTTTGTACCTTATGGCTTCATAGAGATGCGCGGTACAAAGGGCACCTTATATACAAATGAGAATGATTATAAAATTGTACCGGCAAAACCAGGACAATTTGCTGCATGGAACAAGCTGATGGAGGCTGAAGAGTATAAGCTTGAGACAAATGACACTCTGCTGCGCGATAACAGCTATGCCAACAGCACAGCTAACCTCATTGGAAACTTCCTCGATTGCATTAAATCAAGGAATGAACCCTTCTGTACACTTGAAACCGGTCACAGGTCAACAACTATGGCCCACCTTGCGACTATTTCAATGATAACCAGGGAAAGACTTGTATGGGATAAGGATAAGGAAGTATTCACAAACTCGGAAGCTGCAAACAGGCTACTGAGCTACGAGTACCGGAAACCTTATAAGCTGTAGAGGTTGTAGAGACGGGGAACAGTTTTTAACCACAAAGGGTTCACAAAGTCCAAATTAAAATTGGGATCACCGAGGGCACAAAGGAAAGAAGATGAATTTCTTTTCTCTGTGCTCTTTGTGTACCTGATGATAATCAGGCCTTTGTGTTCTTTGTGGTTATAATTTCAAATATTCAAGACCGAAGGGAACACGTTGTTCACGGTGAAGCATGGAGTTGGCTTCATCACTATTTGTAAACTGCTCATTTTCAGGATTCCACTTAAGAATACCGGGAACTTTCATTGCAATATGGCTTATAAGACACAGAGAGCAGGCCCTGTGACCCATCTCTGCTGTTGATATTGGTTGTTCCCTTGTCCTGATGCAATCGAGCCAGTTGCCATGGTGCTCAGTAGTCATATAGAGGTGAATCTCATTGTCCTTAATAACTGAGTCAAGAACTGCAGGATTACCTGCCTCGAGTTTAGGGGTACCAGCATGTGTAACAAAGATCCAGCCCTTGTCACCCTCATACTTAACACCATAAGGATAACCGGTTCCGGCATAGAGTGTTATACCATTTTTATATTCTGCCTTCATCATGAAGTCACCATGAACATTCCATATTCCTTCGCGCGGGAACTGTGCAACTGCCTGTACTGATACAGGTCCGGTAAGTTCAGTATCCATACCCCAGGCACTGTAATCAAAGAAATGTGAGCCCCAGCCGGTTATCATTCCGGCACCAAACTGCTCGTTCCTGAGCCATCCCGGCCGTGAATAATCATTCTGAGGATGGACCATCATCTCATGATAGAAAACCTCCGGTGTTGAGCCCAGCCAGGTGTTGTAATCGAGGTTCGCGGGCACAGGTTGAGGCTTTACAACTTCACCGGGAGGATCTCCGGGCATACCTATCCTGACAGTATGAAGCTTACCTATCCTGCCATTGCGTACCAGCTCAGCAGCCCGTCTGTAACGCGGTTCCGAAGAACGGCACTGTGCTCCAACCTGAAGGATGACATTCGTCTTCATGACTGTATCACTCAGAATTCTGCCTTCACTTATTGTTAAGGTAAAAGGCTTCTGTATATAGATATCCTTGCTTGCAAGAGCTGCTTCAACGGCAGGCTGCGCATGCCAGTGGTCGGGGGTACAGATAAGAACTGCATCAATGCTTTTATCGGCTATCATCTCCCTGTAATCCCTGTCCATTTTCACATTTACAGAGCCCGGCTTACCTGCCCTGGCATTATATGAATCCTCAATGAACTTCTTGCCGTCAGCCATCCTCCTGCTGTCGAGGTCGGAAACTGCAACAACCCTTGCCGAATCATATTTCAGTATCTCCGGAAGGTTATGCTCACGTGCAATCCTGCCGCAACCTATAATACCGATATTTACCTTGTCGTTAGGCCTGAAGGATCTGAACACGGAACCGGGGATCAGTTCAGGAAGCACAAAAAGGCCTGATGAAAGGGCCAGCGAATTGTTTATAAAGGCTCTTCTTTTCATGATGGGATATTTTTATTTTGCCAGTTTTGAAGCAGCATGTTCATCAAGGTAAAGGACAGCATTATTATGTCGTCTCAGGACACTTGCAGGACAGTATTCGGCGATTTCTCCGTTCAGGGCATTGGAAACCGCTTCAGCCTTTCTGAGATCAGGCACTGTACAGCAGATAAAACGGCTGTTCATTATTGCCGTAACAGTCAGGGTGACAGCCCTTAGCGGAACATCCTGAATAGTTGCATACCAGCCCTCTCCCACCTGCTGACGCCTGCATGCCTCATCAAGTTCAACGACCTTAAGGTAATCAGTGTCATTAAAATCAGCCACTCCCGGATCGTTGAAAGCGATATGTCCGTTCTCTCCTATTCCTATGCATGCAATATCCGGCGGATAATCAGTAAGAAGCTTTGTGTACCTCCTAATCTCTGAGACTATATCCGGTGTATCACCATCAATATAATATGTATTCCCGGGCTTTACCTTTTCAGCAATCCTCTCTCTCAGGAACTTTCTGAAGCTCGCCGGGTGATCAGCACCTATGCCAATATATTCATCCAGGTGAAAGACATTTACGCGGCTCCAGTCAAGGTCTTTCTCCAGCAACACATCATGAAGGGGATACTGTGAAGCACCTGTTCCAATTATTATGTTCGCCAATCCTTTTTCAGCGATGGCTTTTGACAGGTGTTCATAGACATCAGCTGCTGCTGCTGCTCCCATCTGAGCTGCATCCTGAAAGATCTCAACCTTGAGCTTATCCTTTGTAAATGTTCTCATTACATTATGCCTCAAAAACCTGTTTCCCTCCAACAACAGTCTTTTGTATCTTCATTCTGCCCTCTTCCATGGAGAAAAGTATAATATCAGCACGTTTCCCGGGTTCCAGAGAACCCCTGTCATTCAGGTTGCCAAGCCTGGCAGGATTGACTGAAGCCATAGTGAAAATATCTGAAAGGGAACAGCCTGTTACATTCATCATGTGCGACAGGGCTTCAGGCATAGGAGTTGCGGAACCGTACAGTCCTCCATCCTGTCCTGAAAACCTCAGATGTCCGTTGGGCGCCTTTTCTATCGTCTCTCCTGTTTTAAGCCTGTATAATCCTGCAGGCAGACCTGCATAACTCGTTATATCAGTTGTTATTATGATTTTTGCTGATCCTTTAACCCTGTAGAAAACCTTCAGGACTTCAGGTGGAAGGTGAAAACTGTCGGAAATAATGCAGATAGTCAGTTCATCTTCTGCCAGCTGAGGCCACAAGGGATTCCTGTGCCGGTTTATATTTGTTGCACAGCCGTTTCCAAGGTGAGTCGAGAGTCTCGCCCCGGCTTCAACTGCATGGTGTATCTCTGCTGCTGAACCATTATGGTGACCAAGAGATACTGTTATACCATTTTCCCTGCATTTACCAATAAAATCAATTACTCCTTCCGTTTCAGGAGCGAGTGTGATTATCAGCACTTTACCCTGGGCAGTTCTGTTGAAATCCTGCATCTCCTGCCAGTCTGGCGGCCGGACGTGAGTCAGCGGATGAGCTCCTCTGTAACCGTCAACCGGTGAAATGTAGGGTCCCTCAAGATGAATTCCCGGTATTGATCCGAGGTTTGCCGGATCATTAATAGCTTCTGACAGCAGTTTTATATTGTGAATAATAAGGTCATGAGAATTAGTTGTCAATGTCGGAAAATATGAGGTCACACCCTGGGACCACAATTCCTCTGTCATTTTACTGATTGCATCAACTGAAAGCTTTTTTGTGGAAGGATGGTCTGCACCCTCCAGTGAAAACGAAACCCCATCATAGCCATTTACCTGGATATCAATCAATCCCGGCCCTATAAAAGGAAGATTTTCAATACCGGAATCAACTGTAAAAGGTTTAATACCGGAAATGATCCCATTCCTGTATTCGACTAAAACCGGTTTTTGGTCGAAAACACTTATCCCTTCAATACTTCCTGTGAACTCATTTCTGCTCATCACCCCTCAATATTTAAAAATTTGACATAATCATTTTTCAAGTCTGATAAATTTAACTGTTTTGCAATTTGCCGGATCAATAATTTCATTTTTAAGACGGATCACTGGTGCTTGTCTGTCAATTTCAGCAAATATTTCCGCACTGGTGAGCTCCATATCACTCCATTCCATATTAACAGTATAACCTCCCCTTGCTTTCAGACCGGTAATTTTTCCTGTTTTCAGTTCATCGGGCAAGGCAGGCAACAGGCATAATTCATCATTTTGTGACTGTACAAGCATTTCGGCAATACATCCCGGAACTGAAGCTGAGCCATCGAGCTGAAAATGACAGAAGAGATCACCCTCCTTATAAAGATCTTCACGACCCCATCCAAATTCAGCATGCTGAAAGGTAAGTCCATTTTCAAAGCCCTCTTCTGTAAGCATTTCTGTCATTATTTTATTTGCCCTGTTACCATCCAGCAGCCTTGTCCAGCACCACATCCGGTGTGCCCTGGCCCAGTTTCCTCCAGCAGCAAGTTCCTGAAGAGGGAATCGTCCGTCTCCCCTCATATCCAGTGATATCTTTGCAGCAGCAGCCAGTTCAGGATTTTTAAAGGGATCGATCTGCCTTCCCGGACAAACTGCATACAAATGGGCAATATGCCTGTGATGACATTCCGGATCATCAATATCATCAAACCACTCCTGTAACTGACCATGTTTTCCGATCTTAAGGGGCATAAGGCCATCACGTACCCGTAGAACTGAATCCGCAAAGCTTTCATCTCCAAGCAGTTTCGCCGCTACTGAAGTATTAGTGAACAGATCCCAAATCATCTCCATATCCTGAAAGACTCCGGGAATGGAATAATGGTATTTGTCGCTTATAGAATCATGAAAAGCAGGATTGAGACCCTTTTCAGTCATGAGGGCACCATGCTCGGCCGACACAGTAGGGGCAGTAATATAATGTCCCTTATAACTGATTAAATTCTCAAGCCAGAAGATGGAAGCGTCCTTAAGCAATGGATATGCCTGTTTCTCAAGGTATGACATATCCTGTGTAAAGGCAAACTGATCCCAGACATGCTGGCAATGCCAGGCGGCACCCATTGGATACATACCCCATGGATGACCTCCAATAGGGGCGGCATGTCCCCAAATATTTCCTGTTGTATGACTGACCCAGCCATTTGTTCCATAAATCCGTTTTGCTATTTCCCTGCCTGATATTGAGAGATTATCTATCCAGTCGATATAAGACTGCTGACATTCTGCAAGATCCAGAGGTCCGCATGACCAGTAAATTTCCTGAAGGTTGATATTGCTCTGATAATTCCCGGCCCAGGGCGCCACTTTAAAAATATTCCATACACCCTGCAGATTTGCCGGCAGGGTATGTGGCCTCGACGAGCTTATGATCATATAACGGCCAAGGTTGAATGCCAGTGCTTTATAGCCCGGATCAGCTTCTCCTGATTTTATCCTCCTGTACCTCTCATCAGTGGGAAGCTTCTCAGCCTCCGGGTTTCCTTCCAGAGTAAGCTTAACCCTGTCATATAATGATTTATAGTCACTTACATGACGCATCTTAAGCTCAGAAAAGCTGTAATTATCAGCCGTTTTTAAAATATTGTCTGCAATTTCCTCAGGATCAGCTCCTGTATAATCGGGATATTGCATTTTATAGTTTGTGGCAATTGTCAGATATAGTTCAACTGAATCAGCCTCTCTGACAGCAAGATAGTCATCTTCCCTGCTGAGAACTCCGCCGTGGTTCCTTACCCTGAGAAAAACAACAAAAGGCCTGTGATTATTATCAATATAACCTCGTACCTTATAAGCAGTACCTGAAATCTCAGTATCAGAGGAATCCTGCATTATATTCATTGCAAGCCTGAATGAAATTTCCTTAGGCCGGTTGGCTGTAAATCTCATTGCCAGCAATCTGTCGGGATAGGAACAAAAATACTCTCTTTCAAATGTGGTTTTGCCCTTAACATATTGCACCAAACCTGTTGAATTATTCAGGTTCAGTTCTCTTTTGTATTCAGCCGGTTCAGATGTGCTGTTCATAAAGCTGATCTCAAGATTACCAACTGAGGTGAAGTTGCCGAACAATTCGGAGGAACCGAAAAAACTGTCAGTGATCATTTTATCAGCCTTTTGTGTTTCTCCGGCAAGTACTGCTTTCCTGATAAGCGGAAGCGCTCCGGCAGCATCAGGATTTACACCTGCTCCTTTCCAGTTGCCATTAGCAGGGCCACCTGTCCACATGCTTTTCTCTGATAAGGTAAAAACTTCCTTTTCCGTTGCCCCGTAAAATGAAGCTCCGAAATAGCCATTGCCAAGATGCAGGGCCTGACTATTCCAATATTTAGCGGGATAACGGTACCATAATCTGTTATTATTGTCGCACCCTGAATCAGTTTCAGAACAGGAACAACAGATAAAAGCCAGAAGTGAAATCAATATTATGTTTCGCATAATTGCTAGTTATTTCCTGAGGAAAAACTCAAAAAAACTGTACAATATTTCATTTGATCCGGCATCTGGTGAATGCTCCGGACGGTTTGTCATACCAACCCTGTTCTCATAACCAAGCAGCCTGTTCAAAGCAATTGTATGGTTCAGAGGGATCCACCTTGCAGGACCGTCCTCAGACCCGCCTGATACAAGGAAAGGTCTTGGCGCCATAAGGGCATGCAATTCATGCAGGTCATATCCCTTTTCCCTGAGGAAGGGATAAAGTCCTTTTGCGCCTTCAGCTTTACCTGTTTTCCTCCAGGTGTTGTTCCAGGGAGGAGGATAATATCCAAGATACCAGGGTTCCCAGTAGTTAACATTGGGTCTGTTGTCATCGAATACAATACCGGGATCAGACCAGGCAGCACAGGCAAATTTCTCAAACAGGCAGGAAGCAAACATTGCCCATTTGCCCCCGTATGAATGACCCATTATGCCTATCCTTTCTTTGTCAACTTCCGGCAATTGTGAAAGCATTAACAATGAATTTGCTGCTGCACAGGCAAGAACTGAAAGTGGTTGTATTGATGAACCAGATATATCGGGGTAATAAAGAGAATAAGTCTTTGAATTTGTTGTTTGTGTTGTGCCGATTGAAAGTGTTACAAAACCTCTTTTCGCCAGCTGATGCGCAAAGTCACGGTACGGCTTGTCTCCCATGCCGGCTGATGTCTCTGGTTCATAAAAGACAGTAATGACTGCGGGCCGTTTTCCCTTTCCATCCGGAATTAAAAGATATCCTTCTGTTTCCTGTCCCGGCAGCCATTTGAACTTTATCTTATAACGCGTATAATAACCTGTATTCGTATCACGTACAATAACAGGTTTCTGCTTTTCAATCAGGGGTGGCCATTCCCCCATCATACCATTCCAGGTTCTGAGGATTTCCTCCCTGCGTATCTTCCAGTCATTCTTATTTTTCACCTCCCTTCCATCATAGAATTTCAGGGGAGAACGGTAAGCACCGTAATTGTTCTGATATTCTGCAGGTGGTGTAAAATAAGGTGACAACTTCTTCCACAGGTCTTCTTTTGAAGTATGTCCTTTCTGTACCTGCTGACCTGATGCATTAAAAATGCAGAGGAAAAAGGTCAGAAGAAAAATTTGTATATATCTTGTATTCAATGTGTTAATTATTTATTACCAAGCAATGCGACATTCTGGTTTTCGCCTCACCCTAAATCCCTCTACAGGGTTTTCGCCTCACCCCAAATCCCTCTCACTGGTTTTCACCTCACCATAACCTTTCTCCCAGGCTTTCGCCTCACCCTAAATCCCTCTCCCGGGGGGAGAGGGACTTAAGAACATACGTAAATTTCGTACTTCAGCCGACTCCCCTTCTCCCCCGGGAGAAGGGGCTGGGGGATGAGGTCCGCCTTCCACCCTTTATCCGTACCACTTCCTTTCACGGTTCATCGGGCCGTTGAGTATTGAATATGCCAGATTTGCATTTTCAACAACCTGGAAATCAAACATCCCGACACAGGCGAAATCGGCTCCGCTGTTGAAGGCATGTTTCAGACCTTCCTCCGGTTTTATGGCTCCAGCGGCAAATACCTTATAGGCTATCCATGGAGTCTCGTCCTTACTGAAGAAATCTGTTACTGCCTTATCCGACATGCACCAAATATTATCGTGTGCCATGTTATGGTCTTCACCGTCAACGGGAAGATCAGGATTTACAGGATCAATCGGCGTTGCCGACCAGTACTTGTGACTATGGAAAGTCTTCATATAGAAATCAGGTTTGATCCCGTTTGCAACACAGGTCTCGAGCACACGCATTGAATGAGCTGCAGTACCGGCAATAAGTCCCTGATTCTGTATATATTCTATCGGTTTTCTGAGGTCGTCAATCTTATTGTCAACTATTATTTTATCGGCAATTCCGCCCATCACAAAGGCCCCCATTGCCCCGTGATCTATGGCCTGCTTAACATTCGATAAATCCTCACCCTTAGGATAGGTCTGGGCAAGCCACTGTACCTTGCCACCCCTGCTCCAGTATTTCTCCATTATCCTGATTGTATTCTCATCGCACCTGAAGATCGCAGTATTTATACCGCAAGCCTCACATAACCAAAGAGTTTCTATTACCTTTTCATCGGTAAAATATTTCTTGAGCCAGGTTGATACATATATAAGATCGCGGGCATGGGCAAAGCCGCTTATCAGGTTTCCGCCTATCATTATCCTGCTCAACTCTGCATTTTTTATTTTACCGGCAGGCACTTTACCTTTTAGTTCCTTAACCGACATTGTTTTGCCAAGCAGCAGGGAAGCGCCGCTGACAGCCTGTGGTTTGGCGTTCAATGCATCTTCTTCAAAACTTATCCATCCTCTCTTCTTTGCCATTCCGAAAAAGACTGCGCCAAACAGAGGTACCACTGCAAGATTCTTGATCATCTCACGGCGTGAAGTATCTACAGTCTCAAGTATCTCATGGTTTTCGGCAGCAGGGAATTTCTTTTCAATAAGCTTTTTATTACGCGATGAAAGATACCTCTGAAGTCCGTACAACTGCTCTTCACGAAAGGTAGCTATCACAACCAGGACAACTGCTTCAATAAGGTTATAATTAACTATATAGAAGTGGCTCTGTGAAGGTACCGACGAATAAACAAAAGGTGGATTTGCAACATAATAGAGCATCAGCAGGAAGGCTCCGGCTATGCTTGCCAGACGGGGCAGGAAGCCAAGGAAAAGACAGGTTCCGATCAGGATCAGTCCCCAGATATTCAGGAAATCAACAATCTGCAAGGATGTATCACTGCTTATAAGCCAGTGAAAGAAACCTGAAAACAACCATTTCGATTCCATCAGGTAAAGCGCCGATGACCAGTTAGGATTGAAAGCCTTAGCAATGCCTTCATACAGGAAATGCCATCCGATAACAATTCTCAGAGCTGTCAGCAGCCAGGCAGCAGTCTTGTTAAGTTCCCTCATATCAGAATAGTTTAATGTAAACTATGCAATATAATTATAAAATGAATTCTATTCCGGTAAAGTGATTATCAAAACATTTCCGGTCTGATCCGATTAAATCCTAGTCCAGCAGCTCTTTAGCAGAGGGTATAGTCCATTCCCGTGTAATAAGTTTTGGTTTTGTATAGGATGGTTCGGCAGAAAGCTGTTCCATCTTTGCCTTTATTGGTGTTTTCAGAATATATGGCTTGCATTTTCCTATCCGGGACATTGCGTTTTTTGCACCTTCATAAAGAGCCTTGTGGCTTTCCTCAAAAGGATACAGAAGAGCCGATTCCCTGGCGAGACCCTTTTTGACTGACACTGTAACACATTCAGGTCCAAAGAATTTAGTTGCTTCACGGCATACAGCATCATCGCCGGTAACAAGTATTGTCGGAACTCCGTAATAGCCAGCCATTGCAGCCACCTGGGCCAGTTCTCCTGATTCAACCCCGTTGTACCAGTATCTGTTTTCAGTTTTTGACGATTGAGTATGGTTCAGGACACCATCGGCCGTTCCCATCATAGCATGGGAGCCAAACTGTACAAGTCCTGCAAAGGTACTGTCAAGACCCCATAAATGACCTGGTCTGGGAAGACCTGTTACATATTTTGCACCGGGTTCCATCATGAGTGGAATTACAGCCTGCGATCCATGTCCGTCAATTATCAGGATTTCGGTAGCTCCGCCATCGCGAAGACCTCTGACAACAGCTGCAAGGTCCTGCATGAAGTATTCACAGGCCTGGATATTAAGCGGTGTGTCTTTTTCCCTTGTCTGGGCGAATTTAAAAACCCCGCTTACTCCCTCAAGGTCGGTCATTATATAGATCTTCTTCTGGGCTGTCAACATTGCAGATAATGTGAACAACATCAGTATTACGGTCACGAATTTTATGTTTTTCATATTAATTTATTTTTTCATCAAAAATGATCTTGTCTTTTTAGCCACAATTTACAATGTAACAGTATAGAGACGTTGCATACAACGTCAGTTTTAAAATTGGCCTCACCCCCTCGGTCCCCCTCTCCCGAAGTGAGAGGGGGAAGCCAAAGCCCCTCCCACCACGGGGGAGGGGTTGGGGAGAGGTCGTTAATATTATTTTTTCAACGGTCCGGGGAAACTGATCAGGTCGGTACGGGTTTTTCCGTTTTCGGTGATCCTTGCAAGGGTGTAAACGGTTCCGTCATTGCCAATAGCAATTGAATTGACATACAATGGCCTGTCACCGTTCGGATAGAAAATTGCCCCGTTGTCCTGGTACTTTCCTGTAGGTATATCATAGGTTATCAGATGGAGATTTTCAAGTGCCCTTGCAGCACCTCGTGCAATTGCATCTTCCCCTTTCACTCTTTTACCATCGACATAGATGGGACCACCCGTGAGATAATAAATTGTCCTTCCGTCAGGGCCGAGTTTGAAGCCCAGGTAGCCAAAACTGAACTGATCGAACATTCCGCTTAGCTTTGAAGGTTCAGATGTAAGTCTTTCAAGTACTTCAAGCCGTGGTTTTTTGGGATCGAACCTGAACAGGTAACCTGAATTTCCATGTACCCCATATATCACATTTTCAGGTGCATACCAGAATACCTGGCGCCAGTTGTAAGCCATGCTTCCTGCAGTTGAAACCTCATATTTTCCAAAATAATCCTTCCTCATATCCTCACCCTCAATAGTTTCAAGGACATCTGAGCCTGTGCGAAGCCTTTTTATTTCTCCGTCGGCATTTGTGAGGTATGCTGTACCGTCTGCAGGATCAACAGCTATTGAGCGACAGATAACGCGGTATTCTTCTCCTTTTACCGATTCTGCTTTTCCTGTATATGGACCCAGGTTCTTCATTTCTTTTTTTGCAACATCATACCTGAATAAGTAAGCTGTCGGCCAGGTTATACCATAAATCAGTCCGCGCTTTGTATCCATAGTCATTGTGAGTATCCCTTCTCCGCCAGGGGCTATTGCAAGGGATTCTGCCTTTCCTGTAACCCTGTCATAAACAAGAAGATGACCACCCTGGTAAGGCTTATAATCTCCAGTTGGTACTCCCGGCATTTCCATACCGTTAATTATACTGTAATAACCAAGATGGGTTGAGAAATAAAGCTTATTGTCCAGTTCCCAGAAATTCACATGGCTCTTACCCTGGGCCACAACCTTCATATCCTTTTCACCAGCCATCTCTGTGAGGTCACCGACATGTTCAATTTTCTGTATTGCAGGATCAAGGCAATACATCTGACCGGCAACATCCATCAGCTCGGAGCAGAGCACATAATACACTTTTCCGTCAGCTGTTGTCGACAAGCCGTTGTATGTATCGTGTGAATGTTCAAATCCGGAATTATAAACCGTTGCAATGATCTTTTTTTCACCCTCAGGGCTGGCAGGCTGTTGTTCCTGAGCCGGAGGTGCCGGTGTACAAGAAATAAATATAACCGGAATAGAAATAAAGGCGGTAATTAATCTCAAAATTCTCATAATGATATCCTTTTATTGTTAGGTATTTACTTCTTACTTTTCTTGAGGAATCTGATTCAGATTGAGGCAAGTTTATCACGGTTTGCATATACTTTCCTTACAGCTTTAATAAGGTCATCCATATCAGAGGTAGTTGCAGTCAAAGGACCTGAAGCCCAAAGCATTGCAAGCTCCTGGCAAACCTGGTCACAAACCGGGAGATTAAGCTCATCCTTAAATTTCTTCAACCTTGCAGCTCCGAACATCGTCTTGTACTCCGGGAGTGTGAGTATATGTTCTGTCCATGGTTCACGGTGCAAACCGTTGGCAATATAAGGACTCAGGCTTATTCCTTCTGCAGCAAGAGCCTTCAGGAATTTCTCACGGGGAGCATTGTTCCAGTGTTCCTTTTTGTAAGCCCAGGCGTAAATGTAGTATGAACCTTCCGTTGTGCCTTCATACAGTTTCTGAGGACGGAAGCCGGGTATGTCCTTAAGCTGTTCGGTAAGGTATTTTGCATTCCTGTTCCTTGTTTCATGTCTTTCCCTGAGGCCCGGCATTTGTCCAAGAAGCACAGCGCCTTCGAACTCATTCATCCTGTACTTTGATCCAATAGTGGTTGTTCTGCCGCTCTTTGCAGTTCCATGGTTCATAACGGTATAGCATTTATCCATCAGCTCTTCGTTGTTGCTGACTATTGCACCACCTTCACCGCAGCAGAAAACCTTGCTTGTCTGGAAGCTGAAACAGCCGGCATCTCCTATCAGACCAACTTTCTTACCCTGGTAAACAGCCATAATAGCCTGACATGAATCCTCAATTACAAAAAGATTGTGTTTCTTAGCTATCTCCATTATTCTCTGCAGGTTACACGGCTGACCCATCATGTGCACAGGCATGAGTGCCCTTGTATTTTTTGTTATCTTTCTTTCCACATCATCAGGGTCGAGCTGGAATGATTCCGGATCGAGGTCGGCCATTACCGGCAGGGCCCTGCTCACAAGGATACTCTGAATTGTTCCCGGATCGGTGTAAGGAGAAGTTATTATCTCATCACCGGGACCAAGTCCTAGCGCCTCAACTACAGTATTGAGGGCCTGTGTGCCGGAACCTGTGCTGACACTTGTTTTTATTCCAAAAAGTTTTGCAAACTCCTTCTCAAATGTAGGCACTGTGCCATTGGGTGACTGTATCCTGCACCATATACCGCTGCGGGTGGTTTTTACAACTTCTTCAACAACCCTCTCGTCCACATAGGGCCATTCGGGCCATTTCTTTTCCGGAGCTACAGGTGTTCCTCCCAGGATGGCCAGCTTTTCTGATTCATTCCTGACAGGAGTAATATTGCCGAATGCCGGCACGGAAGCAGAGACAGCAACAGCAGCAGATCCTGTGGCAGTTGTTGCAATGAATTTTCTTCTTGAATAGTTACTTGGTTTCATAGCAGTACCTTTTATAATTATATTTATAATTACTTTTTCACATCCTGAACTTCAGAAATACCGGCTTTGGCGGCCAGCTTTTTCATCTCATTAATTATTGTCTCTTCAATACCAGGGGCCCATGAAGCAGGCAGTCCGTAGACCCGCATTGATGATTCTCCTTCATATCCTCCTTCTTTTAATATTGTCTCTGAAGGAATATAAGCCATATCATCATTTACATAGCCCATGATAAATACATCAGGGCCAAAGATCTTTTTAATATCGCTTGAATATTGTATTACGAGTTCGCCTCCGAAGGCAAAAACAGGCTGGCTGCCAAGCTTCCACACCTGTACCGGATAGGGATATGATGTACGCAGCGAACCCTTGTCTTTCAGTATTTTAAGCTGGCTGGTAGCCCAGCTTTTCAGATAGCCGGTCGATTCTTTCTCAATTTTCATAAGCTCCTCCTCTGAAGGTGGTGATGCAAACTTCAGGTCAATTTCAGAATAAGCTGTCGACAAGCCTGGTTCAAGCTGCTTCATTTCCTCGCTTAAAACCCGCTCCACAGCTGCAGCCAGTTCCTTGCCATATTGCTTTGCCAGAGGAACAGTGCGTCTTGGAAGCGGATTCTGATCGGCTCCGGCTCCCTGGAAGAACATTGCAGTTGTTCCAGGATAAAGCTTTTCAAGTTCAAGTTGTGCAAATCCCGGATAATCGCCTGAGAACTGGTAAAAGCTCAGTACCGTTGCATGGCATGAGTAGCCGAATGCAACTGCCAGCATATTACCTTTATTATCAAGAACTTTAAGAACAGGTACCGCATAATCATTCGGACCATTCATGTCGTTGATAAGATTCACTGTTGCTTCCGTGTTGTTGCGTCTGTTTACCTGAAAGCGCACTACTCCGTTTTGTGAATAAAGACTTGCAGGAGCCAGGTTCTTTATTGCTTCACCAGTCAGGTCAACTATTTTCCTGCTGATCTCAGCAGAGTATTTTCTTATAACTTCTCTCTGCCTGGCATCAAGCGGGTAAATATCAAAAAGGGCCCCGTCGATCACCGGTCCTGTATGGGTATGAGAACAACTGAGTATTATCTGAGACCGTGTCAGACCATATTTTACAGAGATCTGATTACGTATCTGCTCTGAGAGTTTTTTAGGATACCCCAGAAGGTCACTTGTAATAAGTACAGCTTTCTTTCCTTTTGCATCCTGAAGTACCAGCACCTTGATCCACAGATCGGTAAGCACTCCTTCCGATTCATGATCGCGTGACGCATAGCCAGCCATCCACATGGGTTCCTGTGGTGTGATAACGGCTTTTGCAAGTCCTGCTCTCCAACCTGGTGCAGCTGCCGGCTGTCCTGTTAATAAAATAACAGTAAAAGAGCTTATTAAAACTGCAGAAAAGAAAAAGCGCAACAGAATCTTATTTTTCATCCTGTTAATTTTAAATGAATAATCAGGTATTATCCCCTAAAAATAAGAAATAATGAACTAATGTTATCTCCGGAGAAGCTTTTTTATGGCATCCATGATCACCTTTTCTGATCCAGGTGAGACTCCGGAAGCGCCACTGGCTTCATAACCTCCTTCGAGATAGGCTGCATCCGTACAGATATATTCAGGTCCGTAATCGCCATAAGCAGCCATAGCAACCAACAGATCAGGTCTTTCAGCCCTGGCTGCAAGCTGAAACTCAACCATCAGCTCACCAGGCAGATGAAGAATGCGGGCATCTCCGACAGAAAGGCAGCCGATTTCAATTTTTCTTCCCTGCCTGCAACGTTCCAGCCACATAATTTTGGGGATTGAATTTGTAAGGAAGATCTGATCCTTCCCTTTTATCTTAAGGTCTTCATCATAATTATCAGGGTATTTCGCTGGTGGCAGAGATACAGGTTCAATCTTCCATGAAACCATATCAGCAGTTAAAGGCTCCTTCTTTGTAGCCTCCCAGGCTCTTTTCATTCCGTCAGCTAGGCGTTCGGCAAGAATACCCCTGTTTTCCTTCGATCCGTCATTATATTTACCTGCACCAAGGTTACCGCCAGCACCATTAAAATGAACATGAAGTGCATCAGGAACTGCCAGTTGCCTGTAAAACCTTGCAATTCCGGGAAAATCGGGATTTGGCAATCCTGTAAGGTAATAGCTCTGCGGATGGCAGGCATAATAGCTTAAAACTGCAAGAGGTTTATCACCATTCCAGAAGCTGACAAGCGAAACCATCTTGTCAATAAGTCCTTCAGGTTCGGCCCTCAGAGCTGAATCCTTTGTTGTCGTATAGCGTGTTGCCCGTATCTTTCCGTCGGGTCCGGCAATCCTCCTGTTGGAGGCCACTTTGAAAACCTCTGCTTCTCCCATGCCTATATGTGTAACCGGCTGCTGGTCCTTCATGGCAGCCCTTACAGCATCGGCTAACTGATTGAGTATTTTCCTTGTGAATGTACTTTCAAAGGACATGGGGTCAAGGCCTTTCGAAAGAAGGTATTTCTCTGCCCCAAAGTCGCAGATCGGTGCATCATGCTGATGAATTGTATGCACTGCAACCCTGTCAGGCGTAGTGCCTGCAGCCTCAGCAAGAACTCTTTTAAACTCATCCTGGCTGTCATTTCCTATCCCAATCCAGTCGATTGAACATAATAAAATTGGTTTTCCGGTTCCGGTCAGCACTATACCTCTGGCCCTGAGGCCCATATCCCAGGTATTTTTCACCGGATTATATGCAATGTAGCTGCCAACAGGCGGTGTGGCATCAATATCAAAAACGGCTATCTGAGATACAAGGGACTTGCTGCCTTGCTGGGCAGTCAGTGAAACATTTGCTGTAAGAACAGACAACAAAATGATCAAAATAAACCGTACTGCCGCTTTAAAAGAAAAAATGTACCTCATCGCATTTACTGTTAATTAATTAACACTGGAATACCGGCGCCATGCCTATAAATATCAGGCAGCAGGCAGCCTATTCATTATCACCCAGGTTCTGGGTTATATACCTGTTCATCAGCCTTTTAAGAAATTCATTCACATTTACTGTCAGGGCCACTTCCGAGTTAGGGTCCCTGCTTTCATCAATTACAGTGAAAGCTTTTCCCTCAATTCTCACATGTGCCGGCCTTGTTCCGAACAGATCGGGCCACAGTACCATGCCGACAGTCACTGCATCATGAAGACAGGGTTTTTCTCCCCCCCACAGAACAGTTAGTGCACTCAGAGCATCCGTCAGAGGCGACTGCCTTTGCATCAGCCTGAACTGATGATCTTTGTCAAACCAGACTTTTGTTGTTACGTCAAGTCCGCAATATGTGATCTTTGCTCCTGATGATACAAGCATTTTTGATGACTCGCTGTCACCCACTACATTCCATTCCTGGGTTGGTACAGGAACAGGTTCCTCCAGGGTTCCGTAACCCAGATAAAATGAACCGAACATTGAATAAACATGCTTTGCAAGCTTCAGCGCACCCGGATCTTTTTTAAGCACATCTCCAATGTTTGTAACCGGACCAACAGTAATCAGGATTACCTCACCAGGATATTTCTTCAGTGTTTCAATTATAAAATCAGCTCCCGGTTTCGGATTGGGTTTAAGCTTTGTGAATCCTTCGGCCCAGTAATACTGCCCCGAGTATTCTGCAGGTGTATCGGTTCCCACAATCTGGTTCGTCTTCCTGCCCACATACAAAGGGATATCAGTCCGTTTAGTCAGATACAGCATCTTTGAGGCCACCTGGGCTCTCTTGTCCGTCAGGCCATGATCCATAACAATGCCCAGAACCTCGAACTCCGGGCTTGTAAGTATCAGTCCAAGGGCAAAAGCATCGTCAATATCGCTCCCAAGGTCACAGTCGAAAATTATTTTCTGCTTTTGCTGACCTGTTAAAACGACAGGAACAAGAAGAAAAAAGACAAACAAAAATGTATTTATAAATCTGATTTTCATATTATTATATTTAAAATTAATTATGATTTTATCCCACTTATTATCTCATCTGAAGCCACTGTAAAACACCCGAACATCTCAAGGAACAGTATTGCTCCGTTCGTCTGAGCCAAAGTTGCCTGTGTATCCTTCGACTCCATTCCGGTTGTGCAATCCCTGACAAGAATTATCCTGTAGCCCCTGTCTCTCATCCTTATTGTGCCATAATCGCGGTTAATTATACACGCGTTTGTATTGAAACCGGCATACAGCAGGAAAAGCAGCTTGTTCCTCTTGAGGTATTCATGAAGTTCAGCGCCGTTTGCAACAACGGGCTCTCCTTCAAGAGGCAGCACTTTGGGATGAAAGGTCAGCGGAGGCATCTTCTGACGGACTTTTTCCATCGGCTCAGCAGGCATTGCAAACTGACTGTACTGCCCCGATGATGAACGGAAATCAGCGGGAGGCCAATCATCAGCCTTAGGGAAAACCTGTTCTCTTGACTGATACTTCACCCAGTTTTTGTGAGTAACTGCCACTTCGGGCGAAGGAGCATGTATGACTCTTATACCGGCTTTCCTGGCGGCTGTAAGGAGAGGAATAAGCCTGGAATTTATTATTATTTCCGCTCTTTCTTCAGGGTCCTTTATATAATGGCGTTGCCAGACATCAACAAGGACTATGGCTGTTTGCGATAATGGCAGTGTCCATTCGAGACTTGCATGTCCCGTGTTGGCTTCAATCCACTCCTGTCCCTGGTTTACATGCCAGCGGTAATAACGCGGCTTTAAGGAAACAGCAGCACCTGAAGAAAAAGAATAGTCAAAACTTCTGAATTCACCGGCCAGTGGCAGGCTGATGCCTGCAAATACGCCTGCACCTGCCATTGAGCCAACTGATATGAATTCCCTTCTGCTTGTTTTACCCTTCATAACATATTGCCCTTTAAACCATTACAAACATCATACTGCTTTGTCGGTCTTTTCTTTTATCCGTGATGCATTTGAAGAAATTTTCTCAATGGCATTGGCTATATCATCCATGTCCTTTTTATCCCCGATAAGCATATTCTGACCAAACCATACAGCTTCCCTGCACAGCTGATCATTCAGGGGACAGTTTGTCCTTTCCATGTATTTATTATAGTCGAGCAAATCCTCAGAATACATCAGTTTGAAATTCTTCGATTTGAAAATATTCTCAATATAAGGCATCCTGTTTACTGGTGTATATCCTCCGGAGCACGGGATTCCTTCTGCCTGCAGGGCTTTCAGGAAAACTTCACGGCTGAGTCCGCTGAACTGTTCCTTTTTATATCTGAAGGGGAAAAGATGAAATGCCGCCCTTGTCACGCCCGGAATAAACACATAAGGCAGAATCCCCGGAATATCCTTAATGCGCGATTTAAGGTAATCAGCATTATTATTCCGTGTTGTTGTCTGTTCCTGCAACCTGGCCATCTGTGCCAGACCTATAGCAGCCTGATACTCGGTGAGCCTCAGCTTATTGCCCGGAATTACAGTACCTGAACCCACTTCCCCTACAGCGCTTCCAAATGGATTTCCGTAATTATGATAAGAATAGCACCTGTCCATAAATTCATCATCATCACTCACAATGGCTCCGCCCTCACCCATAGGGATATTCTTTGAATTCTGGAAGCTGAAGCAACCTGCATTTCCGAAAGTACCCACCTTTTTCCCGTTTATTTCGGCAAGCCAGGACTGGCAGGCATCTTCAACTACAAGCAGCTTATGTTTTTTGGCTATTGCCATAATCCTGTTCATGTCGGCAGGCAATCCGAGAATATGAACAGGCATTATAGCCCTTGTTCTCGAAGTAATCCTTGCTTCAATCTTATCGGGATCGATCTGAAAGGTTTCAGGATCAACATCAACAAAGACAGGAATTGCTCCTGCCTGGAATATTGACTGGACACTTGCAATGAAAGTATATGGAGGAATTATCACTTCGTCACCTGCACCTATTCCGAGCTGGATAAGTGAAGTAATAAGTGCATTTGTTCCATTTACAACGCCAAGACATCGTTTTGAACCGATGAGCTTTGCCCATTCTTTTTCAAATTCCTCAACCACTCCTGCCCTTGACCACACGCCGCTTCTCATTACTTTCATGATAAGCTCTTCATCAGTTGCCTGGTTCCATTCCGGCCAGGCAGGCCATGGCTTGTTTCTGACAGGCGATCCTCCAAGAATTGCAGGATCAGATGTTGAACCCTGATTATAGTTTTCAGCCATTGACTCAGTATTGCCTGTTATTTCTGATCCTACGGGAGGATATTCATTTTTTTCTGACATTTCTTTTGCTTTTTGTTGTCTGAAAATCGTATTAATACCTTAATTCATAATCCTGTCCCTGTGCTCTCTGCACAAGATTATCCATTCTTGCTATCTTTTCTGCGGCAGCCCTTATCTTTTCTACTGATGCAACAATATCTTCCATGTCTTCCATTGTTCCGAGAAGAAGGTTCTGGGTGATCCAGACAGTTTCGTCACACAGC
>JAKLDT010000119.1 GCA_022703405.1 Bacteroidota bacterium | reverse complement strand
AATACTTGAATATATAAAGTCGCAGGATGCCGACATAATATGCCTGCAGGAATATTTCTCACCCGGAAATCCCGATGAGCTGGAACGCACAATCAGGTCAGCCCTTGGTGGTAAATATACTTCTCATATAAAGCTTATAAAAAGCCGAAAGAGCAGAGCTTATGGAATAGCTACATTCAGCCATTTCCCCATAATTAAGAGGGGTGAAATTATACATCCCGGATCATCGAGTCTGAGCATTTATACCGATATACTCGTAGGAAAAGATACCTTCAGGATTTACAATAACCACCTCGAATCATTCAGGCTCAAGAAGATGGAGCGGTCACTGCTTGAGGAGATGACAGCTGATGACAAGGAGACTATTGATGAAGTGAAAACACTTTCAGTAAGCCTCAAAAAGGGCTTTGTCAAACGCTCTCTTCAGGCGCAGGTTGTAAAGGACCATATAAACAGCTCAAAGTACCCGGTAATAGTTGTCGGCGACTTCAACGACACACCTGTTTCCTACACCTACAGAAAGATAAGGAAAGGGCTTAATGATTCATTCGTTGCTTCGGGCTACGGAGCCGGATTTACTTACAAGGGTAATTATCCGCCAAACAGAATTGATTATATCCTGTACGATAATACCCTGATAAGCAATCACTTCGATATACTTAAAGTGAAATATTCCGACCACTATCCAGTTATTGCCTGGTTCAGAAAAGCTGATTAGAATGGCAGCTTCCTGAAATCAACATTTCCTCCTGAAATAATCAGTCCGGCCTTTTTGCCACGGAAGATCCCGGGATTTTCCTTTATTACTGCCAGCACAGTTGCGGATGAAGGTTCAATTATTATTTTCATCCTTTCCCAGACAAGCAGCATGCATGAAATTATTGACTCTTCAGATGCAGTGAGTATCTGATCGACATTATTTTGAATTATTCTGAAAGTCAGCTCGCTCAGTGAAGTAAGAAGCCCGTCGGCTACTGTTAAAGGATTAACAGAAGGAACAAGCTTCCCTGAATTGAAGGATTGCCATGCATCATTTGCATTTAATGGTTCCGCACCGATAACCTGTATTTTACTGTCAATATCCCTGACGCAGGTAGAAGTACCGCTCATCAGTCCTCCGCCTCCAACAGGTGCGATAACAAAATCCAGATCCGGCTTATCAGAAAGGAGTTCAAGGGCAGCTGTTCCCTGACCGCAGATTACATTGAAGTTGTCATACGGATGGATAAGGGTTGCTCCTGTCTTTTCCATTATTATCCTTGTGGTCTCCTCCCGGGCCTGCAATGTTGGTTTACAAAAGGTGATTTCGGCACCATAACTGGCAACAGCTTTTTTCTTTACTTCGGGTGCAGTTTCAGGCATCACAATATGTGCTTTGACACCATTCATCGAAGCTGCAAGTGAAAGAGCTGCAGCATGGTTGCCTGAGGAATGAGTCACAACTCCTCTTTGTTTCTCAGTTTCGCTTAGTTGAAGTACAGCGTTTGTTGCCCCGCGGAATTTGAATGCTCCCACCCTCTGAAGATTCTCGCACTTGAAAAACAGTTCACAGTCAAACATCCTGTTGAGCTGCTGGGAAGTAAGAACAGGGGTAAAATGTATAAAAGGCCTTATCCTTGAGTGAGCAGCCTGTATATCCTTAAGTGCCGGAAGATTCATATCGAGAGTTTTCTCAAAATTAATAAATAAAAAGGGGCTGTTTATGCAGCCCCTCTAAATATTATCTTTTATGATTTTGTTATCCCAGAATGCTGAAAGCAACAGTCAGACCTGCAAGAACAACCGATACCATCGACATAAGCTTGATGAGAATGTTGAGTGCAGGACCAGATGTATCCTTGAAAGGATCGCCTACTGTATCGCCAACAACAGAAGCTTTGTGAGGATCACTTTTCTTACCTCCGTAATTACCTCTTTCAATGTATTTTTTGGCATTATCCCATGCGCCTCCTGCATTGTTAAGCATACTTGCAAGAACAAAACCAGCACTGAGACTTCCTGCGAGGAGACCTACCACGCCCGGAACTCCGAAAACAACACCAACGAGAAGAGGAGCAGCTATAGCTATAAGTGAAGGAACAAGCATTTCGCTCTGAGCTCCGGCAGTTGAAATTTCAACACATCTTGCATAATCGGGTTTTGCCTTACTCTCCATAATACCGGGAATTTCACGGAACTGACGTCTTACTTCTTCAACCATTTTACCAGCTGCACGGCCAACTGCCTGCATACTCATTGCGCTGAAAAGGAAGGCCATCATGGCACCTATGAAAATACCACCCAGTAGAATCGGGTTGAACACTGATAGATCGTATGCAGTGACAAAATCCTTTATTGTTGCATGAGTAATTGAAACTGCAATCTGACCATCCTGAATTTCAGGGACTTTGGTATTGTAGAAAAAAGTATCCCCAATCTGCTTGAATCCTTCGGGAGCCTTGTCAATCACTCTTCCCAGCCATAGTTTAACTTCTTCCATATAAGCTGCCAGAAGAGCAAGACCGGTAAGAGCAGCTGAGCCTATTGCAAATCCTTTACCTGTAGCAGCAGTGGTGTTACCAAGACCATCGAGAGCATCAGTTCTTTCTCTTACTTCCTTGGGAAGTTCTGCCATCTCAGCATTTCCACCAGCGTTATCGGCAATAGGGCCGAAAGCATCAGTTGCCAGAGTAACTCCGAGAGTTGAAAGCATACCTACTGAAGCAAAACCGATACCGTAAACACCCATTGCAAAGTTGCTGAATCCACCTGCAAATCCATAGGCTGCAATTATACCAGCTACAATTGTCAGAACCGGGATCCATGTTGAGAACATACCAACAGCCATACCCTCTATAATTACAGTTGCAGGACCCTGCTGTGCCTGTTTTGCAATACCCTGGGTAGGTTTGTTTCCATCAGATGTGAAATATTCAGTTGATTGTCCAATGATTACACCAGCAACCAGACCTGATACAGCTGATCCGAATACACCCCAGGTGATCCAATCAAAACCTGCCATAACTGCAAGTACAACAAGTATCAGAGCTGAACTTCCGCCGGTTCCCAAAAGAAGGGCCCTAAGAAGAGCTTTTGGAGTAGCAGATTCTTTTGTTCTGACCATATAAACACCTGCTATAGATAGAAGTATGCCTATTGCTGAAACAAGCATCGGAGCAACGACAGCTTTCATCTGTGTATCACCTGTAATTGCTGGTAATGCAGCTCCCAGAGCAGCAGTTGCAAGAATTGAACCTGCATAAGATTCATAGAGGTCAGCACCCATACCGGCGACGTCGCCCACATTGTCTCCTACGTTATCTGCAATTGTAGCAGGGTTGCGTGGATCGTCTTCAGGAATTCCGGCTTCTACCTTACCAACGAGGTCAGCGCCTACGTCAGCAGCTTTTGTGAAGATACCACCGCCAACGCGTGCAAAAAGTGCCTGAGTTGATGCACCCATTCCGAAAGTAAGCATTACAGCAGTTATCTCAATAAGTTTTTCATGCTCAGTAGTTCCGGGGTGTACAAACTGTAGTCCAAGGAATTTGAGGCCTGTGTCCATATGCTCTGGAGTAAACACCCAGCCGTTTAGTATCAAAAACCATAAGGCAACGTCGAGAAGACCAAAACCAACAACAACAAGGCCCATTACAGCGCCGCTCCTGAGAGCAACCTGAAGACCTTTGTTAAGCGACTTTGAAGCAGCCCATGCAGTTCTGTTTGAAGCAAAAGTAGCTGTCTTCATTCCCAAGTAACCGCATAGACCGGAAAAGAAACCTCCGGTAAGAAATGCCACCGGAACAAACGGATTCTGAATCCCAAAATAAGCCAGTATGGAAAGCAGTATAACAAGGATAATAAATACCTTGATAACAACTGAATACTGACGTCTCAGGTAAGCCATAGCTCCTTCCCTGACATACTCGGCGATCTCTTTCATCCTGTCAGTTCCCTCTTCCTGAGATTTCATCTCTTTATAGAAGATCCAGGCAAATAACAGAGCGGTGAGCGCTGAAATTGGCACAATCCAAAAAATACTACTAATCATGATATTTGTTTTTAAAAATTAAAATTTAGGTTAACAGATGAAAAAAATTTCACCGGTACAAAACTATACTAGTTTTTGAAATAATCAAGGAAAAAAATCCCCTATTATTTATATCATACGCTATTTTAAAAAGATTCTAAACAAAATTGCAATTCTCTGATTGTCAATATCCTCAGGAAGCGTTTCCATTATGATTTAGGAAATAAGAAGCCGCAACGCATTACAGGATCTGCAAATTTGCCGGGATAAACACCTCACTCTGTCTCCCTTCACAGCGTTAAAACGTCTTCCTGTAAACCTTACGGCTTCCTTGTTGTATTTTCTATATACCCCTGAAGAAATTATAGTTCAATTTCTCAAGGTCTTTCATTTTCGGGAATGGATAATGTACTATTTCATCTTTTGCCCCCACATAAAAGCCGGAAGCAATAGTTCTGTAAAGAAGTTCCCCCCTGAAAAACCTGTTCACGGTTTTCATGTGCTTCTCATACTCGCCCCTTATAATTTCGAGGCAGTCCCTGAGATGACCGATGTTAGGATAGGGCAGATTCTCGGCAGATCCTCCAAGCGGGTTCACTGCCAGTTCTCCAAGCTTAAGCTCTACAAAAAAGAGTTTCGGAAGGCTTATGGGTATTGATCCGTCAGTCAGCTTTTTCATGAACACTGAGGGAGCAAGACTGCTTGCAACCATTGGTGTAACAGGACAAAGCTCCTGGTACAGGTGCAATTCATTCTTCGGTTCCTTTGCCCTGTCGTATTCAGCTTTCATGAGCTCCAATACAAGACCATGATCTGTTGTAAGATACAGGCTTTTAAGGGCTGAAAGCGGTACCATCTCAAGTACCTTGTAAACCGAAAGATAAACAGAACTTTTCGGACTGCCGTCTTCTTTTTGTACACAACGACTGTTCAGGCTTTTAACATCGATTAATGAAGTTATTTTCTCCAGGTCAACTTCAAAAAAAACAGCCTGCCCCTTATTCCTCTTCTTTGTTCCAGTAGACAGATAGAGTCCGAAAGCATCAGGCGGAAGCATCGAAGCCACGAGCGCTTCGGGATTACTTGTCAGGTATACATACTTGCTCATATTGCATATATTTAATGAACCTTTATATTCCCTTAAAACCGCACTCCAAAGAACATTTTTAAACTGTATATCAAATTTACGCCATTTTTGGAAAGAAGTAAAGTAAAAACACTGATAAAAGTTTTATCAGGTTGATTATTAATAAGATTCATCAGAATATTCTGCTAATTTGACTGGTTTAATGTGCTGAATATGATGTGTATTATTTTATTCTGTTCATACAGAAAAGAAATTCATTAGTCACAAAATTGCAGTAATTCGACAAATGAGAAGGCTTTTTATTAGGATTTATCCAAATAATGTTAAATTTGCAGCAATCAAGTCAATTCAATAGTTCGTAATGCCAAAGATTTCAGCTGTAATCATTACATACAATGAGGAGATGTTCATCGGCCGATGTCTCTCTTCTCTCGAAGGTGTAGCTGATGAAATTGTTGTTGTTGATTCCTTTTCAACTGACCGTACTGAGGAAATATGCAAACAATATAATGTACGCTTCATAAAACATGCATTTGAAGGTTACCGCGATCAGAAAAATTTTGCCCTCAGGCAGGCTACTTTCGGCAATATACTCTCCCTCGATGCAGATGAAGCGCTGAGTGATAAGCTCCGTGAATCAATAATTGCAATAAAGGGAAACTGGAAATACGACAGTTACCTTTTCAACAGGAGAAACAATTACTGTGGAAAATGGATCAACTATTCAGGCTGGTATCCCGACAGGCAACTCAGGCTGTTCAAGACGAAGGACGGTTCATGGGGAGAACTTAACCTCCACGAACGCTTCATACTTTCAAACGGTTCTTCAATAGGAAAACTTGAAGGGGACCTGCTCCACTGGCCCTTTGTTACAGTAAATGATCATGTAGAAAAAATGGGACGCTTTTCTGTGATAGGCGCCCAGGAATTTCATAAAGTTGGAAGAAAATCATATTTCTTTTCACCCGTTCTGCACGGATTCTGGGGCTTTTTCAGAACCTATTTCATTAACGGAGGGTTCCTTGACGGCAGCAATGGTTACCTTATTTGTTCCCTTTATGCCAAGTCTGCTTACAACAAATACAAGCATCTCAGGCAGCTCAACAAAAACAAAGCCGGTAAAAAATAATACAATGATGTTCGAACAGGATATCAGCGAAGCCCTGAAGACTCTCAGAGACGGTGGCATCATCCTCTATCCTACCGATACTATATGGGGCCTGGGCTGCGATGCAACTAACAATGAGGCAGTTAAAAAAATATTCAGAATAAAGGAACGTGATGAAAGCAGAAGCCTGCTGATTCTTGTAAACGGGGAAATGATGCTTGAGCGTTATGTCCATGGAGTTCCTGAAACTGCATTCGAATTGATTTCAGTTACCGACAGCCCTCTCACAATTATCTATCCACGGGGAAAGAACCTTGCTGATGGCGTATGCAGCAGCGATGGTTCTGTTGGAATAAGAATCTGCAATGATGAATTCTGCAATCAGCTCATCTCCCGCTTCCGGAAACCTATTGTGTCAACATCTGCCAACTTCAGCGGGAAGCCTTCTCCCTCAATATTTGAAGAAATTGATGAAGATCTTATAAAATCAACAGATTACGTAGTCTCTCACCGTCAGAATGACAGGCGAAAGCAGTCTGCCTCACCTGTCATAAAATTAAATCCTGACGGAACTCTTAAAATAATCAGAAAATAGCCTATCTCGATCTTACCCTTCCGGAGCCTGATACCCTGGCATCAACCTTCGGATTACCTGAATATGATATATTGCCGCTGCCTGATACATGGGCTTCAAGAGTGTCCTTAACATCGCAAACACATGATCCACTGCCTGAAATATTTATATCAGCTTCGTTAAGAGTAAATGATTCTCCTGCGTAACTGCCTGAACCGCTGATATCAATATCTGCTTCTGCTGCCCTGCCCCTGCCTTTTACAATGATGTCACCCGAACCGGAAATGCTGCCATCGACTGATTCAGCTTCTGTATCATTCAGAATCAGTCTTCCTCTTCCGCTGACACTAAGCTTAAGGGCACCTGCCTTAAGGGCATCCATTACCTCTGCCTGACCAGATCCTGATACACTCAAGCCCTCAAGTGAAGGCATTGTTATGTTAACAATAACCTTTTTGTTATTAAAGCTGCCCCAGCTATCTCTCTTAATAACAAGTTTACCGTCAGTAACTTCTGTTTCTATTTCGGCAAGGAAATCCTTATCTCCTTCAAGAGTAAGCTTAAAATCCTGTCCGATATTGATATAGAGATTCCCCGGAACCCCAAATGAAACCTTTGTAAATCCTTTCAGGTTCCTTGTCTCTTTTTCTGCTGATTGTGCGTAGTTAATGGCTGTGGAAGAGCATATAAACAAAACAGCCAATGCAATGTATTTTACTTTTTTCATACCAGGAGTTTTTAAATTGTTTCTTTATACTTTTAATAAAGACTCCCCGGTTTTAAAAAAGCTGCATCCTTATAAGTTAATTTCAGTAAGTCCTTCCGGTATTTTAATTACAAGCTTCCTTTCAGCCCTGTCAAATTTTACTATAAGGTCTTCATGGAGAGGAACAAGTATCTCCCTTCCTGCGGGCGATTTGATGCTGAGCAGTACCTGACCAGGATTTTGTATCACTTCCTCTATCACTCCTGCTACCTTATTCTTCTCATCATAAACTGTATATCCTGCAAGTTCTGCAAGGCTTTCATCAGTATCGCTGTTTTCTTCGCCGCTTGTCAGGAAAACCCGGCAGCCCTTGAATGCAATAACGCTGTCGGCAGATTCATAATACCTGAAGCTGATCCTTAGTGAATCATCGCCCGGGTATTCCAGGCTTGATATAAAAAAAGGAACCGGTCTTCCGTCAATTTCAAGGAAGACCGATTCCATCTCAGGTATTTTTCCGATAAATGATCGTTCGAGCTTAACCGTAACGGCTCCTTCATAGCCGCTTGCCTTTGTGATTCGTCCCAGCAATATTTTGCAAGTGTACGCCATCCTTCAGGCGGTCTTTTGTTACTACCTCTACTCCTGTGGTTTGTCTTCAGCCGGAGTTTCAGCAGCAGGTTCCTCAACAGTACCCTCTGCCGGTGCAGCTTCTTCTGCAACAGCCTCTGAAGCAGCAGCCTGAGCAGCAAGTTCAGCCTGCTTTTTGGCAAGCCTTTCAGCCCTGGCCTCATTGACTTTCTTTTCATTCTTCAGACGGGCAGCAATAGTCTCCTCCTGTGATTTCTCAAGGCCTGACTTCTTGGCTTCGATCTTGGCTTCGTTCTGCTTCATCCATTCTTCAAACTTTCTGTTGGCTTCAGCTTCATCGAAAGCGCCTTTCTTAACACCTTCAAGGAGGTGTTTCTTCATCAATACACCCTTGTACGACAGGATAGCCCTGCAGGTTTCTGTAGGTAATGCGCCATTTTGCAGCCAACCAAGCGCTTTATCGAAATCGAGTTCGATTGTAGCGGGGTTAGTAACCGGATTGTAAGTTCCGATCTTTTCAATATATCTGCCATCACGTGGCGATCTGCTATCTGCAACCACAATGTGGTAGAAGGCCACCTTCTTGCGGCCTTTTCTAGCTAATCTGATTTTAACTGCCATTAATTTTTACGCTTTTATTAAACCTGTTTTTAAAAAATTGTGGGTGCAAAGATAGATTTTATTAAATTATAGAGCAAATAATTAGGCAATTACTTCAGATAAACGTTTTGTACATAAAGAAAGGGTGTCCTTTTGAAACACCCACTTCTTCAAAAACCAACATCAAACCTGATACTAATTTGCATCCCACCAGATTCTTGTTGTAAGTGTAATGTAGCAAGGCACAGTATTTATCATTCCCGGCTGTAAATGAGTAAATTACAAGAATAAAATTCTTGATAGGTAACGATTTAGAAACGAGCGAGGCTCTGTTTTTTTCGTCATTTTTC
>JAKLDT010000118.1 GCA_022703405.1 Bacteroidota bacterium | reverse complement strand
CGCAAAAGTACAATAATTTCCAATGAAAACAAATAGAATGTGTTAGCGGCGCAGTTCAAAGTTTTTCCCAAGGTAGACTTTTCTTACATGTTCATCTTCTGCAAGTTGTGCTGCAGTGCCTTGTTTCAGGATATGTCCCTCAAAGAGAAGGTAAGCTCTGTCAGTTATTGTTAGAGTCTCGTGCACGTTGTGGTCGGTAATAAGGATACCTATGTTTTTCTCCCTGAGTTTTGATACTATTTCCTGTATATCTTCCACTGCAATCGGGTCTACTCCTGCAAAGGGTTCATCAAGCAGGATGAACTTAGGTTTGAGCGCCAGGGCACGTGCAATTTCTGTACGTCTGCGCTCACCCCCTGAAAGCTGTATTCCCTTGCTTTTCCGTATTTTGTTCAGTCCGAATTCAGCCAGGAGAGTCTCAAGTCTTTCTTCCTGTTCCGCCTTTGGGAATTTTGACATCTCAAGAACAGCCTTTATATTATCTTCCACCGACATATTTCTGAAGACTGAAGCTTCCTGTGCAAGATAACCTATTCCTTTCCTGGCTCTTTTATAAACCGGAAGTGTTGTTATTTCTTCCTGGTCGAGGAATATTTTTCCCTCACCCGGTTTTATAAGGCCCACAATCATATAGAAAGTAGTCGTCTTGCCTGCGCCGTTTGGACCCAGCAGACCAACAATTTCACCCTGCTGAACCTCAACAGACACATGATCGACAACAGTCCTGCTGCGGTATTTCTTTACCAGATCGAGAGTGTGGAGCTTCATTTTCTGTTAAGAATTTACATTATCGGGCTGAGGTTCATCGTTCATAAATGCATTAGTGTCCTTTTCTTTCTGCCTCATTACCCTGGCCGAGATAAGAATGCTAATTTCATATAGAAGGAGAAGAGGTATAGCAACAAGAGTCTGTGAGAATACATCGGGAGGAGTGATTATTGCAGCTAATATGAAGATAACAACTATTGCATGTTTCCTGTATTTCCTCATGAAAGCAGGTGTTACAATACCTATTTTTGTAAGAAAAAATGCAATTATCGGAAGTTCAAATACCACTCCGGTAGCAAGGCATATTGATGTTATTGTACCGATATATGACCTTATATTTATCTGGTTTACAACGTCAGGGCTTATTTCATAGGAGCTGAGAAAATGTATTGAAAGGGGAGCAAGCATGAAATATCCGAAAGCAACGCCTAAGAAAAACAGCATTGAAGCAGCAAATACAGCTCCTTGTGCATACCTGGCTTCATTTGCCTTCAGGGCAGGCTTGAAGAACTGCCAAAATTCCCAGAGTACCACCGGGAAGGCCAGGATAAGCCCTGCCACAAGGGATACAATGATATGGGTTGTCAGCTGGCCGGACATATTAATATTTATGAGTGTCCATTGCTGGCGGTTGATACAGAGTGCATCAGTATTGAGATATTCACCAAGTTGACAGAGAAGCCTGGCAGTAATGAATTCAGGGCTCCTTGGTGCAAGGATCACGGAATCGAATATAATGTTCTTAAAGATGAAAGCCAGGATCATCATTATTATTATGGCAATAATTGACCGGATGATATGCCACCTTAGTTCCTCGAGATGTTCAAGGAATGACATTTCCTTTTCTCCTTTTTTGCCTTTATCCCATAATTTTGCCATGTACAATAATATTTAAAAATCAGCCTGTAAAGATGATAAATCTTATTTTGCAAAACAATATCAATTTTTTGACTGTCAAAAGTTATTTCCACTGTTAAATGTTTAAAAATTTCTTAATAATCCCAAAAAAAACTTATTTGATCAGGAAATTTATTAACTTTATATAGAATGACAGGTAATTTACACACATACTTGATTTTCAAGGAAGGAATAATATGGTTAACGACACTATAATACATGATTATTTAAAAAAGTATTTTGGTTTTGACACGTTCAAGGGTAATCAGGAAGCAATTATAAGGAATGTACTTGACGGGAGGGATACTTTTGTACTTATGCCGACAGGAGGCGGTAAATCTTTATGCTACCAGCTGCCTGCGGTTATGAAGTCCGGCACAGCAATAGTCATTTCGCCCCTTATTGCACTTATGAAGAACCAGGTTGATGCCATGCGTAATTTCAGCACAGATGACGATGTTGCACATTTCCTCAATTCCTCGCTCACAAAATCCGAAATAGCCAGGGTAAAAAAGGATGTTCTTTCAGGCAAGGCAAAACTGCTTTATGTCGCCCCGGAATCGCTTACAAAAGAGGAGAATATAGATTTTCTCAAGAATGTAGGGGTTTCATTTTATGCAATTGATGAAGCACACTGTATTTCTGAATGGGGTCACGACTTCAGACCGGAATACAGGAGGATCAGGCCTATAATTGAAACGATAGGACGTTCCCCGATAATAGCACTCACGGCAACTGCAACGCCTAAGGTGCAGCATGATATCCAGAAAAACCTCGGGATACTTGATGCCGATGTTTTCAAGTCCTCATTCAACAGACCAAACCTGTATTATGAGGTAAAATCGAAGCAGGATGTTACAAAGGAGATAATCAAATATATAAAGAACAATCTCGGCAAATCGGGAATAATATACTGCCTCAGCAGGAAAAAAGTTGAAGAGATTGCTGAATTGCTCAAGGTTAACGGTCTAAAGGCTCTTCCATACCATGCCGGAATGGACTCTGCGACAAGAACAGCCAACCAGGATAAGTTTCTGATGGAAGAAGTTGACATCATTGTTGCCACAATAGCCTTCGGAATGGGAATTGACAAACCCGATGTCAGGTTCGTGATACATTACGACATTCCCAAAAGCCTTGAAGGCTACTACCAGGAGACAGGACGGGCCGGTCGTGACGGCGGTGAGGGTAACTGCATCGCATATTACAGTTACAGTGATATTACAAAGCTGGAGAAATTCATGCAGGGCAAACCGATTGCAGAACAGGAAATTGGCAAGCAGCTTCTTCTTGAAACAGTATCTTATGCTGAATCATCAGTCTGCCGCAGAAAACTTCTGCTACACTATTTCGGCGAGGAATATGACAAGGAAAACTGTGAAGCCTGCGATAACTGCCTGCATCCTAAAACACAGTTTGAGGGCAGTGATTCAGTTGTAACAGTACTTGAAACAATACTTGCGGTTAAAGAGAAATTCAAGGCCGATCATATTGCAAATATTCTTGCTGGAAAGGTAACTTCAGCTATAAAGTCATACAAACATCACAAGCTTGAATTCTTCGGCTCAGGAGAGGAAAAGGATGAGAAATTCTGGAACATGGTGATACGCCAGGCTCTGATAGCCAAGCTTTTAACAAAGGATATTGAAAACTATGGCCTTCTCAAGGTAACTCAAAAAGGACAGGAGTTTATTGAAAAGCCTGTATCGTTCATGCTTGCAGAGGATCATGATTATGCAGAATCGGCAGATGAGGAGAATGCATTCGGAGCCAAGATAACTGCAGTTGATGAGGAACTGTTCAGCATACTAAAAGACCTAAGGAAAAAGATATCAAAAGTTAAGAATGTGCCTCCGTTTGTTATCTTCCAGGACCCTTCGCTTGAAGATATGGCCATTCAGTACCCCATTACAATTGATGAGCTTCAGAATATTTCAGGTGTTGGAGCAGGCAAAGCCCAGCGCTACGGTAAGGAATTTATTGAGCTTATAAAGCGCTATGTGGAGGAAAAGGAGATTATCCGGCCTCTCGACATGATAGTTAAATCAATAGTAAATAAATCAGGGATAAAGGTTTATATTATCCAGAGCATCGATATGAAAAGATCGCTCGAGGATATTGCCGAAGCAAAAGGCATGGATATGACTGAACTTTTGTCGGAAATTGAAGCTATTGTAAACTCCGGAACAAGAATTAACCTCGATTACTACATAAATACAATAATCGACGAGGAAAGGCAGCACGATATCTATTCATACTTCAGGGAAGAAGCTGAAACCGATTCTCTTGATGAAGCTTTTAAGGCTCTGGGAAATGAATTTGAAGAAGAGGAGATAAGGCTTGTAAGGATAAAGTTCCTGTCAGAAATGGGGAACTAATCCTTCTTATAAGACCCTGCAAAAGCTCCGGCAGCAACAATCAGAACATAGAAAGGATAGATGAGCTGCGATGGTATAAACCAACGTAGTGCTCTTCTTATGTTATAGCTTTCTGCTGTATTATATATTAACAGAAAGTCGGGGACTGATTTCAGGAAAAGAACAACAAGGTATATATATATAAATGCAGGGTCAAATGCCAGGGAGACAGTGAGCATTGCCTGGAGTAAAATTGTAACAAATGTTACAATTCCAAGTTGAATTGAAATTTTGTCCTTGTAGACAGAAGCCTTTGATAACCAGCGCTTACGCTGATTGAAAACCTTGATTAAAGTGTCAGGGGTCCTGGTTTCAGCAACAGCATCCGGTGACTCAATCCATCGAATGGCAGCTGTTTTTTTTCTTTTCGCTGCATGAAGGAGGAAAATATCATCGCCTGAGGGAATTTCCGGATGAAGTTCCCCTTCATTTTCAAGGTAGAGCATTTTTCTGAAAGCAAGGTTAGCGCCGTTGCACATTGAAGGATCTCCGATCTCCGCAGTACCTTTGGTGATTCCCTGGAGTGCAAGGAATTCAATCATGGCGAAGTCAGAGGCAAAACTACCTGTACTTTTCATTTTTACTGGACCAATCATAAGACCGGCACCAGTCTCCGAGCTGAAGGAACTTATTGTTGACAGCCACAGAGGACCAATCCTGCAGTCGGCATCTGTTGTAAGTATTAGTGAACCTTTAGCAGCGTTGACGCCTTCCCTTATTGCGGCTTTTTTCCCGGTTCCGCTGTTTTCAATTACTCGCAGGTTTGGCACCTGAGCTTTGAAGAGCAATGCAGTCTCAGCCGTATTGTCGGATGAACAGTCGTCAACAACGATAACTTCAAATAAGTCTTCAGGATAATTCTGGGAAGCAAGATCGGACAATATCAGAGGAAGATTATCCTCTTCATTGCGGCAGGCAATAATTACAGAAATAAACTGTCTGCTCTGATCTGCCGGTCTGAATTGTTTTATTTTTCTGCTGCCCCGGTAAATCCGGAAGAGCAGAATTGAGTAGGGAAGCACCAATATAACTGCCAGCCATATCATCAGGCATTATTTAAGCCATTCATACATTTTGTAATGCTGGCATTGCATACCAAGTGACTCATAGGTTTTCTGAGCCGGAACATTATTTGTTTCAACATATAAACGTAAGCCTGCAATATGCTGTTTGTCAGCTTCTTCTTTTACAGCTTTGTACATTTCCCTGAAAACTCCCCTGCGCCGGAATCCGGGTAACACATATACTGACTGGATCCACCAGACATCGGTATTTCTCCAGTCGCTCCACTCATAAGTTATCAGGAGCGAGGCTATTACAGTACCTTCATCTTCAGCTACCCAGTAACGGCCTCTGAATGGCTCCGCGAATACTTTCAGGACTCCGTTTGAAACTTTCTCATGATCAAGTTCAAACTGTTCGGTTTCCCAGGCCATTTTCTTCTGGAAATCAGTTATCGCATCAGCATCTTCAGGTCGGGCCTGGCGTATTGTCATGTTGTCTTTAGTCTTTAGTTTTGTGGTCTTTGGTTGCGCAGTCATGCGGTAAGTATTGCCCTTTCGCCTTTTGCCTTTCGCCCTCCGCCTTTATTTATACTCCTCCCAGCTCTTAATTTCCAGATCCTTAATATCGAGTTTGCAGTATGCCAGTATGAAGGCGCTTGCAAGCCGGGCATTTGTAATAAGAGGTATATTGTAATCTACTGCACTTCTCCTTATTGTGTAGTCGTTGTTTAGTTCAGTGGCGCTCAGGTCTTTAGGTATGTTAACTACAAGGTCCACCTCTTTTGTCTTAATAAGCTCTATCGTATTGGGCGATTTATTTTCATCGGGCCAGTAGGCTACCTCAGCCTCAATACCTGCATTATGGAGGAACTGCTGGGTACCTCTTGTTGCGTACAGTTTATGTCCTTTTTCCACAAGTGCCCTGGCGCTGTTAATCAGTTCCACCTTTGAGCGGGCGGGTCCTGTCGACAGGAGGATGCTTTTCTTAGGTATCCTGTATCCGACTGAGAACATTGCTTTAAGGATGGCCTCATAGAATCCCTCGCCGATGCATCCCACCTCGCCTGTTGATGACATGTCGACACCAAGAACAGGATCGGCTTTGGCCAGTCTAGAGAAGCTGAACTGCGGAGCCTTAACGCCAACATAATCGAGTTCGAAGACTGTTTTTCCAGGTTTTTCGGCAGGCAGGCCAAGCATCACCTTTGTAGCCAGTTCTATAAGGTTTGTCTTGAGGACTTTTGATACAAAAGGCATACTGCGACTTGCCCGCAGGTTACATTCAATAACCTTTATATCGTTGTCCTTGGCAAGGAACTGGATATTGAAAGGTCCCGAGATGTTAAGTTCTTTTGCTATCTGCCTTGAAATACGCTTGATCCTTCTCGCTGTTTCAAAATATATTTTCTGGGCAGGAAAAACCATTGTTGCATCACCAGAGTGAACCCCGGCAAATTCAACATGCTCGCTTATTGCATAGGCAAGCATTTCGCCTTCCTTTGCAACCGCATCAATCTCAATTTCCTTCGCATTCTCAATGAATTCTGATACTACAACCGGATACTGCCTTGATACTTTTGCAGCCAGGTTAAGGTAATGTGACAGCTCATTCTTGTTCGAAACCACATTCATTGCCGCGCCTGAGAGTACATAAGATGGCCTGATAAGAACAGGAAATCCTATGCGGTCAACAAATTCGTAAATATCCTCTATTGATGAGAGTTCCTTCCATCGTGGTTGATCAACATGCAGGTTGTCAAGCATTTCTGAGAACTTGTGCCGGTTCTCTGCCCTGTCAATAGAGACAGGTGATGTTCCCAGGACGTGCACATTCTCATTGTGAAGGCGCATTGCCAGGTTGTTTGGAATCTGACCGCCGACCGATACGATTACCCCGCCAGGATTTTCAATATCAATAATGTCGAGTACCCTTTCAAATGTAAGTTCATCAAAGTACAGGCGGTCGCAGATATCGTAATCGGTGCTGACTGTTTCAGGGTTATAGTTGATCATAACCGAACGCAGGCCTTCTTTCTTGATTGTATTTATTGAATTTACCGAGCACCAGTCAAATTCAACACTTGAGCCTATCCTGTAAGCGCCTGATCCAAGTACAATTACCGATTTGTTGTCATTTTCACATACTATGTCATGCTCCGAGGCACTGTAAGTAAGGTAGAGGTAATTTGTAACTGCGGGATATTCTGCAGCAAGGGTATCGATCTGTTTAACATAAGGTACTATGCCCAGGGCTTTTCTGTAGCTTCTGAGCTTCATCAGGTCGTCGTTAATTTCCGCAGGGCCTGACTTCAGAACATGCCTGGTGATCTGGAAATCACTGAATCCGTTGATCTTGGCATGGGCCAGAAGTTCGTTTGGTATTGATTCAAATGTTTTGTAAGTGCAAAGAGCATCCTTTATATTAATTATGTTCCTCAGCTTGAAGAGGAACCACTTGTCAATTTTTGTGAGTTCATAGATCCTGTCGACAGGCATTCCTTTTTCGAGGGCTTCAGCAATTGAAAAGATCCTCATGTCAGTTGGTTCCGACAGTTCCCTTTCTATGTCCTCGAAGCTCAGGTCGCGGTTTCCCGTAAAGCCATGCATCCCCTGTCCGATCATTCTCAGACCCTTCTGGATGGCTTCTTCGAATGTTCTTCCTATTGCCATTACCTCGCCGACACTTTTCATGCTGCTTCCGATGAGGTGTGAAACACCTTCAAATTTATTGAGGTCCCACCTTGGTATTTTGCAGACTATGTAATCGAGGGCGGGTTCGAAGCATGCAGTTGTATTCTTTGTTACAGAGTTCTTTAGTTCATGAAGTCCATAGCCCATGCCGAGCTTTGCGGCAATGAAGGCAAGCGGATAGCCTGTGGCCTTTGAGGCAAGTGCACTTGAGCGCGAAAGCCGGGCATTCACCTCAATAACCCGGTAATCTTCCGATTCGGGCGACAGGGCATACTGAACGTTACATTCGCCCACAATGCCTATATGCCTGATAATACGGATTGAGAGTTCCCTGAGCTTGTGATATTCGCTGTTTGTAAGGGTTTGTGAAGGCGCAACTACAATACTCTCACCGGTATGGATTCCCAGAGGATCGAAGTTTTCCATGTTGCACACAGTGATGCAGTTGTCATACCTGTCGCGTACAACCTCATATTCAACCTCTTTCCAGCCTTTGAGCGATTCCTCAACAAGTATCTGGCTGGTATAGGAGAAGGCTTTTGATGCAAGCGCCCTGAGTTCTTCCCTGTTTGACGCAAAGCCGCTGCCCTGTCCTCCGAGAGTATATGCAGCCCTTATTATTACAGGGTAACCGAGTTTTTCTGCTGCATCAATTGCTTCATCAACGCCTGTGACTGCAATGCTGCTGGGTGTTTTTACATTTATCTCATCGAGTTTCCTGACAAATAGTTCCCGGTCCTCAGTATCCATAATTGCTCTGACAGGAGTTCCCAGTACCCTGACCTTATATTTTTCATAGATGCCTGCCCTGAAGAGTTCGGTTCCGCAATTGAGAGCTGTCTGGCCTCCGAATGACAGAAGTATACCATCAGGTCTTTCCTTTTTGATTACCTCCTCAACGTAATACGGAGTTACAGGAAGAAAATATATTTTGTCGGCAAGTCCTTCAGATGTCTGAACAGTGGCAATATTAGGATTTATAAGCACTGTCTTGACACCTTCCTCCTTAAGAGCTTTCAGTGCCTGCGATCCGGAGTAGTCAAATTCACCTGCCTCTCCGATTTTAAGAGCGCCTGAGCCAAGTATTATTACCTTCTTTATATCTTCTTTCATTGTCAGGAATTGTGCGCCAAAAATAGCATATTTTTTTGATTTATATTTCATTTTGTGAAAAATTGAATATATTTGCAAAAAATATGCATAAATATGCAGAAGACAAAAAGAATACTTGCAATTGAGAAAATAATCA
>JAKLDT010000117.1 GCA_022703405.1 Bacteroidota bacterium | reverse complement strand
ATATCCTGCAAGTTTCTTTGCCATTTCCTTCTGCTTCACCTTCATCTCTGCCTTTGCTGCTTTTTTAACATCTTCGGCAACACCTTCGGGAAGTATTGGCTTACCCTCTTCCTCGGGATAGAAACGGACGTTTTCAAGAAGCAGGATATCTCCCGGCTTCAGTGCAGCAGCCATTGAAACAGCCGATTCTCCCAGGCAATCATCGGCAAAGAGAACCTTCCTGCCAAGATGCTTCTCGAGCACTGGCAGAACAGGCTTAAGTGAATACTTTTCCATACGGCCTTCCGGCCTTCCGAGATGCGACATAAGTATAAGGCAGCCGCCATCTTTTATAATTTTGTTTATTGTCGGAAGCGCTCCCCTTATGCGTGTATCATCAGTAACAACAAAGGTCTTCTTGTCGAGCGGTACGTTAAAATCAACCCTTACTATAGCCTTTTTTCCACTGAAACTGAAATCCTGGATCATTTTCATAGATTATATTTTTTTGTTTGTTAATATTTTCACATACAAACCTACATATTTTTTTTTGAATATGCTGATATAAATAAATTACCGGAATCAGGTTTGTAACAGAGCTCTAAGGAGAAAGAAGAAAGTAGAAAGAAGAATAAAGAATTTGAGTTTCAGTAATGTTTAATAGGATCAAATAATGCTTGAAAATCAATTGTTTTACCCCATTCTCAGGGGGGAGCCAATTGATTTTCTTCGCTCCCCTTGGGGGCGGGGTAAACGAAGAAAATCAATGAGTCTATGTGCATGATTCCTGATAGTCATATAAAAGAATTTGATTGCGTTTAAAGAAAATGTAAATTTATTGAACAAATTCAATGTTCTTATGTTCTATTTTAAAACTAAATTAAAATAACATATTATGGCAAAAACAGCACTTAAGGGAAATCCTGTCAGCACATCAGGCAACCTGCCTTCAAAAGGAACTAAAGCACCTGATTTCAAGCTCGTTAAAGCAGATCTGTCAAACCTGTCATTATCGGAACTGAAAGGTAAGAAGATAATACTTAATATTTTCCCGAGCCTCGACACATCGGTATGTGCAACATCCGTAAGGAAGTTTAACCAGTATGCTGCAGGAAAGGACAACACTGTTGTTCTTGCAATATCAAAAGATCTTCCTTTTGCAATGGGAAGGTTCTGCTCAACCGAAGGAATAACAAATGTAACATCCCTATCAGGATTCCGTGACTCAGCTTTCGGCAAGGCTTATGGAATTGACCTGACCGACGGCCCTCTTGCAGGATTATATGCACGCAGCATTGTTGTTATTGATGAGTCGGGAAATGTAAAACACACACAGCTTGTACCGGAAATTACAGAAGAGCCTGATTATGATTCAGCTCTGGCAGCTCTTTAGCTGGAACTTTTAAAATCCGCTCAGGTCAAAGGATTTTTTAAACATAGAGATGAGGAAAAAATGCAGTATAATTGTACTGCATTTTTTTGTTATGAATTTCGCACAGATACCAGGTCAGAAAGAGATTATTGGCAAACTCATCAGGTCGGTCAATGAGGAAAGGGTAAGCCATGCCCAGATATTTGCCGGAAATGAAGGCTGCGGAAGCCTGGCTCTGGCTCTTGCTTATGCCAGGTACATAAGCTGTGAGGACAGGCAGGAACATGACTCATGCGGCAGGTGCAAGTCCTGTATCAAGTATGACAAAATGATACACCCCGACCTGCATTTTGTTTTTCCTGTAATTAAAGGGAAAAAGGCAACTGACCCTGTAAGTGATAATTATATAGAGGAGTGGAGAGAATTTACAGCTCTATCACCATTTTTTACCCTGAACAAATGGCTTGATCATATTGAGGTCGGTAATGCCCAGGGTATGATATTCGCCTCCGAGGCTTCAGAGATAATAAGAAAGCTCAGCCTGAAGACCTTTGAGTCGGACTACAAGATTATGATAATCTGGCTGCCTGAGAAAATGCATCCCTCAGCTTCCAACAAGCTTCTCAAAATGATTGAAGAGCCTCCTGAAAAAACACTCTTTCTGCTCGTTTCAGATGAACCTGACAAGGTGATCCCGACAATCATGTCACGATGCCAGCTGATTAAAATACCGGTGTTTACCGACAGTGAAATAGAAAATTATCTTACTTCCAGATATGGCGTTACTGCTGAAAAAGCAGCTGATATTGCACATGTTGCAAACGGAAATATAATCAGGGCTTCCGAATTGTGTGAAGATGAAAACACTTCCCTTGACAACCTTGAACGGTTTAAAACCCTCATGAGATTTGCATGGAAGAGAGATGTAGTTTCACTTGTTGGCTGGTCGGAGGAAATGGCGGCTACAGGAAGGGAAGCACAGAAGAATTTTATTTCCTTCTCCCTGAGGATACTGCGTGAGAACCTGATGCTCACCCTGGGGCAAAAGGAAAACAGACTTGTCTTCCTGACAGGAGAGGAAGAGGGATTCTCGGGCAAGTTCCATCCTTTTATAACACGCGAAAATGTCTACCCTCTTTATGAAGAGTTTAACCTTGGCTATTCGCATATTGAAGCCAACGGGAATGCCAAAATAATCTTTCTCGATCTGGCCCTTAAAGTAACTCGCTTTATACGATCAGCCTGATCATTATCGCTTTTATTGAATTTGAAGCTTGAAATAATTACTTTTGCAGGATAAATTTTTGCGGAACAATAATTCCATGACAGAAAATGAAGATATTCAGGGCCAGGCTGCGGAAGAACTCAGGCTGCCTGAAATAAAATATAAACCAGGTCTTAATAAACTCGATTCATTCAACTGGCTTAAGGACATTCCTTCTGTACCTGATGAAAATGAGATTGTTGAGGTAAGGTTTAAAAATACGAGAAAGGGATTTTTCAGAAATGTAAATGCCCTGAGACTTGAAACCGGAGATATTGTAGCTGTTGAAGCATCCCCCGGACATGATATCGGAAGGGTCTCTATGGTAGGACACCTTGTAAGGGAGCAGCTTAAAAAGATGAAGGCATTTCAGACCCCTGAAGAACTAAAGAAAGTTTACAGGAAGGCAAAAGCCGTTGACATCCAGAAATGGGAAGAGGCCAGGAAACTTGAAATCCCTACAATGCTGAGATCAAGAAAAATAGCTGAAGAACTTAAGCTCAACATGAAAATAGGTGATGTTGAGTATCAGGGCGACAAGACAAAGGCTATCTTTTATTATATTGCAGATGAGCGCGTTGACTTCAGACAACTCATCAAGGTACTTGCCGACGAATTCAGGATAAGGGTCGAAATGCGGCAGATTGGCGCCCGCCAGGAAGCCGGCAGGATAGGCGGAATAGGATCATGCGGAAGAGAGCTCTGCTGTTCAACATACATTACAAATTTCATCTCTGTAACAACTACCCATGCCAAGTACCAGGAACTGTCACTCAATCCTCAGAAACTTGCAGGGCAGTGCGGCAAACTGAAATGCTGCCTGAATTTTGAACTCGACTGCTATGTTGATGCCCAAAGGTCATTCCCGTCCCGCGACATACCGCTTGAATCAATGGAATGCACTGCCTATTTTCAGAAAGTTGAAGTGCACAAGGGTCTGTACTGGTATTCAACCGATTCCCGTACTTCAGCCAACCTTATTTCATTGCCTGTCGACAGGGTAAGAGAAATACAGGAGCTTAACAGAAAGGGCAAAAAACCTGACAAGCTGAGAAAGGCTGAGGACAACTGGGAGGCTGAACCAGTTTCACATGACCTTCTCAAGAACAACAGCCTGACACGTTTCGACCAGCCTGAGGAAAAGAAGCAAAAGCATAATCAACAACATGGCAGAAGGAAAAACAGAAAATTTATTCCAAAGAAGAATAACAAGTAGAACAGCAGGATTTTTACTTTCATTTTTGCTGATTCTTTCTTCATGCAACAGCAATGTCCTGTATACCGGATCGGCTGAGATGAAGGAAAATACCTGGCAGCTTATGAACGTTCCCGAGTTCAGGGTACCTGTTAATGATACACTTACCGGTAATGATATTTTCTTTGTGCTGCGGACAGGATCAGACTATCCTTTCAGGAACATCTTCCTCTTTGTAACTGCAACATCACCCGATGGCAAAAAACTAACCGACACCCTGCAATACTACCTTGCCGATGACAAAGGCAAATGGTATGGCAAAGGCTTTGGCGACATAAAGGAGCTGAAACTGCCTTACCGCTCAAATGTCTTCTTCCCGCTGAAGGGTGAATATACCTTCAATGTACAGCACGGAATGAGAACAGAAGACCTTGAGGGAGTATATGATATCGGTATCAGAATTGAAAAAAAGGGCAAATAATCACTTGAATGGGAAAGAACAAACTGGCCAGATGGAATGAATTCGGTTCATTTGCCAATGTTATTCAGCCTGAAATCGGCGAGGTAACGGCAAAGGACCATCCTGTTAAAGGAAAGTGGGGCGCTCAGATATTTAAGAACAATAATCCTCTTATCCTTGAACTTGGCTGCGGTAAAGGTGAATACACAGTAGGACTGGGAAAAATGTTCCCGAAAAATAATTATACAGGCGTTGACATAAAAGGCGCTAGGATGTGGAGAGGCGCCAAAACTTCGAATGAACTGAAGATGAACAATGTGGCCTTCCTTAGAACCCGCATTGAATTTATAAGTTCCTTCTTCTCGCAAAATGAGGTTGATGAAATATGGATCACCTTCCCCGATCCCCATCCCGGGCCTAAAAACTCAGGCAAACGGCTTACATCTCCTCCCTTCCTAAAAAGATATACAGCCTTTCTTAAGAACAATGCAATAATACATCTGAAGACCGACAACACAGAACTTCATAAATATACACTCGGAGTAATTGAGAAATACAAATTCGAACTCCTGCTGTCGACTGACAACCTCTATGAAGAATATGCTTCAATGAGCAACAGTATCTCAATGCTCGAACTCAGTCACAATAACTCAGGCGAAAATGTTGATTTCTACGGAGATATCCTTTCAATAAAGACACATTACGAGAAACAATTCCTGGGAAAAGGAATGAAAATCACCTATCTTGCCTTCAGGCTCAACAGGGAAAAACTTGCTGAATATGGCGAAGAAACAGCTGAAAGAAGAGAATGACTTCTTCTCAATGGTTTATGAGGTGACAAAACTTATACCTTATGGAAGAGTGACTTCATACGGTGCAATTGCCCGCTACCTTGGTTCAGGCCGCTCAGCCAGAATGGTCGGATGGGCCCTTAATGCCTGCCACAGCAGACCGGAATTCATACCTGCACACAGAGTCGTAAACAGCAGGGGACTGCTTTCAGGCAAGCATCATTTCGGCAACTCAACAACAATGGAACAGCTCCTGAAAAATGAAGGAGTGCTTGTTGAGGATGACCAGATAGTCGGTTTTTCTGAAAAATTCTGGGATCCACTCAGGGAACTTAAATAGTTTTTTCTTGCCCGTCTGAGGTAATTATTGTAAAATTGCAGCTTGTTTATATTTAATTTAAATAAAAATAATGAGCAAAATGTTTTCAAAAGCTCAGATAACAGAAATCCTTTCAAAAGTTGTGCATCCCGGAACAGGAAAGGACCTTGTAACAATGGGAATCGTTGCTGATATTACTTCTGCAGAAGAAGGCATTTCAATAGTTCTCAGGCCGGAAAAATCAAATGATCCCTTCATTTCTTCAATACGCAGTACTGTTGTTAAGGCTTTAAAAGACAGCCTTGGACAGGATGCTGTTATAAAGGAAATTAAGGTGGAACCTAAAGTTGTTGTTGGCAAACAGGCTGAAAAACCGCGGGAAGTACTTCCTTATGTGAAAAACATAATTGCAGTTTCTTCAGGCAAAGGTGGCGTGGGTAAAACAACAATTGCAGTCAATCTTTCTGTTGCCCTGGCGAAAAGAGGATTTTCTGTAGGATTGCTTGACGCGGATGTTTTTGGTCCTTCAGTTCCCAAGATGTTCAATGAGGAATCTTACCATCCTGATGTAAAACAGGAAAAGGGTACAGATATAATAATTCCTCTCAGCAAATACGGAGTAAAAGTTCTTTCGACAGGTTTTTTTGTCGATCCCAAGGATGCAGTCATCTGGCGTGGACCCATGGCCTCCAACTTCCTGAAACAGTTGATTATGCAGGGAGAATGGGGTGAACTCGATTTTCTTCTTGTCGACCTTCCTCCGGGAACCAGCGATATACATCTCACTCTTGTTCAGGAAGTTCCTGTCACTGGTGCAATAGTAGTCAGCACACCTCAGGAGGTTGCCCTTGCAGATGCCATAAAAGGTATTGCAATGTTCAGAACCGAAAAAATAAATGTTCCCGTTCTCGGACTTGTTGAAAACATGTCGTGGTTCACTCCTGCAGAATTGCCATCGAACAAATACTATATCTTCGGAAAAGAGGGTTGCAGGAAACTTTCAGAAAAAACAGGAATCACACTGCTGGGTCAGATACCGCTTGTACAGAGCATCTGCGAAGGAAGCGACAACGGAGAACCTGTTGCCCTGAACGATTCTGTTACCGGTTCGGCATTCAATGATCTGGCCACCAGCGTCATAGAAAGCATTGAAAAGAGAAACAGGGAACAGCGACCAACAATAAAACTTGAAATAAGCAAATAGCTATGACAGAAAAAACAGTTAAGGACCGCGTTCTTAAAGCCCTTGAAAGAGTCCGTCCCTATCTACAGTCCGACGGAGGCGATATAGACCTTATTGAGGTTACAGACGATCTGACTGTAAAGGTAAAACTGAAGGGAGCCTGCCATGGCTGCCCCTACAGCATGCAGACACTAAAGGCAGGCGTTGAACAGGCTATATTAAGAGAGGTGCCTGAAATAAAAAGTGTAATTTCGGTCTGAAAAAGCTGAACAGCTCATTTTTATTTACCTTTGAATACTATACACAACTTAAGTAAGTTATAGTATTAAATTTTGCTTATTGGCTCAGTCCGGCACGCCATATAAATTCCTTGTAATCCTGGGAGCAACCCTGCTTCTGACTACCTGTTCCATTGAAAAGAATACGGATACAACCAGGTTTTACCATAACATGACCGCAAAGTACAATATCTATTTCAATGGATATGAGAACTTTAAGGAGGGTTTAACAAATATCAGCACAAATTACCGTGACGACTATGCCGATTTGCTGAGAGTCTTTGAATTCAGCGATCCTGCTACTCCTTCATACTGCAGCTCTAATATGGAAAGGGCTATTCAGAAAGCTTCAAAGCTTATTTCACTGAAATCAATGACAGCCAAGCCTGAAATCAATGACAAGAATGATATTTCAGAAAAGGAACAGGAACTGCTTAACAGGAAGGAATACAACGACTGGGTTGATGACAGTTATCTGCTTATAGGAAAAGCCAGGTTTTATAAGCACGAATACAAGGAAGCACAGGCTCTTTTTGAATACTGCATTGCTGAAGCAAATTCTGCAGAACTAAAAAATGAGGCTGCAATATGGCTGGCAAGGGTTCACAACGAAAATGAGGAATACAATGAGTCACTCAGACTGCTATCCGATCTCGGTATCCCTCCCCAGTCGTCAAAGGCATTCTCTGCCATGTACTTCAGCACTATGGCCGATCTTTTTATCAAACAAAAAAGATATTCCGAAGCAATAGAACCCCTGAGGAAAGCAATTGATAACACCGGAGGGAAAAGGAACAGGTACAGGCTGACCTTTCTCCTTGCCCAGCTTTATGATCAGACCGGAGACGGTGCACAGGCTTCATATTTTTATAACAAAGTGATAAAAATGAGGCCCCCTTACGAGGTAGAGTTCTATGCGAGGATAAGACTGCCCGGAGTGCTTGATGTTAATACAATGAACACCGCGGAAATGAGAAAGGAACTGGGGAAAATGCTGCGGGATGCCAAAAACAAGGATTTTCAGGATCAGATTTTCTATGCCCTGGGTAATCTGTCAATGCGCGAAGGCAATGAAGCCGAAGCAGTTAAATATTTCCGGATGTCGGCTTCTGCACCTTCAATGAACAGGAACCAGAAGGGAAGATCCTACCTGGCCCTCGCGGGATATTTCTATGATAAACCCGATTATATGGAAGCCGGGAAATTTTATGACAGTGCAATGTATTTTATTGATGAAAAATATCCCGACTACAAAAACCTGAAAAATAAGTCACTGAATCTTAGCGCCCTTGTTACTGAACTCCGCATAATTGAAAACGAAGACAGCCTTCAGAAAGTGGCTGCGATGAGTGACGCTGAAAGAAATGCCCTGATCTCCAATATAATAGCACAAGTCACAAAGGATGAAAGTGAAGGCAGGACCACCGATTATTCCGACAGGTACAATATGGGCCAGTTTTATGAAAACGAGAGGAGGTTTCAGGGTCAGATAGATAATGAAGGCAAATGGTATTTCTATAACCAGTCAGCCCTTACCTTCGGAAGAACTGAATTCAGGAGGAGATGGGGAGAAAGGCGACTTGAAGATAACTGGAGAAGATCAAACAGATCGGTAGTTGCTGTAATTGAGCAGGATGCAGAAGGTGAAGGAGAACAGCTGAAGAGTGATACAAGCAGGAAAAAACTTGACAGGAAGAGCCCCGAATTCTACTTATTAAACCTTCCGATGAATGATTCCTTGCTTGCAATTTCAAACGACAAGATTGCAAATGCACTCCTTAATGCCGGCAAGGCATACTCCGAAAGGATCCAGGATCCGGCAAAGGCCACCGAGACATGGGAAGAACTAAGGAAAAGATTCCCAAAAGGTGAACTTGTGCCTGAAGCACTGTTCAACCTGTACAGGGTAAATAAAGACATAAACGGACCAAGATCAGAAACATACAGGCAGGAATTACTTACTGGATTTCCTGAAAGTGAATTTGCACGGATACTATCCGATCCTGCCTATTATGAAAAGAAAATGGCTGATTCCAGAATGGCCGCGAACCTGTATGAAGAAGCATATAATCTCTACCTGTCGGAAAAGTATATTGAATCATTGGCAAAATCTGATGAGGCACTTAAGAGGTTCCCACAGGACAACCTTGTTCCCAAATTCATGCTTCTTAAGGCTTACTGTACCGGAAAACTGACAGACGAAAGGGGATTCAAGGAGGAGCTTGGAAA